>JAZSJB010000042.1:0-69123 GCA_045534105.1 Lawsonibacter sp. | reverse complement strand
AGGGTTCCTCCCAAACAGGCGATAAAATACCAATATACCCATTTTAGTATATAAATGATAAAAAACCCACGGGCTGCCACTTTTTGGGGAGGGGCGGAGAGAAGGTGTATAAAAAATGCCGGACAACTGATGCCCGGCATTTTTTATACAGTTTGGATGACGCCGCAGGCAATCTTGGTTCCTGCATTTCCGGCGGGCTGGGAGTGAAAGTCGTCCGGACCGCTGTGGATGACCACGGTGTGGCCCAACACATCTTCAATACGGAACCGGTCGGTGAGTACGGACAGATAGGCCTCGCCGCCGTTGGACAGCAGGGGGGGCAGGTCGCCCGCGTGGGCGGGGTGGGGCGCATCGGAGGGATTGTAGTGGCTGAGCGTGGCCGGAAAATCGTCTCCGGCGCAGCTGGTCCCCTGGTGGATGTGCAGGGCGAAAAAGCCGGCTGAATTGTTCAGAGGCAGGCCGGAAACATGGGCCGTTACCAGTACGCCCCGGGGCATTTGACAAAACTGGACCGAGCCGGACAGGGCGGGCGCGGCGGCAGAACCGATCAGCCGGGCCGCGGCCTGAGGGCATTGGGGAGAAGGGTACATTATATCACCTCGACCCAGTCTATGCGGGGAAAGGCCGCCGCGGAACCTTCCGCGGCGGCCCATAAAGTCACACGATGTTGAGCTGCTTGCCCTCCAGCCAGGCGTACAGGTTGTTGAACACGATGTCCGCCCGCATCTCCATAGACTCCACGCTGGCAAAGGCGATGTGGGGAGTGACGATGGTGTTGGGACAGTGGAGCAGGGGATGGTCCAGAGGCAGGGGAGGCTCCATCTCGAACACGTCGCAGGCCGCACCGGAAATATCGCCGTTTTTCAGAGCCTGTGCCAGAGCAGCAGAGTCCACCACGGCACCCCGGGCGGTGTTGATGAGGATAGCGGAAGGCTTCATCGCAGCAAGCTGCGCCCCGCCGATCAACCCCTTGGTCTGAGGGGTGAGAGGACAGTGCAGGGAGACAATATCCGCGCGGCCCAGCAGCTCGTCCAGCGTCACCTGTTCGTCAATGGCCGGGTCGCTGACCGGACTGCGGTTGAAGGCGATCACATGGCAGCCAAAGGCCTTGCACAGCTGGGCAGTCTTTTTGCCAATGGCGCCAGCACCTATGATGCCTACGGTCTTTCCACACAGAAGGTTGCCCACCAACCCGTCCTTGGTGCCGCCCTGACGGCACTTTTCCTCGGTTTTGCCCACATTGCGCAGCAGCTGGATCATAAAGCTGAGGGCCAGCTCAGCCACCGCCTGAGTGGCGTAGCCGGAGGCGTTGCTCACGGCGATGCCTCTGGCCTTTGCCTGCTCCATGGGGATATGGTCCACGCCGGTAAAGGCCACGTCGATGAATTTCAAATTGGCAGCCTGCTCCACCACGAGGGGGGACAGGGGCATGTTTGCCAGCATGACCACATGGGCGTCCCGACTGCGTTCCAGCTGCACCTGGGGGCCTGCGTCCTTGGGGTAGGCGACAAACGTATGCCCAAGCTGCTCCAGCTTGCGCGCGTGTATGTCGATGACCTGTTCGCTGACGCCCAGACCCTCCAGCAAAACGATTTTCATAGCAATCTCCTTCGTGTCTATGTTAATATATTTTAATTATAGCAAGAGAAGGGAAAGATTGCAAGGAGACACGAGAGGGCCGTGAGCAGGGTGACGGAAAAAATATTTGTAAAAAAGTTGATATGCCTATGTACAAGCACAACTATTTTTGGTATAATCAACTATCTCTGTATATTTCTGCGGCGGTGATTTCCGGGGAGACGAAGCGAATCGGAATAAGCGCAGAGGAGTATAAGGAACGAAAGGAAGAAAGAACATGAGAAACAAAATGATCAGACTGGGCCTTGCCCTGTGCCTGCTGGTGAGTCTGCTGACCATCGGCGCGCAGGCGGCGACCACACAGACCATGCGGGTGTTGCTGATCGGCAACTCGTTCAGCCGTGACAGTACCTTTTATCTGGGCCGTTTGGCGAAACTGACCGGTTATGAGATCGAGGTTGCGCATCTGCAAAAGAGCTCCGCCACCCTGCGTCACCACGCCAGAAACGCGGCCAAGGATTTGGGGCAGTATTCCTACTACAAGACTGACGGAAATGGTGATTTGAAATGGGAGAAGTCCTACTGTACGATCGAGTACGCTCTGGCGGATGGCGACTGGGACGTGGTCTCCCTGCAGCAGGGCAGTATGCAGGCCGGTATGCCTTCCACTTACAATGCTGACCTGGAGTATCTGGTGGACTACATTCGCGGTGTGGAGCCTGGCGCTGATCTGTTCTGGAACCTGACCTGGGCCTATGACGAGGATACCAGCACATACGAATATCCATCCGGTACCCAAGCCAGCGGCTTGAAGACCTACTATGAGGCGGACCAGGAGACCATGTATAACGCCATCGTGGACTGCTTTGAGAAGTATGTTTTCAACAGCGGTGAATTTGACGGCTGGTTCCCCACCGGTGTGGCAGTGCAGAATCTGCGCGGAACCTACGGCACGTCCGTTACCCGCGACGGTTTCCATCTGTCATTGGCCGCAGGCCGCATGACCGCCGCCATGACCCTGCTCAAGACCCTGTGTCCCAATGCGGACCTGAGCCTGATCACCGCGGAGTCCGTAGCCGAATTCATCGACCTGGACCAGACAGATGATGGCATCGATGACACGGATGCCACCACATATGAAAATACCGAGGCCAACATGGATCTGATCCGGGCAGCGGTCTCTGCCGCTACTACTCCTGCCGCCCTGAGCAAGGTCCCTGATCGGCTGAGTGGGGCGGTGACTCAGGACAAGGTGGAGAGCAAGGGTGATGGTGACTTTACCATTGCCCAGGCGGATGCGCCCATGAAGCTGCACTTCCCCGACATCACCGTGCTCAAGGACGGTACGGCGCTCGTCAGCGCTTACGAGCACGAAAACCATTATTCTGCTACGAATGTCACAAATGACGATGGAACCTCAAATGAAAGCTATTGCGCTCAAGGCGGCGGACGCCTGTATGTCTACGCCAGCACAGACAACGGCGCAAACTGGGACACTGAAAACCCCCTGCTTTTCATTGATGAGACCTGGTTGGAGGAGAAGGGGCTTGTTACCCTGTCCAACCGCTATGAGCGGTTGAAGAACAACGCTAACCTGGATTATGAGATCTGCGGCGACCCCCGCGATCCCAACTTCGGCCTGGTCTATACTGATATCACCGGTGACGGCAGACAGGATGAGGTGGTTCTGTTTACCTTCTGGTCCAAGTACTACAAAGAAGGCGGCAGCTACAACCGTCAGTACATGATGTGGTCTATCGACAAGGGGCAGACATGGTCTGAGCCTCAGCAAATAGGAAGCGGCATCAAGCGCGGTGATATCGCGGCCTTTTCCAACGGCGAGATCCTGGTGCCCCTGTACAATGCAGGATATTCGAAACAGGCGGTTTGCCTGCAGATGCACTGGGACTCTGCCCAAAAGAAGTGGGTGGAGGATGCGTATATCCCCCTGCCCAAGGTCGACCTATACGAGCATGAGACAGACGGCTTCAACGAGGCGTCTTTCCTGATCCCCGACCCGGATGAGGACGTGGTGTACGCGTTCCTGCGGGAGAACGGCGTGGTACTCAAGTCCTCTGACCGGGGTGACAACTGGGAAAAGGCGGGCAACGAGCCCGGCGTGCTGGAGCAGCCCGGCTTTGCCTACATCAATAAGGACTATGCCTTTGCCACCTGGACCCGCAGACCCTATTCCCGGGTGACCTACGGTAAGATGGTCAACTGGAACGAACCCTGGGACGGCCAACTGCCCCAGGTCGTTTACGAGCCCCCTGCCGGCGAAACGGATACCGGCGACCCTTCCTCCAAGGTGATGCACAACGGCAAGATCCTTGTAGTCAGCTACGACGGCAACTACCGCTCCATCGTGGGCACCTGGGTGGATCTTAAGGCTGCCGGGACCGAGGAGCTGTTTTACGATGACATGAACAGCCATGCCTCGGGGAAAGAGCCTTGGACTGCGGACTCCGATAGGTACAGCAAGACATCCACTTTAGATAGTACGTACTATGTGACTGGAACCGGTAAGGGCAACAGCAGCGCGGTCTTCGCCGCCGACCCGACGAACAGCGCCAACCAGTGTCTGAAGGTGACGGTGGACATGGACGGGAGCACCACCCGCCGCCAGATCGTCCCTCTTAATACGTCCATCAACGGCAGCTACGTGCTGGAGTTTGACTATCTGTCCGAAACCTCCGGGAGTAACGTTGGCTCCGGCTACATGGATGTATACCTCCAGGGCTCGGGGAGACAGACTGTGGCGCGTCTTGCCTATGGTAAGACCAGCAACAACTACTTTATGTATAACACGAAGACCATGCCTAACCATACAGAAGAAGACGTGCAGCGCTCCCCGCTTGTGTATACGCTTAAGGACAACACCTGGTACAGCGTGCGCATCATGGTTTCCGGGGAATTCAGCAGTATGGAGATCTGGGAAAAGGATGATGAGGATAATTCCAATCAGACTCGACAGTCTGTGGTGACCTATCCCGCGACGAAAGTGAATGAAAAGTATTCTTGGGCTCCGTCGACCAGCGGCAACAAGGTGGAATTCTGTTTTGGACCTTACGGCAGCAGCAATGTGCAGACTGCTAATGGAACATATGTCAACTATCTGGACAATATCCGCATCACCGGCCAGAGCGAGGAAACGCAGTTCTACGTGGTTAAGGCCGTTGACGGGGAGTACGGCACTGTGAGCACGGACTGTGTCGCGGCCGCCGAGGGAGATACCGTCACCGTGACGGCGATCCCGGACGTGGGATGTGAGCTTGAAGGCATCCTGGTGGACGGCAACCTGATTCAGGGGAACACCTTCGTGGCCGAAGGCTGGCAGCATACCGTCACCGCTCAGTTCAAGGGTGGGTGCAGGCCAATTGTCCCCTCCGGCTATTTCATCGACATGGAGAGCTCTCTGGGCTTGAAGGTGTATCTTGGAACAGACAAGGACATGACGGGCTATACCTATACCGTCAACTGCGGGGATAAGGCTGAGCAGACAGGGAACGTGGTTAGCAGTGTCGATGGCGGCTACTATATGACCTTTGAAGATATCGCCGCCAAGGAGATGCGGGATGCCATTACCTTTACCATTTATAATGGCACGACCCCTGTCTACGTTCTGGAAACCTCCGTTTATGAGGCTGCTGTGTGGATGGGCAACGAGAACGGAGATGATACGGCCTACCAGACCATGCTGGCCGATATGATCGCCTATGGCACTGCGGCTCAGGTGAACTGGGGCCACAATACAGACCTTTTGACAAGCAAGCCCGATTTGGAGGGCGGAAGCAAGAATGCGGGAGTCTGGCTGGCTACCCCCAACGTGGGTGCCAGTGAGGCCCTGAAGGGCAAGGTAGCAGCTACCCTGTCTCTGAAGGACCGCATTGAGCTGAATATCTATGTGGGTGATGTTGGCGCGCAGTTGACCTCTGTGACCTTCAACGGGTCACAGCTCAGTGATCTGAGCCAGTATCGTGTCCAGGACGACCGCAACCCCAACCTCGCCTGTTTCAAGTTCGGTGATCTGGCGGTCAAGGACGTGAAGGGTGTATTTGAGTTGGAAATCACCCTGTCGGACGGAGAAACGACGGGCACCGTGCGCTACAGCATCGCGGACTACGTTTTGGGCGCGTTGACAGACCCTGCGCAGCAGGAACTGATCGTGGCCCTGCAGAAGTATGTGGACTCGGTCATTGATTACTTTGTTCCCCAGATGGACAACATCACTACGGATGTAGATGAGTTGCGGATCTACCGCATCATCGGCTCCTGAGTGAAGCACAGATTATAAAACAACTACGGCCCTCCCGATGTTCCGGGAGGGCCGTAGTATTTATCCAAGGGTACGTTCGACAATATCCCGGGCCATAGTGTCCACTCGGCCAAAGTCCACATGGGGGTTATAGAGTGCTTCCAATTCATCATGCATCTGCTTAGCCTGGGACAGAGAGGAGACCGCTTCTTCAATAAGGGCGGCAGAAACCTTTTTTGAAAAACGGAGCCGTGGGCGGCTGCGGCGCAGCAGTTCCGTTCCGGCCATGGCATCCACACGAATGCGGCGGTGGGGATGGCCGGGGAATGGCATGGTGGGAGAAGAAGTCAGGAAAGCAAGCCCAAGTTGGGGGATAATCAGGTGCTCCAGACGGTCCGGAGCCATGGGGCAGGGGCAGGCCACCACGTTATAGCCTGCCGCAGTGATCCCGGCCAGCAGATGGGTGAGCATGGGGTGTGCCAGACCATAGCTGTCGGACAGTTCGTAAATTTTGTGGCACTGGGTTTGGGCGGATGCAAAAAGTGTCATGGGGCCCATATGGGTGATGCCGCTGAGAAAGCGCTGTGTCACATGGCCGGGGAGTGTTCCCTTTTTGCGGCGCACCTCCCGGCTCAGGATACCAGCAGCCCGCTTTTGCATTTTTTCCTCCAGAGCCGGGGTGAGCAGAGTGGCCCGCATGTCAGCGGTGACCTGAGCGGCGGCCTCCAAACAGCGGTAGGCCCGATGGTAGCAGGCTTTATATCCTGTCATACAGTCCATGATCTCCTGCCGAAAAGGGGCCAGGGCAGAGCGGTCGTAGCAATCTCCAAGATTGACATAGTGCTCGACGACGCCGGGATACTTTGGCTCCACCACATGGGGCGCGGTACCGTCCACCAGAGCGGTTTTCAGGGTGGGCAGCACCACTGCGTCCAAAGAGTCCGGGTCGCCGGAGCATAGGATGTACTCCACGGGGATGCCCGCACCCTCTGCGGCCCGGGCCACCAGTTTCATCAGCGTGGACTTTCCGCAGCCGGCTCCGCCCTTCAGAATGTAAACAGCATTGGCATCCTCCAAAGAAATGAGCTGATCGTAAAGGGAATAAAACCCCCGGGGTGAATTGGCCCCGAGAAAATATTGAATGTTCGGCATGACCGACCCTCCGTTTAACAGTGTCTGCACCAGTGTATGCCGGGGGAGGAGGGGTGGTGCGCGGACACTTCTTGCATCTTATGGGGCGTTTGGTGTATGATAAGGAAAAGAAGTGACCGGAAACAGAGGTAACGCCTATGACCGACCTGTTTGAAAAATCCATACAGACCCTGGAACTGCCCCGCGTGCTGGAAATGCTGGCAGACCAGTCCGTGACCCGGGAGGGTAAGGATCGTGCCCTGGGCCTGCGGCCCATGACCGATGCGGACGATGTGCAGCGAGCTCAGGAAGAGACCTCTGCCGCCGTATCCATGCTTGCCCTGCGGGGCACGCCCGCCCTGTCCGGGGTCAAGCCGGTGGGGGCCAGCCTGCAGCGGGCGGACATGGGAGGCAGTCTGAATACACGGGAGCTGCTGGACATTGCCGGCGTGCTGCGCTGTGCCCGCAGCGTGAAGGAGTACGGGGACGGCGCGGGGGAGAAAAGCTGTATTGACCATCTGTTCCGATCCCTGACCGCAAACCGCTATCTGGAGGAGCGCATCAGCGGCTCCATTCTGGGAGAGGAGGAGATCGCCGACTCGGCCAGCGCGGAGCTTGCCTCTATCCGCCGCCACATTCGGGCCACCGAGGCCAAGGCCAGAGAGATCTTGCAGAAGATCGTTTCCTCCAACCAGTCCCGCTACCTGCAGGAGTCTATTATCACCATCCGCTCGGATCGCTATGTGGTGCCGGTCAAGTCGGAGTACAAAAACGAGATTCCCGGCCTTGTCCACGATGTGTCCGCTACCGGGGCGACCTTTTTCATTGAGCCTATGGGAGTGGTCAAGGCCAATAACGAGCTGCGGGAGCTGCAGACCAAGGAGAAAAAGGAAATCGAGCGTATCCTGGCCGAGCTGTCCGCCGAGGCGGCGGCCCATAAGGAGGATATTCTGCAGGATTATCATCTGCTAGTCATGCTGGACTGCATCTTTGCCCGGGCACGGCTGTCCGTGCAGATGGAGGGGGCCTCGCCCCGTCTGTCTGAAAAGGGAATGCGGCTGGTCAAGGCCAGACACCCGCTCCTGGACAAAAAGAAGGCGGTGGCCAACGATCTGACTCTGGGTGAGGACTTCGATACCCTGATGATCACCGGCCCCAACACCGGCGGCAAGACCGTGACGCTGAAAACCATGGGACTTCTGACCCTGATGGCCCAGTGCGGCCTGCATATTCCCGCCGGGTCGGAGAGCACCGTGCGGGTATTCAAACGGGTGCTGGCCGATATCGGGGATGAGCAGTCCATTGCCCAGTCGCTGTCTACCTTCTCCTCACACATGACCACCATTGTGGGCATTTTGGAGCAGGCGGACCATGAGACGCTGATTTTGTTCGACGAGCTGGGCGCGGGCACCGACCCGGTGGAGGGCGCGGCCCTGGCCGCCGCCATCATTGAGCAGGCCCGTCGACTGGGGGCACTGGTGGCCGCCACCACCCACTATGCGGAACTGAAGGTGTATGCCATGACCACACCGGGGGTGGAGAATGCCTCCTGTGAGTTTAATGTGGAAACGCTGGCCCCCACCTACCGGCTCATCATCGGCATCCCTGGCAAGTCCAACGCCTTTGCCATCTCCCGCCGTCTGGGCCTGTCCGAGGATATTATCCAAAAGGCGGCGGCCCGGCTGGATGCGGAGAACGTACGCTTTGAGGATGTGCTGACCAAGCTGGACCTGCAGCGGCAGGAGATGGAGCAGGAAAAGCGCAAAGCGGCTCAGCTGCGCCGTGAAATGGAGGATTCCGCCAAGACCGCGCGGGAATACCGCAAAAAGCTGGAGGAGGAACGGGCCAAGGTGGTGGAGAAAGCTCAGGCCGAGGCCCGGGATATCATCCAGCAGGCCCGGGACGCCAGCGATCAGGTCTTTGCGGAACTGAAGGATATGCGCCGCCAGCAGCGCAAAGAGGATAACTGGCAGGCGATGAACGACCGCAGAGCGGCTGCACGGCACCTGCTCAATGAGGCGGAGCGCGGCATCGGCGGTTCCGCTCCGGAGGAGGATGTGCCGCCACCCACCCGGCCCGCTGTGGCGGGAGATACGGTGGAGCTGGTGTCTATGGGAACCAGAGCCACGGTGATCGCTGTGAACAAGGACGGTTCCCTGCAGCTTCAGGCGGGCATTTTGAAGATCACAGCCAAGCAGGAGGAAGTGCGCGTGGTGGAGGGCAGCGATGCTAAGGCCAAGCAGGATGCCAAACGCATTATCCGTCAGGCGGAGCATAAGCTGCGTACAGCTGGGGCTTCCTCCGAGGTGGATCTGCGGGGCATGATGGTGGATGAAGCCCTTGCAAGTCTTGATATTTTTCTGGATAATGCCCTGCTGGCTCATCTGGAGAGCGTGCGCATCATCCACGGTAAGGGCACCGGCGCGGTGCGCGCCGCCGTGCGGGATCATCTCAAGCGCAGCCGCTATATCAAATCCTTCCGCCCCGGCCGCTACGGCGAAGGCGAGGACGGCGTGACGGTTGCGGAGTTGCGGTAAAAAGTGTTCCGAAACTCGCATAGTGGCAAAAACAAGGGCGAAAAACAGAAGAAAGTCACGTCTTGTTGTGATTTTGAACAAGTAGCTGTCTGCATTTTGTTGAAAATGCCGTTGACGAACCGAGATTGAATTTGATATGCTATGAGTGTAAATTTGCCGTGTGAGGCGGAGGTGCAAATATGTATAGCAAAGAAGCGGTCGTGAACAATCAGGTCGGACTCCATGCCAGACCCGCGACTTTCTTTATCCAGAAGGCCAATGAGTTCAAAAGCTCCATCTGGGTCGAGCGCGAGGAACGCAAGGTCAACGCCAAGAGCCTGCTGGGTGTGCTCTCTCTGGGCATCGTCAAGGGTACCGCCATCAATCTGATCGCGGACGGCGCTGACGAGGAAGAGGCTGTGGAGGCGCTGGTCAAGCTGATCTCTTCCGATTTCGCTGAATAAGCAACGCACAAAAAGGCACCGCTTGGCGGTGCCTTTTTCAGTATCACAGGAAAGGGGGAAGCACCACAATGACATTTGAGCAATTAAAGGAAAAGGCCCGCAGCCTGCCGCTGAAGCCGGGCGTATATATCATGCAGGACAAGCAGTCCGCAGTGATCTACGTGGGCAAGGCCAAGGCGCTGAAAAACCGGGTCAGCCAGTATTTTCAAGACTCCGCATCCCATACGGAGAAGACCCGGGCCATGGTCAGTCAGATCGACCACTTTGATGTGATCATTGCCGACAGCGAGTTCGAGGCGCTGGTACTGGAGTGCTCCCTCATCAAGCGCCACCAGCCCCGGTACAACATCCTGCTCAAGGATGATAAGGGCTACCCTTATATTCGTCTGTCCGTGCAGGAGGAGTATCCCCGCTTTTCTCTGGTCAACCGTCCGGCTCAGGACGGGGCGCGGTACTTTGGTCCCTACGGCAGCCGGGGCAGCACTCAGGCCATCATTGAGGCCCTGCGTGCAGCTTTGCGCCTTCCCTCCTGTGGCAAAAAATTCCCTCGGGACATTGGAAAAGAGCGTCCCTGTCTGAACCATCACATGGGGCAGTGTGACGGCTATTGCCGGGGCAGAGAGTTGAGAGAGGACCACGATGAGGCTGTGGAGCAGGCTGTCTCTCTGCTGGAGGGGCGTTACAAAGAGGTAATGGCCGACTTGACGGCGGAGATGGAACGGGCTGCGGAGGAGCTGCGCTTTGAAAAGGCGGCCCAAATCCGGGACCGGCTGCGGGCTATCGAACTGCTGGGCAAGCGGCAGAAGGTGGTGGCCGGCTCTCTGGCGGATACCGATGTGGCGGGCTTTTTCCGGGGGGAGGCCAAAAGCTGCTTTGTGGTGCTCCACTACGTGGACGGTGACCTGACGGCTAAGGACATGGAACTGCTGGAAACGCCAATGGAGGACGAGACGGAGGATATCGTATCCTCTCTGGTGAAACAATACTACGGCGGGCGCAGCAGCCTGCCCAAACAGATTTTGCTCCCATGCGAGATCCCCGACCAGGTGCCGGTGACCCGGCTGCTCAGCGAGCAGGTGGGGCGCAAAGTGGAGCTGTTTACCCCTCAGCGTGGGGCGAAAATGGACCTGATCCGCATGGCAAATGCCAATGCTAAGGAGGAAGTGGAGCGGGTCACCACCCGGGAGGAACGGCAGAGTAAATTGCTCCAGGCTCTGGGGCACATGCTGGGGCTGGACGAGCCGCCCCGGCGGATGGAATCCTACGATATTTCCAACACCGGGGCCAGCGACATCGTGGCTTCCATGGTGGTCTATGTGGACGCAAAGCCCCTCAAGCGGGACTATCGCCGCTTTAAGCTTAAAGATATGGACGGCCCGGATGATTATGCTGCCATGGAACAGGTGCTCACCCGCCGTTTCCACCGCATGCTGGATGGGGACGAGAAATTTGTGGAGCCGCCCGACCTGCTGCTCATCGACGGCGGCCGGGAGCATGTGCAGGTGGCGCGCAGGGTACTGCGGGATTTGGGACTGGATATTCCCGCCTACGGCATGGTCAAAGATGACCGGCACCGTACCCGTGCCCTGGTCCACCCGGACGGACAGGAGATCGGAATACAGGCTGTTCCTGCCCTGTTTGCCCTCATTGGACAAATTCAGGAGGAGACCCACCGTTTTGCCATCGAGTATCACCGCCAGCTTCAGGCGGGCCAAGTAAAGACCTCTGAACTGGACAGGATCCCCGGTGTGGGGGAGAAGCGGCGGACACAGCTTCTGAAGCACTTTAAGACGGTCAAGGCCATACGGGCGGCATCTTTGGAACAATTGCAGGAAGTGGTGCCCAAGAATACCGCCAAGGCGGTGTATGAGTATTTTCACACAGAAGAGAAATCCGACCCATGAGGAGAAAGCAAATGCTTGGTTTAAAACGGGGAACTGTGGCCCTGCTTCCCCACGATGTGCAGTGGGAAGCGCAGGCCCGTCAGGTCATCGACCTTTTACTCCAGGTGCTGGGCGATGCGGCCCAGGACATTCAGCACATTGGCAGCACGGCAATCGCGCACATCAGCGCGAAGCCCATTTTGGATATTGCCGTGGGCATGGAGGACCCGGAACAGGTGTTTGCGTTTGCGGAGGAATTGGAGCGCCGCGGTGTGGTTTTCCGTGCCCGGGATACGGACCGGGACGGCGGTCTGCTGTTCGTCATGGGCGATTTTGCCGCAGACACCAGAAGCTGCCACATTCATGTGGTTGTATGGCAGGGCGAGGCGTGGTACAATTACATCGACCTGCGGGACTACCTGAATGCGGTGCCGGAACAGGCCGTGCGCTATGAAAATTGCAAACAGGAACTGGCTGCCCGCTATGCCCATGACCGGGAGCGCTATACCGAAGGGAAAGGGCCGCTGATCGCCCAGCTTTTGCAGCAGGCGCGGTGCTGGCGGCAGAGAAAGGAAGAAGAAAAATGCGAGTGATCTCCGGAACGGCACGGGGCCGGCGGCTGAAGGAGCTGCCCGGCATGGACACCCGGCCCACCACCGATAAGGTGAAGGAATCCCTGTTTAATATCATCCAATTCGACATTGAGGGACGCAGGGCGCTGGACCTGTTCGGCGGTACCGGCCAGCTGGGGATCGAGGCCCTGTCCCGGGGTGCGGCCCGGTGCACCTTTGTGGATATGAGCCGTCAGGCAGTGGCCGTTATCCGGGAAAACGTGAAGGCGGTGGGCTTTTCTGAGCAGTCTGCCGTTCATCAGGGGGATGCGGTGGCCTTTCTGACCGGCTGCCGGGAAAAGTTTGACCTGATTTTCCTTGACCCCCCATACCAGACCCAGCTGTTGGAAAACTGTATCCAGGCTGTCGCAAAGTTTGACATTCTGTCGGAACATGGTATAATGGTATGTGAAAGTGCGTTGGAAACGCAGCTGCCGGAGCTGAACGCCCCCTATGAAAAGGGCAGAGAGTACCGCTACGGCAAGATCAAGCTTACCGTATACCGCCGGCAGGGGAGTGGGGAACTATGAGCATAGCCATCTATCCCGGAAGCTTCGACCCAGTTACCCTGGGCCATCTGAATATCATCAAGCGGGCCAGCCAGTGCTTTGAAAAGGTGATCGTGTGCGTCATGATCAACTCCAGCAAGCAGGGCATGTTCACCCCAGAAGAGCGGGTGGAGCTGCTGAGGCGGTCCACGGAGCGCTTTGGAAACGTGGAAGTGGACTTTTCTGACGAGTTGCTGGCCGCCTATGCCAAGCGCAGGAAGGCGCACGTGGTGGTCAAGGGTCTGCGGGCCGTGTCCGATTTTGAGCAGGAGGTACAGATGGCGGTCATCAACCGCAAGCTGAACCCCCGGTTGGAGACCATGTTCCTGGCCTCCAGCGAAAAGTATACCTATCTCAGCTCTACCATCGTCAAGGAGATGGCCCGCTACGGGGCGGACCTGTCCGATTTCATTCCCCGGGAGATCGTGGACGATGTGAATGCGCGCATGAAACAGCTGCAGGAAAGGAAGGGAAACTGAAATGGCAAGCGGAGTGGAAGAACTGCTGGACATGTTGTTTGAACTGGTGGATGAGGCGAAGAATGTGGCCTTTTCCAGCGACAAGTGTATTATTGAACGTGACCGGGCGCTGGATCTGATCGATGATATCCGGGCCCAGTTCCCCATGGAGCTGGCAGAGGCCAAAAAGCTGCTGGCTGCCCGGGTGGAGTACATCGCCTCCGCCAAGCGGGAGGCTGATCTGATCCGTCAGCAGGCAGAGGAGCAGGCCAAGCAGATGCTGGCCGAGAACGAGGTACTTAATCAGGCCCGCCAGATGAGCAACGACATGATGAAGCAGGCCGAGGAGCGCAGCCGTGAGCTGAAGCGCTCGGCCAACGAGTACTGTGAGGATGCCCTGCGCCGCACCGAGGAGGCTGTGGCCGAGGCATATGACGAGATCAAAAAGTCCCGCATGCGCTTCCGCGCGGCGGCAGGCGCCGCCAATCCTGCACCTGCGGGGGGTGCTCGCACCGTCTACGATGCGCAGGCGGACGAGGAATAATTATCAAACAAATATCCCGACCTGTGGCACTATGCCTCAGGTCGGGATATTTTTGTTTATTTGCGCCGGAGCTTTGAGCGCAGGAAGGAGCCAAGCACATAAAGGGCCGGGAACCGGCGCACCCGGACGATGACGGGCTTCCACTGGCCGCATTCCTCGCACAGGTCCGGCTCACGGGAGATAACATATTCCTTTTCCGTGAAGTTGGCGCTGTTCAGCTTGTTCCAGCACTCCAGACAAAATTCTGCCATAAATTCACCTCCTTTATTTTAATCGTAACGCGGATGTACTGCAAATGCAATGCGCATTTTTGTTTGTCTATGTCATAAACTTGTTGCAAGACAAAATGCATTGCGGGAGGTCATGCACTATGGGTAATTTCAGAATTCCTAAAATTCCGCCAACTACCAACAAAACCATCCGTTTCCCCAACGACGTGATCGAAGGGGTGGAGCAGGCCATCCGGGGCACGGACTGCAACTTCTCGGCCTTTGTCATCGCGGCTACCCGCATGGCACTGGAGGATCTGAAGGAGCAGGAGCAGGCCGATACCTGACTGTAACACACGAATAGTCCAATAAAAGTCGAAAAACGCCGGATAAGCAGATTTTTCTGCTTATCCGGCGTTTCTTTGTCGGAGGAGGTGGTTATTGGACGGATGCCTGAGGACAATTGCGGCGCAAAAAGTCCACAATGGGGTCAAGTTGCTGGGGGCTGACCAGAAGGACAAGACCGCCCCATTTGCGCCCAAGCCGAATCCGGCCCCGGGTACGGTCGGTGGTGATGGAGCGCACGGCACGCAGCTCCAGAACCTTGGGCGGCTCGAAGCGCAGGGCGGGCTGGCTCTGCCCGCCCACCCAAACGGCGAAGGCGTGGGTGACCTCGCTTGCGGTGGCGCGGCCCTTGACCCGGCAGCAGCTGACCCGGTTCTCGTCCAGAGTGAACAGCAGGCAGCGGCGGCGCAGACCGGGCAGAGGGGCGGTTTCGCAGGCCCAGCGATATTTTGCATCCGTTCCGCAGACGATTCCCTCTGGGGTGACAATAGCGCTGCTGCCGGGGCGGACGCAGGGCAATTCATTCATAGGGGTGTCCTCCGTTCTGTGTGGGTGTTTGGAAGCTCTTTGTCATTATAGCCTGTTTGGCGGCCGGTTTCAATCCCCGGCGCGGGCAGAAAAGGAAGAGGGGGCTTTAGGGCAAATAACTTTTTCGATTTAAAGTAAAATTCTTTGACATTTGCATTTTTGACTGGTACAATAGGCTATCCCAATAAAAAGAAAAGAGGAGTTCAAATGAACAATCGCGAACGTCTGTCCTCGCGCCTTGGCTTCATCCTGCTCAGTGCAGGCTGTGCCATTGGCTGCGGAAATGTGTGGAAATTCCCGTGGATGACCGGCCAGTACGGCGGCGGCGGCTTTGTGCTGGTGTACGTGCTGTGCCTGCTGCTGCCGGGTCTGCCCGTCATGATCATGGAATTTGCCATGGGCCGCGCCGCTCAGGCAAGTCCCGTGCGTATGTACCACAAGCTGGAAAAGCCCGGTCAGAAGTGGCATATCCACGGCTATCTGGCCCTGTTTGGAAACGTGTGTCTGATGTCCTTCTACACCTGCGTGTCCGGCTGGCTGCTCTACTACTTCTATAGCTTCCTGACTGGCAATACCGCCGATCTGGGCTTTGTGCCCATGATCACCGATCCCAGCCTGAACATGCTGTACATGGGTATCGTTGTGGTGCTGGGCTTTTTGGTGCTCAGCTTCAACCTGCAGGGTGGCCTTGAGCGGGTCACCAAGTACATGATGATTGCCCTGCTGCTGCTCATGATCGTGCTGGCAGTGAACAGCGCCACCATGGAGGGCGCTGCCGAGGGTCTGAAGTTCTACCTGCTGCCCGACTTTTCCAAGATCACCCCTCAGGTGATCGTGGGTGCCATGAATCAGGCTTTCTTCACCCTGAGTCTGGGCATCGGCTCCATGGCCATCTTCGGCAGCTACATCGGCAAGGAGCGCTCCCTGATGGGTGAGTCCATCAACGTTATCATTCTGGACTCCTTCGTGGCCATCACCGCAGGCCTGATCATCTTCCCCGCCTGCTTTACCTACAACGTGGAAGTTGGTGCCGGCCCCGCTCTGCTCTTCGACACCATGGCTACCGTGTTCAACAACATGGGCGGCGGCCGCTTCTGGGGCACCATCTTCTTCCTGTTCATGGTGTTTGCCGCCATGTCCACCGTGTTGGCCGTGTTTGAAAACATTCTGGCCTGCGTGCGTGAAATGACCGGCTGGAGCCGCCCCAAGGGCTGTGTCGTGTGCGGCATTGTGCTGTTCCTGACCTCCACCACCACCGCGCTGGGCTACAGCATCATCAAGTTCCAGCCCTTTGCCGAGGGCAGCGCGTGGCTGGACCTGTGGGACTTCATCGTGTCCAACAACCTGCTGCCGCTGGGTTCTCTGGTCTTTGCCCTGTTCTGCTGCAACAGCCGCTGGGGCTGGGGCTGGGACAACATGCTGAAAGAGGCCAACGAAGGCAAGGGCCTGAAGGTTCAGCAGTGGATGAAGCCCATCTTCTGCTATCTGGTCCCCGTGGCCATCATCGTTATCTATGTGATGGGCCTGTACAGCTTCAACTGGAAATAACACACATGGACAAAACAGCTGATGAGCGTGCTCATCAGCTGTTTTTTTGCATAGATTTCGATGGTTGGGGCATACTGTGCCGGGAACAAAGGAGGTCGAACACATGGTAGAACAGGATACGATCAAACTGCTGCGGGAATGTGACGCGGGGGTCAAGATGGGGGTATCCTCCATTGATGACGTGATGGACCACGTCAACGCGGAAAAGCTCAGAGATCTGCTGCGGGAGTGCCGGGCAAAGCACGAACAGCTGGACAAGGAGCTGCAGACCCTGCTGGACAAATACCACGATGACGGTAAGGAACCCAACCCAATGGCCAAGGGGATGTCCTGGGTCAAAACCAATGTGATGCTGGCCATGAAGGACTCGGACGCCACCATTGCCGACCTGATGACTGACGGGTGCAACATGGGGGTAAAATCCCTGCACAAGTACCTCAACCAGTACAAGGCGGCGGACGAGGACTCTAAGGACATCGCCAAGCGGCTGATCGATCTGGAAGAAAAGCTGGCCATTGACATCCGCGGATTTCTGTAAGAAACGGTGTGAGAGCGGTTCGGAGGCGGACAAGCCTCCGGACCGCTTTTTTCCAAAAGCATTAGCAAACCGAAACGGCTGGTGCAAAAAACAGGCTGCATACTGAAAAACAAGTGCTTTACAATTTATTTACAAAAGAAGCTATTGACAATTACAGGGGGCGGTGGTACATTATCTTTAGCACTTGGAAGAGTGGAGTGCTAATTTGAGCGAGGTGATAAGCAATGGAACTGACCGACCGCAAGAAACGCATCCTCCGGGCCATCATTGAAAGCTACATCGCCACGGCGGAGCCGGTGGGTTCCAAGGCTGTGGCACTGCTGGCGGACCTTGATGTGTCCTCGGCCACCATTCGCAACGAGATGGCCGACCTGACCGATATGGGCTATCTGGAGCAGCCACATACCTCCGCCGGCCGCATTCCCTCCGCCGCCGGCTACCGCCTGTATGTCAACGAACTCATGGGCGAGCATCAGCTGACCATGCAGGAGACCCAGCGCATCAACGATGCCCTGGAACTGAAGATGGAGGAGCTGGACCGGGCCATTGACAAGGCGGGAAAAATGCTCTCCAAGATCAGTGACTACCCCGTGTTCTCCATGACCGCCGTCAAGGACGTGGTCACCGTCCGCCGCTACGACCTGCTGATGGTGGAGGAAAACGCCTTCATCGCCGTGGTCATGACGGATACCAGCGTGGTCAAGAACAAGATCCTGCGTATCCACGAGCCCCTGTCCGAGCCTCAGCTGCAGATGCTGGCCACCATTCTGAACAGCTCCTTCACCGGCCTGTCCCGGGACGAGATGCGTCAGGCGCTGGACAAGATGCGTTCCCACTCCACACCCGGCGCGTTCCAGCTCATTGAACTGGTGGTGGACTTTGCCATCGAGGTGCTGGGTGAGCTGAGAAAGCAGACCATCCACACCGCAGGCATCACTCAGTTGCTGGAACACCCGGAGTACAAAAGTCTGGACAAGGCAAAGCCCCTGATGCGCTGCCTGTCCGACGAGGACGAGACGGCACGTTTGCCCATCCCCTTTGACGGTGGACAGAACATGAACATCCTCATTGGGCCAGAAAATGTAAACGAAGCCTTCCGGGACACCAGCGTGGTCATGGCAAGCTACGACATCGGCGACAATATGCGCGGAATCATCGGCGTTGTGGGCCCCACCCGCATGGACTACGCCAAGGTGACCGCACGCCTCTCCTATTTCGCCGACAGTCTGACCCGCATGTTCGGTAAGGGAGAGCTTCCTCCCGCACTGAACGCGGAGGATCAGGAATAAGATAAAAGGAGCACAAACGTGAGCAAAAAGAAAGAGGACGCTGTTCAGGAAGAACAGATGGAACAGGAAACTGTGGAGCAGGCCCAGCCTGAAACCGTCGAGAAACAGTCTGATCAGGCCGAGCAGATGAAGGAGCAGCTGGCCCAGCAGGAGGATAAATACCTGCGGCTGGCTGCCGAGTACGACAACTACCGCAAGCGCACCGCCAAGGAAAAGGAGTCCATCTGGACGGAAGTAAAGGCGGACACCGCCGCCGCGTTCCTGCCCGTGTACGACAATCTGGAGCGGGCCATCAAGCAGGAGACGACGGACGAGGCCTACAAAAAGGGCGTGGAAATGACCATGAACCAGCTGAAGGAGGTTTTCTCCAAGCTGGGCATTGAAGAGATCCCCGCGCTGGGCGAAACCTTTGACCCCAACCTGCACAACGCTGTGATGCACATTGACGATGAGAACTTTGGCGAGAACACCGTTGCTGAGGTGTTTCAGGCCGGCTTCCGCTGCGGCGAGAAGGTGATTCGGTTCTCCATGGTGAAGGTTGCTAATTGACCCACCACATCAATTTGTTAATAAAAATTATTTTCTATATATCAGGAGGAATTTTACTATGTCTAAGATCATTGGTATCGACTTGGGTACGACCAACAGCTGTGTGGCGGTCATGGAGGGCGGCGAGGCCGTCGTCATCGCCAACGCAGAGGGCAACCGCACCACCCCCTCCGTTCTGGCTTTCTCCAAGGACGGCGAGCGCATGGTGGGTCAGGTGGCCAAGCGTCAGGCCATCACCAACCCCGACCGCACGGTCATTTCCATCAAGCGTGAGATGGGCAGCGACTACAAGGTGGATATCGACGGCAAGAAGTACACCCCTCAGGAAATCAGCGCCATGATCCTGCAGAAGCTGAAGGCGGATGCCGAAGCTTATCTGGGCGAGAAGGTGACTGAGGCTGTCATCACCGTTCCCGCCTACTTCACCGATGCTCAGCGTCAGGCCACTAAGGACGCCGGCAAGATCGCCGGTCTGGAGGTCAAGCGCATCATCAACGAGCCCACCGCTGCCGCTCTGGCCTACGGTGTGGACAAGGAAGAGGCCCAGAAAATCATGGTCTACGATCTGGGCGGCGGTACCTTCGACGTGTCCATTCTGGATGTGGATGACGGCGTGATCGAGGTTCTGGCCACCGCCGGCAACAACCGGCTGGGTGGCGACGACTTTGACAAGTGTGTGATGGACTGGATGGCCGCTGAGTTTAAGAAGACTGAGGGCGTGGACCTGACCGGCGACAAGGTTGCCATGCAGCGTCTGAAGGAGGCCGCCGAGAAGGCCAAGATCGAGCTGTCCGGTGTGACCTCCACCTCCATCAACCTTCCCTATATCACTGCCGATGCCACCGGTCCCAAGCATCATGATCTGACCCTTCCCGGCGCCCAGTTCAATAAGCTGACTGCCCATCTGGTGGCCGCTACCTCCGGCCCCGTGAAGCAGGCTATGTCTGATGCGGGCCTGTCCGGCAGCGAGATTAACAAGGTTCTGATGGTGGGCGGCTCCAGCCGTATTCCCGCCGTGCAGGAGGAAGTCAAGAAGCTCACCGGCAAGGAAGGCTTCAAGGGCATCAACCCCGACGAGTGCGTAGCTCTGGGCGCTGCCCTGCAGGGCGGCGTGCTCACCGGCGACGTGAAGGGCCTGCTGCTGCTGGACGTTACCCCCCTGTCTCTGGGCATCGAGACCATGGGCGGCGTGTGCACCAAGATCATTGAGCGCAACACCACCATCCCCGCCAAGAAGAGCCAGATTTTCACCACTGCCGCCGATAATCAGACCAGCGTTGAGGTCCACGTACTGCAGGGCGAGCGCGAGATGGCTCAGTACAACAAGACTCTGGGTCGCTTCAATCTGGACGGCATTGCTCCTGCCCGCCGCGGCGTACCTCAGATCGAGGTGACCTTCGACATCGACGCCAACGGCATCGTTAACGTGTCTGCCAAGGATCTGGGTACCGGCAAGGAGCAGCACATCACCATCACCTCCTCCACCAACATGTCCAAGGAGGACGTGGAGAAGGCCGTGCGTGAGGCCGAGCAGTTTGCTGCCGAGGATGCCAAGCGCAAGGAAGAGGTTGATATCCGCAACCAGGCCGACCAGGTGGTCTATCAGACCGAGAAGACCCTGGAGGAGCTGGGCGACAAGGTGGATGCCAACGACAAGACCACCGTGCAGGCCGCCGTTGAGAAGGTGAAGGAGGCCCTGAAGGGCACCGACGTGGAGGCTATCAAGGCTGCCACCGAGGAGGCGACCAAGGCTTTCTACCCCATCGCGGAGAAGATGTATCAGCAGGCCAATCCTCAGGGTGATCCCAACATGGGCGGCGCGGCCCCCGGCGGCGCGAATGCCGACCCCAATGTGGTGGACGCGGACTACACCGTGGTGGACGATAACCAGTAATTTGATTATGCTTACATGGGCGGGGCTTTGCCCCGCCTGTGTGGCGTATTCCATTCCCGATTTTGGAAGTTGGTGAAGCGATTTGGCAGAACAGAAACGAGATTATTATGAAGTGCTGGGCGTGAGCAAGGGTGCGACCGACGATGAACTGAAAAAGGCCTACCGCAAGCTGGCCAAGCAGTATCACCCCGACCTGCATCCCGGCGACGCAGAGGCTGAGGCCAAGTTCAAGGAGGCCAACGAGGCCTACGAGATCCTGTCCGACAAGGAGAAGCGTGCCCGCTATGACCAGTTCGGTCATGCGGGTGTGGACCCCAATTTCGGCGCAGGCGGCGGCTTCGGCGGCTTTGACATGGGCGATCTGGATCTGGGTGACATTTTCGGGTCGTTCTTTGGTGGTGGTTTTGGCGGCGGCGGCTTCGGCGGCGGAACCCGGCGCAACGGCCCCCAGCAGGGGGAGAGCCTGCGGGCCAGCGTGACTATTACCTTTGAAGAGGCAGCCTTTGGCTGCGAGAAGGAGATCAATCTGACCCGAAGCGAGACCTGTGAGGACTGCCGTGGCTCCGGCTGCGAGGCAGGTACCACGGCGGAGACCTGCCCCGACTGCCGGGGCAGCGGCGTGGTACGTATCCAGCGGGGTGGCGGTGGCTTTGCCTTTACCAGCACGGCCCCCTGTTCCCGGTGCCGTGGCACGGGCAAGCTGATCCACAGCCCCTGCAAAAGCTGCAGCGGAAGCGGCAGCGTGAGAAAGACCAAGCGCATTGCGGTGAATATTCCTGCCGGTATCGATGATGGGCAGGCCGTTTCCCTGCGCGGTCAGGGTAATGCAGGCAAGAACGGAGGCCCGGCCGGCGATCTGATCGTGGGCGTGCGCATCCAGCCCCACCCCCAGTTTAAGCGAGAGGGCACAACCGTTCTTTATGAGCAGAAGGTGAGCTTTGCTCAGGCAGCGCTGGGCGCGGAACTGGAGATCCCCACCATTGACGGCAAGGTGAAGTATGACCTGCCCGCCGGAACTCAGACGGGGACCACCTTCCGCCTGCGTGGCAAGGGCATCCCCGGTCTGCACGGACGGGGCAGGGGCGACCAGTACGTCACCGTGCGGGTGACGGTGCCCACTACCCTGAACGCCGAGCAAAAAGAAGCGTTGCATGCCTTTGCAAAGGCTATGGGAGAGGAACAGGGTGACCAGCCCAAGGGCTTCTTTGACAAGAAAAAGAAGAAAAAATAAGCAAAAACGGCATCGCTCAGCGATGCCGTTTTTTGTTCAGTAGAGGGCAGACACACAGGACAGCTGCTTTTGGTAGGCTTCCACCGCCGCGGGCGGGCTCATCAGCTGTACCTCGTCCCCAAGGCCGAAGAGCCAGCCGAAAAACTGAGGGCTCATCACAAGGGGCAGGGCCACCGTGAAGTGCTCTTCTCCGTCCGGAATGAGCATTACATCCTGCCCGAATCGGTCCAGTACCACGTTGACCATGGACCGGCGGAACCGCAGGGTCATGGTGACTTCGTCACCGCTGTACATGCCAAAGTGCTTTTGGGCGTAGTCGGCCACGTCGAATTCGCTGCCGCCCTGCCGCTTTTCTTCGGTCAGTTCGATCTGGGTCATTTTATCCACCCGGTAGTGGCGCATCTGACGGGAGGCGGAGTCGAAGGCCACCAGATAGTAATTTTCGCTGTTCCAGATCAGACCGTAGGGAGAGACTCGGTAGAGGGCGCCGCCATGGCGGAACACCTTTTCCTTGCTCATGTCATAGTCGAAATATTGAAAGGTGATGGCGATGTTTTGGGCAATGGCACTGTGGAGCTTGTCCACGTTGTAGTAGATGCTCTCGTTCATGGCCTTGACCCGGCGGTCTACGTAGACCTGGCGCTGAAGCTGATGGGCCTGATGGGTGCTGGCCAGCCGTTCCAGCTTGCGGATGAGGGCGTCGCTTTTGCGCTTGGTGATGAAGCGGGAGGACTGCACCGCGTCCACCAGCAGTTTCAGCTCCGCCAATTCAAAATCCCGCTGGCCGATGAACCAGCCGGGGGTGCGGCCCTTGCGGGACTGAATGTCTACCCCAAGCTCGGCAAGAGCTTCCAGATCGTCATAGATGCTTTTGCGCTCGGCCTTGATATCCCACCGCTCCAGTTCGCGGATCAACTCCGGGACGGGGATGGGGTGATCTTCGTCTGACCGGCGCATGAGGATGTCATACAGCCGAAGCAGTTTCAATTTCTGGTTTGCGCTTTTTGCCATGGGACAGACCTCCTTTTTTATGGAGCATACCGCGATAAGAGTACGATAAACGGTACTTTTTAAAATCGTACCATACAGCGGGACATAAAACAAGGGTTCGGCACTGCCGAACCCTTGTTTTATGTCCACGTTTCCCAGATCTCCGGGTGATAGCCCACCGTGGCCTGCTTTCCGTTGCGCACGATGGGGGTGTTCAGCAGGGTGGGGTCCTCCAGCAGCTTTTCGAACTTGTCCGCGTCATAGGCCAGATAGCGCAGCAGCACGGCGTCCGGGTGCTTCTGGTCAATGAGAGATTCCAGACCGACCACGTTTTTCACGCTGGTCAGCTCGCCGCGGCTCATGCCGTACTTTTTCAGATCCACCGCTTGGAATTTGATGCGGCGCTCCTTGAACCAGCGTTCCGCCTTCTTGGTGTCGAAGCACTTGGACTTGCCGAAAATCTGAATGTTCATAGGAACCTCCCGGAATGTTCTGCCCCCAGTATAACATGGGAGGGCATATGCTGACAAGTTCGGTTTATTTTGGAAGAGGGTGGAGATACTACAGGGTACACTGGGCGAAAGGAGCGGTTTGATATGAAAGCGATCATTCTGGCGGGCGGGGAGGGCACCCGCCTGCGGCCCATATCCCTTGGGATGCCCAAGACGATGGTGCCCATGCCGGAACAGCCTGCGCTGGAGCATTTGATCCGATTGCTGTCCCGGCATGGAATCAAAGACATCTGTATTGCGCTGCACCAACAGGGGCAAACGGTGATGAGCCACTTCGCGGACGGCACAGACTATGGTGTGCGGCTGACTTACCGGGTCGAGGAGGTGCCCCTGGGGACTGCGGGCAGTGTGAGGAACTGTATGGAATTTTTGGCGGAGGAGGATGTTCTGGTCGTTGGGGGCGACAGTGTGTGCGACCTGAATCTGACTGCGGCAATGGACTTTCACCGGGAGAAGAATGCTCAGGCAACCATTGTGATCTGCCCGCATCCCAGACCACTGGAGTTTGGCATGGTGCTTACCGACAGCTCGGGGAGGGTGGAGCAGTTTCTGGAGAAACCCTCCTGGGGACAGGTGGTCACCAATATGGTGAATACAGGGATCTACATCCTGTCGCCAAAGGTGCTGGACCGCATCCCGGCAGGGGAGACCAGGGATTTTGGAACAGAGGTATTTCCCGCCATGCTGGAAAGCGGGGAGGAGCTGTATGCCTATGGCGCAGACGGTTACTGGCGAGATATCGGAGACTGCGAGAGCTATCTGGAATGTGTGGCAGATGTGCTGAGCGGCAAGGTGAAGCTGGAACTGGAGCTGGAAACCCGTCAGCCGGGCGTGTGGAGCGCGGAGCCTTTGCCAGAGGGGGTGAGCGTGATCCCGCCCTGCTGGATCGGGGAAGACGTGCACATCGGAAAGGGCAGCCTAATTGGCCCTCATGTAGTGTTGGGAAGGGGCAGTCGGGTGGGCAGTCGCAGTCTGGTGCAGCGGTCCGTTCTGATGGGGGCACAGGTGGGAGACCGGGCTACCCTGTACGGTGCGGTGCTCTGTCCGGGCAGCCGGGCCGGGGATGAGACCGTGCTCAACGAGGGTGTGGTGCTGGGCGAGAACGCGCTGGCCAGAGACCGGGCGGTGCTGATGGAGCGAGTGCGGCTGTGGCCGGGACGGACTGCCCATGAGGGCTGCCGGCTTACCCGTTCGGTGGCCGGCAGAGGCAGGCCGGAACCGGTCCGCTTTGGTGACGGAGGTATCATCCGGGGGCTGTTGGGTGAAGAGTTAGGACCGGAGACCATGCTGGCGTTGGGGCGCGCGCTGAGCGGTGAGGGCAAGGTGGCGCTGGGATGCTTCGGCGGGGCGGGTGCAAAGATGCTTTTGCGCTGCGTGGCCAGCGGCATCACCGCGGGCGGGGGTACGGCACTGCAGCACGATATGCAGTGCGCAGCCCAGGCCGCATGGCTCGGCGAGAGCTATCAATTGCCGGTGTCCCTGTTCATTGAACAGGATGGGGAACGGGTGTACCTGCATTTGTTTGACAGTTGGGGGCTGCCACTGGGGCGGGGCAGGGAGCGAAAGCTGGAGCACGCCCTGCTGCAGGGAGAAAACGACTATGTCAATGCCGGGAGCATTGGGACTTGTGAGCGAATTCCAACGGGAACGGCAGATTACGCCAAAGACGCGGCGCGCCGCGCTGCGCTGCGTCGGGGGACCATACGCACAGTGCGGGTGGCCGTTCCCGGGACAACCCCTGCGGACCAGGCCATTCGCATGGTGCTGGAGGAACTTGGTTGTCAGGTGACTGACCAGTGGCGGCGGGGCATTCCGGCCTTTGCGGCCAGTCACGCAGGTATGCGGCTGTCCGCCCGGGACGAGAGCGGCACGATCCTGTCTGCCCAGCAGCTGCTGGCTATGGTGGCTCTGATAGAACTGGAAAACGGAGGGGGACGGCTGGCTGTGCCCGATGATGCCAGCGCGGCGGTGGAACTGATTGCCGCTGGTTTTGAAAAAACGGTGCTCCGGCTGGGAAAAGGCGGGGAAGAGGCGCGCAAGCTGTACAAGGCCCTTCCGTGGCTACGGGATGCGGCCTTTGCCGCGGCCCGGCTGTGTGCCCGCATGGCGATCACCGGAGAAAGGCTGGAGCAGCTGGCAGCCAAAACACCCCGGTTTTCCAGCTGGAAGCGGGAAGTGCCTGTGAGCCGGGATCGGGGCGAGGTTATGCGTGAGCTGGCAGCCCAGGCAGGAAAGGATGCACTGGCTGGAGAAGGGCTGCGCCTGCGCAGCCGGGGCGGCTGGGTCTATCTGGTGCCCCTGGCCCGGCGTGCGGCGGTAAAGATCGTGGCGGAGGGCCCTGATCTGGAGCTTGCGGCGGAGCTGTGTGATTTTTACGCAGGGAAAGTATCCAAACTGGATCAGCTGCCCCGGCGGGAAGAGACAAAATAAAACTGTACTTTTCCGGTAAAATGTGGTATACTGCCCCCGGTCAATTGGATTTAAGCGCCCAGCGCGCCTAAATATAAATGTCTGCCGAAACAGCGGCAGTCAGAACAACAACAGGACAGAGCAGCAGCGAGGCGAAGGAGATCTCCCTTTTTCCGGCGAGGCAGGGCCGGAACACGCGGAGCTCCCGCGCCCGGTTGCCGTGCACACGCACGGCGGTTTTGCTGCGCTCTGATCCCTACATATCTTGATATATGAAGGAGCAATTATGGCTGAAAAACTGAAAATTATTTCCCTTGGCGGTCTGAATGAGATCGGTAAGAACCTGACCGTATACGAATACGGCGGAGACATTGTGATCGTGGACGTAGGCATGGGCTTTCCAGATGACGACATGTACGGCATCGACGTGGTCATCCCCGATGTAAGCTACCTGATCAAAAACCAGAACAAAATCCGGGGCATCTTCCTTACACACGGACACGAGGACCACATCGGCGCACTGCCCTATGTTTTGCGGGATGTGAATGCCCCCATCTACGCCACCCGCATGACGGCGGGGCTGGTGAAGCTGAAGCTGGAGGAACACCGCCTGCTGGACAAGACCAAAATGATCACCTGCGAGGCGGGTGATGTGGTCAAGGCAGGCAAGTTCAGCGTGGAGTTCATCCATGTCAACCACTCTATCACCGATGCGGTGGCCTTTGCCATCAAGTGCCCGGTGGGCACGGTGGTGCACACCGGCGACTTCAAAATCGACGCTACCCCCGTACAGGGTGGGATGATCGACCTTGCCCGGCTGGGGCAACTGGGCAATGAGGGCGTGCTGGCGCTGCTGGCCGACTCCACCAACGTGGAGCGTCCGGGCTATACCAAGAGTGAGAGCAGCGTGGGGGCCAGCTTTGATGCCCTGTTCCGGGGCTGCGAGGAACGCATCATCATCACCACCTTTGCCAGTAACGTGGACCGGCTGCAGCAGATCATTGACGTGGCTACCCGCTACGGCCGCAAGGTGGCTGTGACCGGCCGCAGCATGGAAAACGCCATGAAGGTGTCTGCGGAGCTGGGCTATATGAATATTCCGGATGGAGTGCTCATGGATCTGGCCCGAATCAAGTCACTGCCCAAGGATAAGGTGTGTATTATCACTACGGGAAGCCAGGGGGAGACTATGTCTGCTCTGAGCCGCATGGCCTTCTCTACCCACCGTCAGGTGGACATCCTGCCCGGGGACCGGATCATCATTTCCGCCAGTGCCATCCCGGGCAATGAGAACGCTATCGGTAACGTGATCAACGAGCTGTACCGCAAGGGGGCCGACGTGGTCAACGAGCGTAGCTTGGCCCTGCATGTGTCCGGCCATGCATGCCAGGAGGAACTGAAAATTATTCACGCCCTTGTCAAACCGAAATTCTTCATCCCTGTCCATGGTGAGCAGCGCATGCTGCAGATGCACGCCAAACTGGCCCGGGATATGGGTATGCCCGCTCAGAACATCGTCATCAGCGACATCGGCCGGGTCATCGAACTGACTGCCGACAGCGCCAAGCTCAACGGCACCGTTACTGCCGGTCAGGTCTTCGTGGATGGCTACGGCGTGGGTGATGTGGGCAGCGTGGTGCTGCGTGACCGCCGGCATCTGGCCCAGGACGGCATGATCGTGGTGGTGCTGTCCATGTCCGGGGAGGATGGCGCGCTGGTCTCCGGTCCCGACATCATTACAAGAGGGTTTGTCTATGTGAAGGAATCCGAGGGACTGATGGAGGAACTGCGTCAGGTGGCGCTGGAAGCCATCCAGGGCGTGGATGGGCGGTATCAGACCGACTGGTCCGCCATCAAGGGCGCAATCAAGGGTGATATGTCCAACTACCTTTACAAAAAGACCAAGCGCAGCCCCATGATCCTGCCTGTTATCATGGAAGTGTAATATTGTGACGTATACCTCTCTGCGGCACCGGAACGGTGTGCCGCAGAGAGGTATATTTTTGAAAGGAACATCCCATCCCGGACCAGGAAAGCAACAGGGAACGCAGCCTGCGTTCCCCTGTGCACGTCTCTGCGCGGGAAGAAAGTATTGTCCTTTCAAAAAGGATGGACACATCGGGCACTTAGCCAGGGCAAAGCAACGGACTTTTTTGCGAAAAGACATACCAAAAACAAGGAAGATGTGGTATGATATGAATTGAATTATTATGACATTATGGGGCGACCCGGCTCGTGGGGAAAGGAGCGGACAAAAATGCGGAGAAGAATCTGTCTTATTACGCTGACAGCCATGCTGTGCACCCTGCTGTCCGGCTGTCTTCCCTGGTCGGCAGAGGACTCTTACAAATTGCCCCGCCCTCCCAAGGATTATGAGAATCTGATGAGTGCGGTGGCTCAAACCAAGCGGGAACTGGCGCTGGAATACTCTGCCGCGGTGGAGGATGTTCCTCCTTCCGCCGGTGACAATACCTCTACCATACAGCTGCTGGACATGGACGGGGATGGAGAACAGGAGACGGCAGTGACCTTTTTCCGCATACTTGGCGCGGATATGCCGGTTCGAATCTATTTCTACACCTTGCAGGAGGACGACAGCTACCTGATGAGTAACGTGGTCCAGGGCGAGGGGGACAGCGTTTACGCGGTACACTACGCCGATCTGGATGGAGCACGGGATCCTCTGACGCAGAAAGCCTGCAAGGAGGTGGTGGTCAGCTGGCAGATGGGCAGTGATGCCAATTATCTGGGGGTCTATGCCCTTGAGGCGGAGCAGCCCCAGGCACAGACTCTTATCATGACCGCGTACCAGGCCTATCAGCTGGCAGATCTGGACCGGGACGGTTTGACAGAACTGGCTGTAGGACACATAGACCAGGAAATGAAAACGGGATATGTGGATTTGCACGACTGGAACGCGGCCGGCATCGCCACGGTGACGCAGGTGCCGCTGAGTGCTGGTGTGATGTCCGTGGGACAGATGAAAGCCAACTATCTGACTGACCTGATCCCTGCTCTGTATATCACCGGAGAACTGGCGGATGGCAGTCGGGTTACGGATGTGGTGGCCCTGCGCGGCGGAATTCTTTCCAACCTCTCGCTGGACCCGGAGACCGGGGTCAGTCGGGAGCAGGTGAGTGTTCTGCGCGAGACCACGGCCAGCGATGTGAACAGCGATTACATTCTGGAGATCGCCCGCCCCTGGCAGCTGCCGGCTTACGGTAATGCAGCAAATGCCTGGCTGTTGGACTGGGTACAGTATAACAGCGCGGGCCGGGCCAAAGAGGTCTGTACCACCTATCACAACGCTGCGGACGGATGGTATCTGGTCGTTCCGGAGCACTGGCAAAACAGGTTGACTATTTACCGCAACGACAGCGTCAGTGGCCAGCGTGCAGTCATCTTCGCTCTGTGGCAAGGGGAGGAGAAGGAGCCGCTGCCCTTCCTGAGCATCTATAAGCTGACCGGGGCCAGCCGCAATCTGCGCGCCACCAGCGGCAATCGGTTCATTCTGGCCGAGGACAGCAGTACGGTTTATGCAGCTACCTTCTACAACACCTGGGACTGCGGTCTGGACCAGAATGCGCTGTTGGAAAACTTCCGGCTTATTGTCAGCAGCTGGTCAGGGGACTGACCGGACGGAAAGGAGTGTCTGAGCATGAGAAAAGTGCTTGTCCTTGAGGATGAGGAGAATATTCGCAGCTTTGTGGTCATCAACCTGAAACGGGCGGGCTACGAGACCATCGAGGCCGCTACTGGGGAAGAGGCTTTGGCCAAACTGAAAAACAATCCCGGCATCAAAGTGGCTCTGCTGGACGTGATGCTGCCTGACATCGACGGATTCGAAGTTTGCCGCCGCATCCGGGTGACAAACAACAAGATAGGTATCATCATGCTTACTGCCCGCACCCAGGAAATGGACAAGGTCACGGGCCTTATGACCGGAGCGGATGACTATGTGACCAAGCCCTTCTCTCCGGCGGAGCTTACCGCCCGGGTGGATGCCCTGTTCCGCCGCACGGGCAGCGAGCCAGCGCTGGAGCCGGGGGAACTGTACCAGCTCCCCTTCCTGCTGAACACCCGCAACCGCACATTGGAAAAGAACGGCCAGCGGGTCAAATTGACTCAGGTGGAGTACGGTATTGTAAAGCTGTTTATGGAAAATCCGGGCAAGGCCCTGTCCCGGGAAGAAATTCTGGATGCGGTGTGGGGCAAGGACTATTTTGGCGAATTGAAGATCGTAGACGTGAACATCCGCCGTCTGCGTATCAAAATAGAGGACGATGCACAGAACCCGGCCTTTATCACAACCGTGTGGGGCTATGGTTATAAGTGGGGCGCATAGTAAAGCAAAAACCAAACCGAAGCCCAACACAGTGGGGTCGGTTTGGAGAGGACGAGCAACGGAATGATTGAGCTTTCGCCTTTAGACGAAAGTGAATAATATGGAGTTTGCGAGGACGAAGAGGAGGTGTGACCATGGCCGCAAAACAGGTGAAAACAGACAGCTCGAGAGTGCGGGGTATCCGCCAGCGCTGGCTGGCCAACAGCGTCAGCGTAGTGCTGTTTATGGTGGTGCTGGCCGTGGTGGCATTCTCCCTGGCCATGGCAAGCTATTACTATGATGCCATGGAAGAAGGACTGAAGGCCCGGGCGGGCAGTGCAGCCTCCTTTTTCCGGAACTATACCGAGTCGGAGTACCGCAGGACCGCGAAAAACTATGTGGACAACTTCGGCGAAAAGAGCAAGCTGGAACTGCAGTTCATTGAGCCGGACGGCTCCATCCTCTATTCCAGCTTTGGGCTGACCACCGGCACCTTGCCCGGGACGCCGGATATCGAAGGTGCGTTTGAAAGTGCGGTGATGACCCCGTGGCGGGGGAAGGACCCCGTGACTGCGGAGCGCATCATGGCCGCTACCGCGCCGGTCATTTACCGGGGCAATCTGGTGGGGGCGGTACGGGTCGTTACCTCCATGCAGGAGGTGGACCGGCAGCTACTGGTGGCCACGGGAACGGTGGCGCTGATCGGCATTGCCCTGTTGGCCATGCTGTACATCTCCAACCTCTTTTTTGTTCGGTCCATCATTGAGCCGCTGGCGGGCATTACCCAGACCACCCGGCGCATTGCCGACGGCAGCTATGGTATCCAGCTGGAAAAGACCTATGACGACGAAATCGGTGAGCTGACCGATGCCATCAACGACATGTCCATGAAAATACGTCAGGCGGAAAAGGTGCAGACGGAATTTATCTCCTCCGTCTCCCATGAACTGCGCACCCCCCTTACCGCCATCAACGGTTGGGCGGAGACCATCATGAATGGGGAACTGCAGGAGCCGGAGGACGTGAAAAAGGGTATGGGCATCATCGTCAGTGAGGCCCGCAGACTGACCAACATGGTGGAAGAACTGTTGGAGTTCTCCCGTATTTCCGACGGACGCTTCACTCTGTCGGTGGAGGCGCTGGACCTGAAGGCGGAGCTGGAGGACGCGGTGTATACCTACCGGGAATTCTTCCGCCGGGACGGCATCGCGCTGAACTATTACGACTGCCCGGAGGATATGCTCCCTGTCATCGGTGACCCGGAGCGGCTGCGCCAGGTGTTCTGCAACCTGCTGGACAACGCCGCTAAACACGGCGGTGCGGGAAAACGCATCGACGTGACCATCCGTCTGGATGATGGTGATGCCATCATCACCATCCGGGACTATGGCCCCGGAGTTCCGGAGGATGAACTGCCCTTCATCAAGAATAAGTTTTACAAGGGCAGCTCCAAGGCCAGGGGCAGCGGCATCGGCCTTGCGGTGTGTGAGGAGATTATCCTTCGGCATGAGGGTGAGTTGACGCTGGACAACGCCCCGGAGGGTGGCTGCCGGGTGACCATCCGGCTTCCTGCTGGAACATAAGTTCGAAAAAGTGCTTGCAATCCAGTCGTGGGACTGGTAGAATATTTATATGTGAACGGCGCTTGTGCGCCAAAGGAGTACCCATGAGCAAGGAACAAAACAAATCCTGCTGCCCCAGCGGGTTCAAGACCATGTGCGGGGGGCAGGCTCTTATTGAAGGCATTATGATGCGCGGGCCGAAAAAGCAGGCTGCCGTGGTCCGGCGCCCAGACGGAGAACTGGAGCTCCGGGAAGAGGAACTGAAGTTCATCAAGGACCGCTATCCTGTTTTGGGCTGGCCGCTGATCCGGGGTGTAGTCACCTTTGTGGACTCCATGGTCAACGGTGTCAAGGCGCTGATGTGGTCGGCAGAGTTTTTTCCGGAGGAGGATGAGACACCGGAGGAGCCGTCTAAATTTGAAGTGTGGCTGGAAGAGAAACTGGGCAATGAGAAGTTCACTTCACTTATCATCACACTGGCGGTGGTCATGGGCATCGGCCTTTCCATCGTGCTGTTCTTCCTGCTGCCCACCCTGCTGGGCGGGATGGTCAGTCTGGTGACAAAGTCTATGCTGGTCCGCAATTTGGCAGAGAGCCTTTTGAAGATCGTCATTTTCATGGCCTATCTGGCCCTGTGTTCCCGGATGAAGGACATCCGCCGTGTGTTTCAGTACCACGGGGCGGAGCACAAGACCATCTTCTGTTACGAAGCCGGGTTGGCGCTGACCGTGGAAAATGTGCGTAAACTTCCCCGGCACCATCCCCGGTGCGGGACAAGCTTCCTGTTTGTGGTTATCATCGTGTCCATTCTGGTGTCTACGGTGGTCTTTTCCATCTGGCCGGTGTACAATGCCCTGCTGCGCTTCCTGGCCCACCTGGTGATGCTGCCCGCTATCGTGGGTGTCAGCTACGAGTTCAATCGTTGGTGCGGACGCAATGACAATGCCCTGACCCGGGTGCTCACCGCCCCCGGTCTTTGGATGCAGAATTTTACCACCTTCGAGCCGGACGACTCAATGATCGAGGTGGGTATCAAGGCGCTGGAACTGGTGCTGCCGGAGGAAAAAGGCAGCGATAAGTGGTAAGAGAAGCGTCCGAACCGTTATGAGCAGCACGGATGGACCGGAATGAGGAATACAAACCAAGCAAGTATGCTTACTGTTTGTGTTCCGAGTTGTAGGGAAACCGTGCTTTGCGAATAGGTGAGGCGTGACAAGAAAAATATGCTGAATAATTGAGGTGTTTTTATGGCAACCACCTACAATAATTTGTATCTGGATACCCGTAACCGCCTGCGTCGGGCCGGGGTCGCCCAGGCCCAGACCGAGGCCAGGGAACTTGTGTGCTACGCCGCGGACAAGACCAAGGAGCAGCTGTACCGGGATATGTCTCTGTATGCCTCAAGCGATCTGGAGCGGCGGGTGGAGGAACTGGTTCAGCGGCGGCTGGAAGGAGAGCCGGTGGCCTATATCGTGGGAGAATGGGAGTTTTACGGCCTGCCTCTGGATATCTCCCGGGATGTGCTGATTCCCCGGGCTGATACCGAGGTGCTGGCCGAACGTGCCATCCTGAAAGCACGGACCGCCGGGGAGGGCGGCCGTGTGCTGGACCTGTGCGCCGGCAGCGGCTGCGTAGGGCTGGCGGTAGCGGCCAACGCCCCGGAATGCCGGGTGGTGCTTGCCGACCTGTCCGAGGGGGCGCTGCGCCTGTGCAAGCAGAATGTGCGCCGCAACAGCCTCAATGCCCGGGTCACCTGCATCAGTGCCAACGCGCTGGAAACGCCGTCCTCTGTGCTGTGGGACTTTGATGTGATCGCCTGCAACCCGCCCTACATACCCACAGGGGATATCGAGGGGCTGGACGTGTCCGTGAAGGACTTTGAACCCCTGATGGCTCTGGACGGCGGTGTGGACGGTCTGGACTTTTACCGGGTCATCGCCTCCAAGTGGAAGTCTGCTCTGCGGCTGGGGGGCACCCTTATCTTTGAAGTGGGCATCGACCAGGCGGAGGCTGTGGCCCAGATCATGGCGGACAATGGCTTTGAGAATATCGTTACCACCGAGGATACCGGCGGCATCCAGCGGGTGGTGGAGGGGACCATCAACAGCTGATAAAGTCCGCATTATTGGACAATTGTTTTGGGATAATGGCACTGTGAATAAGAGAAAACCGGCATTTGGCCGGTCTGAAAGGATGAAGAGTATGGCAACCAAGAAGCCCATGGTTGAGAGCGCGACCCCCGCTTCCGATAAGAAGAAGGCACTGGAGACCGCCATGGCCCAGATCGAGCGGGCCTACGGAAAAGGCTCCATTATGCGTTTGGGTGAAAATGTAGACGTGATGGTGGAGGCAGTTCCCACCGGCTCCCTGTCTCTGGACCTGTCTCTGGGCATCGGCGGCCTGCCCAAGGGCCGTATCATCGAGATCTACGGGCCGGAATCTTCCGGTAAGACCACGCTGGCTCTGCATGTGGTGGCCGAGGCACAAAAGCTGGGCGGCGAGGTGGCCTTCATCGACGCTGAGCACGCTCTGGACCCCACCTATGCCCGCGCCCTGGGGGTGGACATCGACTCCATGCTCATCGCCCAGCCGGACACCGGAGAGCAGGGGCTGGAAATCTGTGAGGCGCTGGTGCGCTCCGGTGCCATCGACGTGGTGGTGGTGGACTCCGTGGCTGCCCTGACCCCCCGCGCGGAGATCGAGGGCGACATGGGCGACAGCCATGTGGGCCTGCTGGCCCGGCTCATGAGCCAGGCCCTGCGCAAGCTGGCCGGCTCCATTGCCAAGACCAACTGTATCGTCATCTTCATCAACCAGCTGCGTGAAAAGGTGGGCGTCATGTACGGCAACCCCGAGGTGACCACCGGCGGCCGGGCGCTGAAGTTCTACTCCTCCGTGCGCATCGACGTGCGCCGGGTGGAGGCTCTGAAAAACGGATCTGAGATCATTGGCAACCGCACCCGTGCCAAGATCGTCAAGAACAAGGTGGCGCCCCCCTTCCGGGAGGCGGAGTTCGACATCATGTACGGCGAGGGCATTTCCAAGATCGGCGAGCTGCTGGATATCGGTGTAAAGCTGGATCTGGTGCAGAAGTCCGGCTCCTGGTTTGCCATGGGCGAGATGCGCCTGGGCCAGGGTCGGGATGCGGCCAAGGAGTTTTTGAAAGAGAATCCCGACATTGCCGAAGAGCTGGAGGCCAAGATCCGCGCCAATGCCTACAAGCTGATGAGCAAGCAGTCTCAGGCCGCCGCCCGTGCAGCGGGCCGGGCCGTGGACGTGTCGGCAGAGGACTTTGAAGATAAGGACAACTGACCATGCGCATTGAAGAACTGAAACCCTCCAAACGGGTGCAGGGCCGCTGGCTGGCCGTGATGGAGGACGGAAGTATTCTGCGCGTGGGGGAGGGCGAGGTCATCGACTTCGCCCTCTACGCCGGTAAGGAGCTGACGGATGGGGAAGCTCAAGCGCTCACAGCCGCTGCCCGCCGGACTGGATTAAAGGAAAAGGCCCTGGCCCTGCTCACTCGCAAGCCCATGTCCCGCAAGGAACTGGAGCGCAGGCTGACCGAATGGGAGGCCGGAGAGGAGGAAACCGCCTCCATCTGCGCGCGGATGGAGGAACTGGGCTTTCTCAATGATGCGGCCTACGCCGTTCAAGTGGTGCGCCATTACAGTCAGAAGGGCTGCGGGGAGCACAAACTGCGGGATGAGCTGTACCGCCGAGGCGTGCCCCGGGAACTGTGGGATGAGGCCCTGGCTCAGGCGGCTGACCCCGCCGATGCCATTGATGCCTTTGTGCGCAAAAAGCTGGCCGGGAAAACGCCTGACCGCAAGGAACTGAAAAAAGTGTCTGATGCGCTGATGCGCCGGGGCTATGGCTGGGAGGACATCTCTGCCGCTTTGAACCGTTTTGGCGCGGATGCAGAGGACTAACCCTGAATGGGAGCGATTTTATGTCTTTGAAAGTAGCGTTCATCTCTCTTGGCTGTGCCAAGAATCTGGTGAACACCGAACAGATGATGGCCCTGTGCCGGGATGCCGGGTTTGTTGTGACCGGGGAGCCGGAGGGGGCCGATGTGGCCGTGCTGAACACCTGCGGCTTTATTGACGCGGCCAAGAGCGAGGCCATCCAGAATATTCTGGAGCTGGGTCAGCTCAAGGACGAAGGGAAGCTGGGCAAGCTGCTGGTGGCCGGCTGTCTGTCCCAGCGCTATCCGGAGGATATTCTGGCTGAGCTTCCCGAGGTGGACGGCATTTTAGGTACCGGCAGTTACACTGACGTGGTACAGGCGGTGGAAAGCCTGATGGAGGGGGACCAGCCCACCTTCTTCGGTGATATACATAACACCATTGAGGACGGAGCGCGCATGGTGACCACGCCCACCTACACCGCCTACCTGAAAATTGCCGAGGGGTGCAGCAATGGATGTGCCTTCTGCATCATCCCCAGGCTGCGTGGCCGCTACCGCAGCCGGGACATGGGATCTCTGTTGGCGGAGGCAAAGGAGCTGGCCGATTCCGGGGTGAAGGAACTGATCGTCATCGCCCAGGATATTACCCGCTATGGCTGGGACAAGAAGGACGGCACCTCTCTGGCCGGACTGCTGACCGAGCTTTGCAAGCTGCCTTTCCATTGGATCCGTCTGCACTACCTCTATCCCGAGGCAGTAACGGACGAGTTGATCCAGGTGATCGCATCCCAGCCTAAGATTCTGCACTATCTGGATATTCCTATCCAGCACTGCAATGACCGGGTGCTCAAGGCCATGAACCGCCGCAGCACCAAGGGGGATATTGAGACTCTGTTTGACAAGCTGCGCCGGGCTATGCCCGATGTGGTCATCCGTACTTCCATCATCTGTGGCTTCCCGGGTGAGACCGAAGAGGAGTATGAGGAGCTGTGCGAATTTCTGCGTGAGCAGCGGCTTCAGCGGGCGGGGGTGTTCCGCTTCTCCCCGGAGGAGGGGACGAAGGCCGCCCAAATGGACGATCAGGTGGACGAGGCCGTGGCCGATCGCCGGGTGGAACTGCTGGTGGAGCTGCAGTCCCGGGTGATGGATGAGTATAACGAGGAACGACTTGGCTCCGTTATGGAGGTGCTGTGCGAGGGCTTTGACAGCCAGATGGGCTGCTACGCCGGCCGCACCTACGCCGACTCGGTGGACATCGACGGCCGGGTATACTTTACCGCAGCGGGACGCATATCCGCCGGAGAATTTGTCAATGTGCGCATTACCGGCACCGAAGACGGTGACTTGACCGGTGAGATCGAAGATTAAGGAGAGAGAAACCATGAATACTGCCAACAAACTGACCATGCTCCGGGTGGTTATGATCCCGGCCTTCCTGCTGGTGCTCTATCTGGGCATTCCCTTTGCCGGCTACATCGCCCTGGCCATCTTTGTTGTGGCAAGCCTTACCGACCTGCTGGACGGTTACATCGCCCGCAATTACAACCAGACCACCGACTTTGGTAAGTTTATGGACCCACTGGCCGACAAGTGTCTGGTCATCGCGGCTATGCTTTGGTTTGTGGAGATCGGCCAGATGCCCGCATGGGCGCTACTGATTGTGGTGGTACGCGAATTTGCCGTCAGCGGTATCCGTATGCAGGCGGCCAATCTGGGTCGTGTCATCGCCGCCGGCTGGTCGGGCAAGGTGAAGACCGCCTCCACCATGGTGTGCATCTGCCTGATGCTGCTGCCCATCCCTCCGGTGGTCAACACCGTGTGCGTGGCCGTCATCGTGGTCACCACTCTCTACTCCGGTGGAGAGTACCTGATCCAGAACAAAGACGTGTTTTCCAACATGAAGTAAAACGAATGCCCTGCACCGCGGTGCAGGGCATTTGTTTACTTTTTTCGGCTGTCAAAAAGGATTCCAAAGGCACACAGCAATACCATCAAAAACAAGATGAAGATGGCACAGTTACGGAAGAACTCCTGGGGCAGGATGAGGATGATGGGGTCGGTGTACGGGTCAAACAGCCAGTTGTCCTTGCCGGGGAAGAACAGGGTGTGGAACAGGGTGAAGGCGCTGGAGAAGTCCAGTGCAGCCAAACCGCCTACACAAAGAAAAGTGCCTCCCAGTCCCACGCTGCCCCAGAAGGCGAAGCCTCGCTCCATAAAGCGGTAGGGCTGGACACTGCACCTGCGGCGGATCAGTGTCCAGCCCAGCAGAAACAGTCCGGAAAGAACGGCGGCACGCAGGTCCAGAAGAAACAGGTCCCGCACATCTGCAAAATGATCTGCGCCCGACCGAGACCAAGGCAGGATGCCGGTGGAAAAGGTATCGGTGCGCCCGGTGCAGAAGTCCATCATTTCGTCATAGGAACGGACGATCTGTTCCCGACTCAGGCCGGTGGTTTCTTCCAGCTTTAGTGGGTCGATGTGCGCGTAATAAAAAGGGCGCAGCAGGATAGGTGCGGCGATGGAGAAAGTCAGAATAAATACAGCCGTGAAGATAGACAGTACAGCGGACAGGATTTTGCTTTGACGCATGGGCTCACACTCCCAGTCACAAGGTTGCATTTATCATATCACAGGGATGGAGGAATTTCTACTTTTCCCCTGAGGTATTTCATGTTATGATAAGAAAGTAAAAGCAATGAGGAGGGAAGAGACATGATCTATCGTTCTTTTCGGGGGCTGGACCTGTCTGCTCTGGGTATGGGATGCATGCGGCTGCCGGTATTGGAGGGGAAAGACAACTGCATTGATCAGACAGCTGTGGAGCAAATGGTGGACTACGCCATGGAGCACGGTGTCAACTACTATGATACCGCTTGGGGCTACCACGCCGGCCAGTCTGAGATCGCCATCGCAAACGCCCTCAACCGGCATCCCAGGGATCGCTTTTATATTGCGGACAAATTTCCCGGCTATGACCTGCGGAATATGGACAAGGTGGAGTCCATCTTTGAAGAACAGCTGCGAAAGACCGGGATGGAGTACTTTGACTTCTACCTGTTCCACAATGTGAATGAACTGAACATAGACTACTATCTGGATGATGAGAAGTACGGGATCTATACTTACCTGAAGCGGCAGAAAGAAAACGGACGTATTCGCCATCTGGGCTTTTCCGCCCATGGCGAGCTGCCGGTCATAGAGCGCTTTCTGGCGGCCTATGGCAAGGATATGGAGTTCTGTCAGCTTCAGATCAACTGGGTGGATTGGGAGTTCCAGAGCGCAAAGGAAAAGGTGGAGCTGCTGAACAAGTGGAATATCCCGGTGTGGGTCATGGAGCCCCTTCGGGGGGGCAAGCTGGCATCTCTTGCCCCGGAGCACGCAAAAAAACTGAAGGAGATGCGTCCGGAAGAGACGGTGCCCGGCTGGGCATTTCGGTTTTTGCAGTCTGTTCCCCAGGTGGTGGTCACCCTGTCCGGCATGTCTGACCTGGAGCAGCTGCGGCAGAATATTGAAACCTTTGAAAGTGAGCAGCCCCTGAATGATCAGGAGTTCAAGGCGCTGCTGGCTATGGGTGCAGAGCTGACCAGGGGTGTGCCCTGTACTGCCTGTCGCTACTGCACTGAGCGCTGCCCTCAGGGACTGGATATCCCCGCCCTGATGGGGCTTTACAATGAACAGACCTTTGGAGGGAACGGATTTTTGATCCCCATGCGCATGAAGGTGCTGGGGGAGGGTAAACGGCCCGCCGACTGTCTTGGCTGCCGCGGCTGTGAGGCGGTTTGCCCTCAGAATATTAAAATTTCTGAGGTGTTGAGCGATTTTGCCCGGAAGCTGTGATCTGCATACGCAAAACAAAACCCAGACTGTGGTCTGGGTTTTGTTTTGCGCGCAAGGTGCGCATACTATCATCAACGAGGTGATGGTATGGACTCTTTATGGCGGAAAACAGTGTCGCTGCCCCAATTTGAGGGGCTGAAAACAGATCTGAAAACGGATGTGCTCATCATTGGAGGCGGCATGGCCGGGGTGCTTTGCGCCTATATGCTGGAGCAAGCCGGGGTGGATTATGCGCTGGTGGAGGCAGATCGGGTGTGTGCCGGTGTTACCGGAGACACCACAGCAAAAATAACAGCCCAGCACGGACTGATATACCATCAGTTGCTGCGCTGTTTTGGGGAGGAAAAAACAAAGCTCTATCTTCAGGCCAACCAGTGGGCGGTGGAGGAGTATGGGCGTCTGTGCCGTGCGGTCAAGTGTGAGTTTCAGGAGCGGGAGAATTTTGTCTATTCCCGGTATAACGGGGAGAAGCTGGAAAAAGAGATGGCGGTGCTGGAACGGTTGGGCGCGCCTGTTCGTCTTGTAAATCGTATTCCACTGCCCGTTTCGGTGGTGGGGGCGGTGGGGATGGCCGGCCAGGGACAGTTCCATCCCCTTAAATTTGTGGAGGGACTTCTGCCCGGACTGCGCATATTTGAGCAAACGAAGGTTTTGGAACTGAAACCGGGGGAGGCGGTGACTGCGGGTGGAAGGATCCGGGCGAATAAAATTGTCGTTGCCACCCATTTCCCCATGCTGAACAAGCATGGCAGCTATTTTCTCAAGATGCATCAGCACCGCTCTTATGTACTGGCCCTGAAGAATGTCCCGGACATTGGGGGGATGTATGTGGACGAGGATGATCGGGGGCTGTCTTTTCGGCAGTATGGCGATTTTCTTTTGCTTGGCGGTGGCGGGCACCGCACGGGCAAGCAGGGGGGCGGATGGAGGGAACTGGAAGTTTTCGCCCGCCGCCACTGGCCCAAAGCGAAGACGGTGTACCGCTGGGCTACCCAGGACTGTATGACACTGGACGGGGTGCCCTATATCGGCCGGTATTCCAGACATGCCGGACAATTGTACGTTGCCACGGGATTCAACAAGTGGGGGATGACCACGTCAATGGTGGCAGCCCGAGTGCTGAGCGACCTTGTACAGGAGCGGCGCAGCCCGTATGAGGCACTGTTTTCACCCTCCAGAAGCATGCTGCGGCCGCAGTTGGCGGCCAATGCTGCCCAGGCGGTGGTGGGATTGATCACGCCCGGCCCCCGCTGCCCCCATATGGGGTGCGTGCTGAAGTACAACAGGCAGGAGCACTCCTGGGATTGTCCCTGTCACGGTTCGCGGTTCAGTCGGGATGGAGAGCTGATCAATGGACCGGCCACGGATGACAAGAAAGGGTAGAAAAACGTCCGCCGGTCAAAACCGGCGGACGTTTCGATTACTGGTCAATGTCCTTTTCTTCGGGCTGGAGAGGTTGGAGTGCGGCGCGGAATAGTTTGGTTCCTACGCAGCGGTTGATGGGGGTGCCCATGTTGTGAAATTTTTCCTCATAGTCGGTCATTACCCCGCAAATGCCATGCTCATGCAGGTTGCGGGTGACTTCAGACAGCTCAAAGGCCGCTTTGGGGAACTGGAACAGGGACCACTCGTACAGGTCCCGGTTGTCCGTTTTGAAGTGGATTTGGCCCCCATCCTTCAGGACTGTTCGGTACAGCTCCAAAAAGCCAACGGCGGTCAGACGGCGCTTAGAGTGCCGGTGGCCGGGCCACGGGTCGCAGAAGTTGATATAAATGCGGTCTACCTCCTCCGGGGCGAACAGCTCCGGCAGACGGCGGGCATCGTCATCCACGAAAAAGACGTTGGTAAGACCCAACTCGCTGGCCCGTTCCATAGCGATGACCATGGCATCCGGGACGCGTTCCACCGCGATGTGCAGAACATCAGGATTTTGGGCGGCGGTTTCCACCGTAAAGCGGCCCTTGCCGCAGCCCAGTTCCAGATGAAGTTCAGTTGCCTCCGGCATCAGCTCCCGCCAATGGCCCCGGCGGGCAAAGGGTTTTTCCGAAGTGTCGATCAGCAGATGCCCACAGCGCTCCATACGGGGCAGCAGGTTGGGCTTTTTTCTCATTCTCATGGGATTCACCTCGGAAATTATCTTACCACAGGAAAAGAATAGTTGCAATCATTGGCAGAATATATTATACTAACAAAGCAAAATCCGGGTGTAGCGCAGTTGCTTAGTCGGTGTAGCCGCGAGGCGGCGCACAGCGACTTAGTGCCGAACTTGTTCGGCTGCAGCGCGCAGGGCACCGGAGGATGGAGAAAGCTGTAATAGGATACCCGGGTGTAGCGCAGTTGGTAGCGCGCCTGCTTTGGGAGTGGCTCCCGCGCCATCCACGACTCGAAATATTGAAGGCCGCAAGGCTTTGGAACACGGCGAGTTGCGGGATTTCGCCGGAATGAAAAACCGGGCCGAAAAGCGGCCTTGACCACAGGAATGACCACAGACAGGAAAATCTTTGATTTTCGCCTGGCGCGTGGTATAATAGCAAAAACTGAATATCCGGGTGTAGCGAAGGTGGTATCGCGCTTGATTTGGGTGTGGCTCCCACGCCATCCACGTCCCGAAACGCCGAGGGCCACAAGGCTCTGCAACACGGCGGCTTGCGGGATTTTATTGGAACTCCAAACCGGGCCGAAAAGTGGCCCTGACCACAGGAATGACCACAGACAGGAAAATCTTTGATTTTCGCCTGCTGCGTGGTATAATAGCAAAAACTGAATATCCGGGTGTAGCGAAGGTGGTATCGCGCTTGATTTGGGTTCAAGAGACCGGGCGTTCGAGTCGCCCCACTCGGACCAGCAGCCCCCTCTGAAATCGTCTGATTTCAGAGGGGGCTGCTTTTTCTTTGTTTATTGCGACGCAAGATTTGAGGATCTTCTGCACATGTTTATGAAAGATTGCTCTGCTTATTTTGCGAAAAACTATTAGAAATCACGATTCCGAAATGCAATTAAAAGCTTTGCTTTTCTTACTTCCCTATTTTAATGCAGTTATATTCTTACAATCAACCCGTATTCGGGTAAAGTTGAATTGTTTCCCTGCTATGATTTATGTAACCCAAAAACGGGTAATCATAGTGGCGAGGTGAATTGCAGTGGAGTATTCTGAGCTTTATGTAAAAAGAATACGGAAATTGTGCGAAGAGCGCGGCATTGCAATCAATAAACTGGCTACGATGAGTGATGTGAAACAATCTACACTTGATAATATTGTTCGTGGGCTTACAAAAAATCCCAGAGTAAAAACATTGCACAAAATAGCACTTGCTTTCAATATGACTCTGGCCGAGTTTTTAGATTATCCAGAACTTAATGAGTATTCGTTTGATGAGGATGACAGCGAGGAATAGCCAGATCTCGGATTTGCAATGGGGGTATTCCACAATGGGACAAATTTTGCATTTTAGCGCATCTACAAGTGTAAAGAACTTATTTGGTCGCGGTTTGGTTACAGATCAGATTGCGGCCGTCTTTGAGCTGGTTAAAAACTCTTACGACGCCGACGCAAAAGAAGTGGAAATTATTTTCTCCGATCTTGCTACCGAGAATGCAACATTGACAATTAGCGATAATGGTACCGGTATGAATCTTTCCGACATCGAAACCAAGTGGATGATAATCGGTACTGACAGCAAAAAAGACACCATGTATTCACCCATCTATCAGCGGCCTTTGAATGGAGATAAGGGAATAGGGCGTTTTTCTGTTGACAGATTAGGGTCATTTTTACACATGGAGGCCCAAAAGCGAGGAACAAGTGAAAGATATTTAGCAGATTTTGACTGGACTTTATTTGATGGTGAATCGCGAAATATTAGTGAAATAGAGATTCCCTATATCAAAAAAACTGGTGAAAAGAGCGAACATGGTGTTTCCCTCACAATTTCTGGCCTCAGAGATATCTGGGATGATAGTAAATTGCGGGAGTTATACAGAAACTTGAGACAGTTTAAAAGCCCATTTGCTCAAGAGGATACTTTTAAAATTTTTATTACTGCCCCAGAATTTGGCTACAACAAACGAGAAGTGACTGTCGAAAAATTAGAAGGTGTCAGCTCTCTTTGGATGACAGCAGAAATAGTCGATTCTACTCCTGAAGTTATATATATAACCGTGAACAAGGATGGCCTTGAGTACGAAACGATTCAAAGCAATCCGTACTCTTTTGGTAGCATCAAGGCTCAGGTTTTTATGTTTAATCAGGGTGACAAAATTCGTTTTGCCAATCGTTACGGTCTACGCGTACGCGATTATGGAAATATCCGCCTATATAGGGATAGTTTTAGAATTTATCCTTACGGTGAGGCGAAAAACGATTGGCTTGACATTGACAGACGCCAAACACAAGGTATGATGCGTTTTTTGGGAACGCGTGATCTGATTGGATATGTACAAATTAGCAAAGAAGCTAATCCGAATTTAAAACCATTAACTAATAGGCAGGGCTTAGAAGAAACAGTAGCTTTTGAACAATTAAGAAATTTTGTTGTTGAGATTTGCATTAAAACATTAGAGTCCTACTATTTTACAAAAATCAAGAAGGGCACAAACGAAACAATCAAAAAAACAAAAACTGAAATTAGCGGCGCAGTTGCAGGCCTGACACAATTAGCGGCAGTTCTTCGAGAAGTCGACCCTAATGCAGCCAAACAAATTAAAGATTATACGGCGGTTATCAAAAAGCAACAGGAAAGCCAACTTCAGTATGTGCAAGACCAGCAGGAAATCGTTAAAGTTTACTCCAGAATTGCACAGAAAGAAACCTTTTTACACAAACTAATACATCAATCTATGATACATGTTAAAGATGCGTCTGTTGCAATGAAGACATTTATTAACGGCGCAGACCATCTGGATGGGCAGGATAGGGATCAACTACTTGCAATTAGTGGATATATTGATGAAGCGCTATCTCTATTAAAGACAGTTCGTGATGATGTTGTGAAAAAACGCAGTAAAACCCTGCAGAATGTCGAGCGCTTGGCTCGGAAATACTTACAAGACAGCCAAGCATCCTATTCTGAAAACAACATTGCAGCGTCAATCGTCGTGTCTGGGAATATGGAGTTTAATGTCGATCCCGGTGATATTAAGGCCATACTTAACAATTTAGCCACTAACGCAGTAAAGTCATTGGTCAAAGTGGATGACCGCCCGCGAGAAATACGATTTGAGCTTTATCGAACGGATCGGTTCCTAATTATTAAATGTGTTGACAACGGTGTTGGTATTCCAGAAGCAGATCGCGAACGCATCTTTGATCCGTTCCAGAGCACAACAGACGGATTTGGTTTGGGACTTACTATTATTGATGAGATAGCCAAAGAATATGGCGGTGCATTAGAATTAATCGATACCGCCGTGGGTGCCTGTTTCTCTGTTAAACTGAGGTGTTGATATGCTTGAAAGAAATATACTCATCATTGACGACAATGCAAAAATCAAGGATGTCTACATTCCTGGATATTTGCAAAAGGTAAACGAGTTAAAACATGCATCTGCCAAATGGTCAAATTATCAATTCAATATTGAGCATCGCCCCAGCATGAAAACTGCGTTAGAGTATCTTTCTGCCCCAAGTCATTATGTGGATGTCTTGGTTGTTGACTATGATTTTAACGGCGAAACTACTTTCTCAAATGGAACATCGTTTGTAGAGCATATCCGGAAAAATATAAATCGACATTGCCAAATTATTTTTTACTCAATGCAGGGATTGTCGAGTATTGAGGTGAGCGAATGGGCGGCGTTGGTTAACTCTGATGTTTTTCAGTTCGTAGATAAGAGTGCTGCCGACGACCTTTTGGGGGAAGTTATATTTGAAGCTGCAACACGACGCGACCCCATTGTTGAGTCTCTCGAGCGGTTTTGGTGCAAATATGAAGCGATGTTGGGAACCTATTCCTATACTTTTGGTGGCCAGACAATCACTTTTGAAGAAATAATAAACCACATCCGTATGGATGATGATTTGGGGCGAGTTTTAGTGGAAAAATTGCTTCAAAAAGCGATCCTGATGAACACCGAAATCTGAGGCGATTAAACCATGGATGCAATTCTGTTATGCATGAAAAAAAGGGGGATCCTCTTTTTTAGAAAGATTAAGTTCCCCACCACAGATATAGTTCGTTTTCATGCAAAAGATAATTTTTTGGGGCTACTTCGAGCGAGATGTAATGAGTATGATAATGTTCTTGTTATGGCGCACGGGGCGAATCACGCAATACTCACTACGACTACAGATCTACATAGACCATATGTTGCATATATCGGTCAAAAAGACGCAGATGCGTTTAAGAACAACTTCGTCTTTGCCGTATCTTGCTTAACTGCAAATGAATTCGGAAAGTGTTGTGTGGAAAAAGGGAGCATAGCATATTTAGGCTATCAAGTTGAACTTGGATGTTTGTTTGCCTCTGATCCTGGTCCCCAAAGCAACGTTCCAGGCGCCGTTATTACAGCAGTTAATACATTGATAAAGCATATTTTCGTTGCGGAACTGTCCAGAGCTTATGAGGAATTTTTGAGGTCTCCTATAAGTGTCCGAGTGCTAAAGGAGCGCTTTGCATTTGCGTTTGAAAAAAGATTAGTTGAACTATCGGATATGTCTGCAGAACAAGTATATAGTGAATACTCTTTAAAAATTAGCGATCGACACTATAAAGCATATGCGGTAAAAATGATTTTGGACGTATTAGCGGCTTTGGGTGATATTCTACCAAAACTGATTTGTATAGGCGATGAGAATTACTTTTCATCGAGTTATATCAGATTCAGGAAAGAAAATGGATTTACGCCAACAGAAATTTCTGAAGAGTTAGAAGCCAACCCATATTTTCAAAAGCTGGAACACGAAGAGTATAAACGTTATTTAAGAAAAACTATCATTGGGTAGAGAGGAGGGTGCCAGATGGAAAAAGGCGAGAGCAAATTTGAATATATTGACCTTTTTTCTGGATGCGGTGGCCTTGCTCTGGGTATGCATTTAGCTGGTTGGAAAGCACATTTTGCTATTGAGAAGAATTCAGATGCATTTGAAACGCTAAGATTCAACCTTATCGAGAGAGAAAACCATTTCATTTGGCCTGAATGGCTTCCCCAGTCCACTCACGATATAAATGAAGTATTGAAAGAGCATGAAGGGGATCTTAAAAAACTCGCTGGGAAAGTGATGCTTGTCGCAGGGGGACCTCCTTGTCAGGGGTTTTCTATGGCGGGGCGAAGGAAAGAAGACGACATTCGAAACAGCTTGGTAGACTCATATCTTCGCTTTGTTGATCTGGTATTACCTAATTCCCTTCTTTTTGAGAATGTTAAGGGGTTCACACAACCATTTAATAACTGTGCCGAAGACAATCAAGGGAAAAATTATTCTGAGTACATTTTAGAAGAACTGCGTTCTCGCGGATATATGGTTGAAGCTAAAATGTTGGATTTTTCAAAGCATGGAGTGCCCCAAAGGCGAGTTCGATTTATTCTTTTTGCCAGTAAAACTATTGCCCCCGAAACATTTTTTGCAACGCTCTCAAGCAATGTAAGAGACTTTGTACACTCACGACAAATTCCTCGAAGCGTTTGCTTGAAATCAGCTATTTCCGATTTAGAAAAATCTCATGGCCAACAATGTTCTCCTGATTCGCGTGGTTTTATGTCTGGGCAATATGGCAGTCCGAAAACGAGTTATCAACGATATTGCAGAAATGGTGCACGAAAGGGATTAGTACCTAATAGTCATAGGTTTGCAAGACACCGCGATGATACAGTTATTAGATTCCAAGAATTGTTGAACATGGATATTCGGGATCGAAATATTTCACGCTTATTGGGTGATCAGTATAACATCAAAAAAAATTGTTTTAGTGTACTCTCTGCACACCTCCCTTCACCTACATTAACTTCGAATCCAGATGACCATATCCACTATTGTGAGCCTCGAACACTCACGGTTCGTGAATATGCACGCATACAGAGCTTTCCGGATTGGTATGAATTTAGGGGACCCTATACAACTGGTGGAGACTTACGCAAGGTCGATGTTCCGAGATACACGCAAATTGCTAATGCGATCCCCCCGTTATTTGCAGAACAGGTTGGCTTAACCCTTAAGCAATTGATTATAGCTGCGAACACAAAATCTGAATAAATTTCTTTGGAGACAACTCGTACACTACAGAGTTGTCTCCAATATTTTTGGGTCCGTCATTGCTTTTAAGGACACAGAATACACTGTTTGATGTGATATACTGTGTCAGACTTCTTCCAACAGATAAAGACAGAAATGCATCTTCTGCAACGATGCATGATGAGTTTAAAATTGTCATTGCAGCCGCAATGTATGTCTTCGTTTTGACATTTTCGCCCCATAACACCAGATCTTCACCGAAAGCATAACATGCATTATTAATAGCCGGCACTATATTTATATTACCAAACAACGAGATAAGATTTGGAGATTCTGTTACAAGATTTGGATTTAATGCTTCAAATGTGACTAAAGCTGAAATAATGTTTCTATGCTGTAAATGAATGATTTTTTCATAATATGAATAATCGGCCTTGGAAGCGGTAATCAACTCATCGAGTAGAGAATGAAATCTTTGGGGATTATGAGATAAAAGTTTTCTTGTAAGCTTTTGTGCAGCAGAATTATTGCCCCGGCAAAGAAATGAGCTATCAAGATATACAAACGGAAAAGTGAGCTTAGGAAATGGATCTTTCATCTTGTTGCCACTCCAATATCATTTATTATAACTTCATGCGCAATCAACAATTATTATATGTATTTCTGTAGGGCATTAATCCTATTACAGCAAAGCAAACGGATGCAGATTTTACTGCACCCGCTCAGCTAATTTCTTGTTTTTTGTTTTTTCAACTCCGCCAGCTCAGTCTTCATCTCGATGATCAGCACCTTAAGTTTCTCCTCGCACTCTTCGCGGGTGTGGGCGTAGACGTTGCGGGCGTGCTTTTTGCCGTCGATCCAGGTGGGGGAGTAGCGGCCCTCCCACAAGGTCGGACTTTTCTGCGTAATGCATCCGGTGCCGGGTCTGCGCTGCTTGCGTGGGACGGGCTGGAAGTCAGTCATGCCGGACGTTTCACCATGGCTGGGAATATCCCGCCCCGGTTCGGAGCTGCTCTCAGACGGCGCAGTTTTGCCGATGCCCCGGTCGATGTTGGCGGCGGCCTGCCGCTGCATATCGTCGGTGATGTGGGTGTAGATATCCAGCGTGGTGGCTGCCGACACATGGCCCAGCATGGCGGAGAGGGTCTTGATGTCCATGCCGCCTTGAAGCGCCAGCGTTGCGAAGGTGTGGCGCAGGTCATGGAAGCGCACATGCTTACAGCCCGCCAGAGCCAGGATGCGGGAGAGCTGCCGCTCCGCCACGCCGGGCGAGAGCGGCATATCGTACTTCACCGGGGAGGGGAACATCCACCGGGAGAACACCGTTTTCTTATATTCCCGCAGTACCTCCAGAATGGAGGGCGGCAGGACGATTTTTCGGATGGAGTTTTTTGTTTTCGGTTCGCTGAACTCTATTTTGCCCTTTACGGCGCAGACCTGTTTGTTCACGTTCAGCACGCCGGTCTCAAAGTCCAGGTCATCCCACTGAAGTGCCATCAGCTCGCCCCGGCGCAGGCCGGTGGCCAGTTCCAGAAGGAACAACTCATAGTAGCCCTCGGCCTTGGCCTGGATGAGAAACCGCTGAAACTCGTCACGATCCAGCACCTGCATCTCCCGTGCCTTTTTGGGCGGCAGCTTACAGCCGATGGCTGGGTTTGTGCGGATGAGCCCGTCCTGCACCGCCTTCTCCAACGCCGTGCGGCAGGTGGCGTGGCACATACGCACCATTTGGTCGGACAGTCCTTCGCCGTATTTATCAGTGTGGACTTTCCGACCGTTCTTCTTTAGTCGACCGTAGAACTGCTGCAGGTCGTTCTGAGTCAGCTTGTTCAGCGGGATATGTCCCAACTCCGGGTTGATGTGCAGGCGGATACGGTCCCAGTAGCCCGCCTGGGTGGAGGGGCGGATTTTCGGTTTCGCGTGGTTTTCAAACCAGTATTCCATCCAGTCGCCGAAGCGCATATCCGGCTTCACCTTGTCCGACTTGATGCCGCCCAGTTCCGCTTTCAGGGCTTCCAGCTTCTCGACACACTCCCGTTTGGTTTTAGCCAGGACATTCTTGGTTTTGGGATAGCCTTTGTCATCGTAGCCAATGACATATCGGCCCTCCCAGCGACCGTCGGCTCTCTGCCTTATTGTTCCGTCTCCGTTCTTGCGTTTTCTTGCCATGGTTTCAACTCCTTTCCGAGCAGGTTTTCCATGAACCCGCCCACGATGCCGCTGGCCTGCTGCTGCATATCGGAGGTCACGTGTGTGTATGTGTCCAGCGTGAAGGATGCGTTGGTGTGCCCCAGGATGCCGGACAGGGTCTTGGCATCCACACCGCTGGTGAGGGCGTGGGTGGCGAAGGTGTGCCGCAGATCGTGGAAGCGGATGTTCGGCAGACCCGCCTGCTTGAGCAGGACTTTCAATCGGCGGTAAGCCGAGTCGGGCGACATGGGCAGCTCCGGGCTAACCGGATTGGGGAAGATCCACTGACTGACCGACCGCTTCTTTCTCTGGTGCAGGAGCGCCACAATGCTCTGAGGCAGGATGAGGGAGCGGGTACCCTGGCTGGTTTTGGTCGCACCCAGAGCGAACATACCCATCCCTTTACTGTGCAGGGTGCGGCAGACACTGAGTGTCCCTTTCTTCTCATCAAAGTCCTTCCACATGAGTCCGCAGATCTCGCCCCGCCGCAGACCGGTCATGAGCTCGGTGTAGAAGAACTCATACCAGACTTCGTCCTTGCGGATGAGCTCCAGGAAGATTTCCAACTCCTGCTCGTTGAGAATTTTTTTCGGCTTGTAGTTGGGCTTGGGTGCCGTCGGACCCTCGGTGGGGTTGCGGGGAATGATGTGGGCCCGCACTGCATCCTTCATGGCGCCGTGGAGCATGGTGTGGACGTGGTTGACGGTGGCGTCGGAGAGTCCGTGACCCTCCTCGGGATGCTCGTTGACCCGACCATTCTTTTTCAGACGGTTGTACATTCGCTGGATGTCCTGGCTGGTGATGAGGGAGATCTGCTTGTGGCCCAGTTCCGGTTTGATGTAGGCTTCGATGAACTGGCGGTAGCAGGCCAGCGTGGAGGGGCGGAGGGTACCCTCCTTGTAATCCTCCAGCCAGGTGTCCAGCCACTCGCTCAGTGTCATGCGGCTGTCCTCGGTCAGCTCCACGTCGCGGTAGCGCTCGATGCTCATGTGGAGCTTGTCCATCAGTTCCTTCTGTGTGTTGGCATAGTCGTGATGGAAGATGGGGTCACCGTTTTTCTTGTGCCCGATGACGATGCGACCTTCCCAGCGACCATCGTCACGGCGGCGCACCATGCCGTCACCGGATGGCCTTCGTTTTGCCATTTGTGTTCACCTCCTGAAGGGTTTTATTCTTTGATTTGCGACCCATCTCCTGCGCCGCCCTCATCCTGAGTGTGCGCTCTCTGACGGACTCGTGCTTCTTCCTCCTTGGCGAAGGAGTACAGGGGCTCCTCGGCCAGTTCCTTTTGGATGCCGCAGGCAAGGCGGTAGCCGCAGGTGAAGCTGTGGAGGGTAGCGACACTGCGCAGGTTGTCCTTCATATCTACCAGTCGCAGCAGGAGTTTCCGGTCCTCCTTGGTTAACCGGGAGGAGAGCTCTTTGTGGGTGCGGTCGACTTCGTCGGCGAGTTCCTGTATCGACCGGGGCGTGGTTTCGAACTGCCTTTGCAGCGCTTTCATGTAGTCGTACATTTGCGTGACCTCCTGCTCACCGAGCCTGCGGGAAGCGGTGCGGCTCCGCCACGCACTGGTACAGGATCGCGCCGCAGTTGCCGCAGATCAGGAATTTGATGCGGTTGCCCAGCAGACCGTTTCGCTTGAAGGTCACCAGCGCATCCTGCTGCCAGCCGACCCGAATGTCCTCGCTGGCGCAGTGCTGGCATCGCCTGACCGGAAGTTGATTCATCATAGTTGCGTCCTCCGTTTCTGTGTTTTTGCAAACACACAATAGCGGAAGAGCGGACAGAAATCCAATACAAAATGCGCAATTGACTGATTTTCTACCAAAGCAACAACTTGGTTCCTGCTATACTGTGAAAAGAGGAAAATGCGGCCATAACCACCGTCAACAGCCACCTATGCAACCCGCTGAACACGGGGCTTTGACGGATATTTTTTGCATTTCCGACCACCTTGCACAGCTTTCAAATTTTCAAACCGACCACCTGACAAAATGCACAAACGACCCGCACTGCGGGGCGTTGTGAGCCGCAGGAGGGCGAAACCGACCACCTGCTTTATCCCGCACCGTTTTCGACCCCCAATTTTGGGGGCGAAAAAGGGCGTGATCGTGCAAATTGCCGATAGAAAGAAGCGGTGCGTACAGTGGCCTGAATTTGCGTTCAAGCCCCTTGGTGGGGCAGGGACCCTACCCAGCCCCGAAGGGGCGCACACAGCGGTCCACAGGGGCCGACACGGGGCGGTCATGCGCTCTGCTCACCGTCCGCCGGAACGAACTCGATGCCCAGCCGCTCCGCTTTTTCCTGGGCTCTCTGCTGTGCGGCGGTTCGCTCCAGCTCGTCCATCTGCCGCTCGTGATAGAGGTCGATGGCGCACTGAATTGGTAGGATGTGATACCTCAGACAGCCATTGCGCGTTTCTCCGGCTTTGGTGATGATCTCAGTGCGCTCCGTGCGAATGAGATCGCTCTCCACCAACTGTCTTACGTACTTTGCCACGGTGTTGGGTGCGATGTTCAGATGCCGGGCGATGGTGGAGTAGCTGGCAACGCATTGATAGGTGCGGCGGTCCTCGATGGACATCAGGTAGGCGTAGACCGAGATAGCGGTTTGATGTAATCCCAGGTGAAAGATCGCGTTGGGGACCTTGAAATAATTTCCGGGGTATCTCTGCTGCTTGTACATTAGTTCTGCACTCCTTTCGTGTTGTCGGCGACCCACTTGCGCAGGTCTTCTTTTGGTACGATGATCCGGCTTCCGATGCGCAGGGCAGGGAAGTCCTTGTCATGCATGAGCTCGTATGCGCTGGAGCGGGAGATGCCCAGCGTTTGCGCAACGAGTTTTGCACTGAGGAACAACGGCAGTTCCTCGTAGCTGGTGAATACGGATTCTTTCATAGTTTGTGTTCCTCCTTTGTTGTATCGGAATATTTGATTTCACACCAAGAGTAGCTTTCGCAGATATCGCATCCCACCTTGACTTTTTTGGGGGAATGGATTATTGTTAAAACAGAGTTGTGAAAGGAGCGAGAATGTTTTGGGGCCTTTGTGGATATTCTTTGGCGTGATTTTTCTTGTGCTTATATTCGCCGCAATCAAGTGGCCGGGGAAGCGACCGAATGATTTGTGGATTTTCTATGGGATTTTCTTTCTCGTCATGGGACTTCTTGCGCTCCCGTGTTTTTTCATATAAACAACTTGCTATTCGCCGCCCCTGTTCAGGGGCGGTTTTTAGTTTGCCTTTGTCAGTTCGACCGTCGTCTTGTCCAGGTGTCCAGATGTTTTACTCATGGACGATCTGGGGACGCTGTTCGTGCTCAAAGGGTCCAGACTTACCACGTTGTTTCCGCTCTCTCGCAACCGCTGAAGCTCGCTCGGTGGGCAGTGGGGGGACGGACCTGAAACATCCATTGGCAATCACTCCCTTCACTTTCCTTGCCGCTAAGTAGGGGGTACTGAGAATTAGTTTTTGAATCGCCCGAGAAAAAGGCCCCTCATAAGAGGAAGAGATAAAAACGGCGTTTTTGATGAGCTTTTTGCGAAATTTTTTTTGAGAACAGAAAAATTCGGAGGGTCATACAAATTAAACTACTCTGTTTTAGTACATTTGCCCTCTGATTCCGATAGGCATTTTTCATCTTCGGTCATTACCCTCTCATAAGAGGAAGGGATAAAAACGGCGGTTTCTACACCCTTTTTATGGAAAAACTTTTGTGAACAGAGAGATTCGGACGCATGCACAATTTGTGAACGATGATTTTGTGTATATTTCTCCGGTGGTTTGCACCTCCTTTTCCTTGATTATTGCGATGCATCTGGTGCGCTCTTATTTGTTCTTTAACATAAGTGTAACGAATTTATCGGCATCTTTTTATGGCCTGGTGGGTCGGGTTTTCGGCTTAAAACCCGGCCTGTCAGGCCGGGTTTGCTGCATGGAGCAAAAAAGCGACCATTCTGACTGCGAGTTAGTCAGGACGGTCGACTTTGTTCTGTGGCAACATATTATTCCGATTATTCGAACAGCATTATTCCGATAGTGTTGATATTGTTCCACAGAGATGGTATGGCGAGCTACGCTGAAAGTACCGAGTACATCGTAACCAAGCTGGCTCGGTTCCATATCGAGCTTGGGGGCATCCCCCCCTTCATCGACGGCAATAATCGCACCGGGTATCTGCTGGTCCTTCTGGAACTGATGAAGGCTGGTTATCAGCCCATTGCCAATACCCCGGCAGAAGTTTCGGTGTTTGCGCACGAATTTAACTTATAATTTACATTATGAGAAGTTCGCTGACGGAAGCGTAAAATGCATCGAGGATGAGATTCCATTTGACCTGCCGGATGGGTGGACATGGGCAAGGCTTGGCGCAGTGGCAGAAGCGATTGGCGACGGTGATCACCAGCCCCCTCCGCAAACATCTTCTGGCGTTCCTTTTCTTGTGATTTCAAATATTTCTGATGGAAGGTTATCTTTTGAAAACACACGTTTTGTCGGCGTAGAATATTTCAGCCAACTACCCAAAACTCGTAAGCCACGAAATGGTGATTTGCTTTTTACTGTTACTGGCTCCTATGGGATTCCAGTTTTGGTAGATACAAATGATAAATTCTGTTTCCAGCGACATATTGCAATAGTTCGTCCGTGCATCATTTCGAACCGTTACCTCTATGTTGTACTCGGGTCGTCATATGTAAAGTCCATCTGTAATGATAAGGCTACTGGAACGGCACAAAAGACGGTTGGACTTGCGACACTAAGAGAACTGCTCATTCCCATAGCGCCCTATAAAGAGCAGATGCAGATTTACGCGCAGACGCAAGATGCTCTAAGTATCGTCGATAGTATATCCTCAGATAAAGAAGATTTGCTAAACATAATTGAGCACACAAAATCCAAAATACTTGGCCTTGCTATTCGTGGTCAACTTGTGCCGCAGGACCCTGCCGATGAGCCCGCATCTGTTCTTCTGGAACGCATCAGAGCAGAGAAAGAAGAACTGATCTGCCAGGGTAAAATCAAGCGGAACAAGAAGGAATCCGTTATCTTCCGTGGTGTGGATAACTCTTATTATCTGAGAACCGGGGATCTGGCGGAACCTCTGGAAGACTGGGCATTTGAAGAACTCCCCGACAACTGGGTAGTTTGCTGTCTTGGGGAGTTGTGCGACTACGGTAACTGTACTAATGTCGATACTGCAGCTATCTCTGATTCTGCGTGGATTCTGGATCTTGAAGATATTGAAAAAAATACTGGTGTTGTTCTGCAAAAGGTGCGAAAGGCTGAACGCAGCGCAGCAAGCACAAAGCATCTTTTCCGCAAAGGGCAAGTTCTGTATAGCAAACTGCGTCCCTACTTAAACAAGGTTGTTCTGGCAGATGAAGATGGCTATTGTACATCAGAGATTCTGCCGCTGGAGTTTGAACAAAATATCCTCCCGCAATATGCTCGCTATTTTTTGATGTCTCCGGCATTTTTAAGATATGCCAATAAGTGCTCGTATGGTGTGAAGATGCCCCGCCTCGGAACAACAGATGGAAAGAAAGCGATAATCTCTGTCCCTCCGCTTGAGGAGCAGAAACGAATTATCTTAGCAATTGAGCAGGCATTTACCCAGCTTGCTTCCATTGCAGAAAATCTATCATAACCAACAGCCGCCCTCGAAAGAAGGCGGCTGTTTCCTTTACCATGTGACAATCTTATCAACCAACGCCTGTTGTTCGCTGGCGGTCCTCCGGAGATAGATGCGGGTCGTTTCAATGCTCTCATGGCCCATTAAGTCTGCCAGCAAAGCAATGTCATTGTACTTCTCTAAAAAATTTTTGGCATACCGATGTCGGAAAGAGTGCGGATACACCACCCTTTTGTCGAGGCCGTATTTATCGGCGTAGTTCTTGAGCTGTTGTGAGATGCCGCGGGTGGTAATGCGTTCACCATAGCGATTCAAAAACAAATAGCCGGAGGAACGGTTTGTTTCCTTCAGCCATTCAAGAGTTTCCGTCCTTAACTTTTTAGGTATGTATAGCCTGCGCAGTTTTCCTCCTTTGGTATACAGGTCAAAGTAGCCGATATCCACATGCTCGATTTTGATTTGGATGAGTTCGCTCACGCGCGCCCCTGTCGCAGCCAGATACCAGACCACGAAGTACCACTCCATGTTGCCGTCTTTCTTGAGCTGCTTTTTCAGGAAGTTGTAGTCGGCATTGCTGATCACATTCTCCAGAAAATTCTTCTGCTGCACCTTCACAGCTTTCAGCTGCAGACGGTTCTTGTTCAAAAACTCCAGATACTTGTTTATCGCCTGGATGCGCAGATTAACGGTCTTGGGCTTGAAGAATTCCATCAGATACCCCTTGTAGGCCAGCAGGTTTTCCTTGCTGATCTCGTCGTAGTGGGCGTGGTAGAAATCCACCGTCCAGAGATACGAATGGATGGTGTTCTCCGAAAGATTACTCTTTCTCAGATGCTGCTCAAATGTTTCGGTTGTCCTCATAAAAAGACGCCTCCCAATAATATTTTTGCGAGTTTATCGCATCAATATTATAGGGGAAATATGTAACTATCTCTTATTATGAGAAGGTGGGCGATGAGATCTGTTGCATCGACGAAGAACTGCCATTTGAGATACCCGACACCTGGGAATGGATGCGGTTGGAAAACTGCTGCATCAAAGAAATTCGCCGCGGAAAATCTCCGAAGTATATCGACGAAAGTGGAACCCTTGTCTTTGCACAAAAGTGCAATACAAAGCATAACGGTATCGACATTGAGTTGGCGTTGTACCTTGATGAAAGTACATTGGGAAAATATCCGGATGATGAGTATATGCAAGATGGAGATATAGTCGTTAACTCGACCGGAACAGGCACCCTGGGTCGCGTTGGATTCTATCATACAGCCCACAATTGTGCCAATCTTCCAATAGTTCCTGATTCTCATGTTACGGTCGTCCGGGGTTATCACAGTATTCAAGCATTTTACCTGTATACATTTATGAAAGCGAATCAAGCCGAACTCGAAAAGAAAGGTGAGGGTTCCACAAACCAGAAGGAACTAAAACCTCTTACACTGAAAGAAATGTTTGTTCCGATTCCACCAAGTTTCGAGCAAGAACAAATTGTCGCAGCAGTAACCGCAGCATTTTCGACCATATCAGCAATAGAAAAGAGCCTCAATTGAGGCTCTTTTCTATGTTCTCAATCATTGTGAATATGGATTTCAGCTTGGAACAGATTGCTTTCTGTTCTTCAATTGGCGGCACCGGGTAGAGCCAGCTCTCGATATTGTCTTTGCTTATAGATGGAGAATTATCACCCTTCATGTATTGGTTCAGGCCATTGACCACATATTTTGATATCATCAGAAAGAACACAAATTCAGGAAACAATACTCCGTTGGAGTTGCAGATATAGAAACCGGTCGATGCGATACAGTGGCTATGTTTTTCCTCGACAAGCGCAATGTTTTCAAGATATGGTCTGACCAATGAAAATAAAACACTTCCGTTTTTTACAGCACGGCTCGCCCGGCTTGGGGCATCGAATACTGGAAGGTGCTTTGCTTCCTTGATTCGATGGAGTTGATTGTCGATGGCATCAATATCGATGTAGTCAAAAAAATCGCCTTGGGGCTTTGTGCTTTTCATAGCTTCAAAGCAGGAATATCCTCTGCACCATGCCCAGCCTTCCGGTATTTCAAAGGGGATCTCATCATCGATATTTTCGACCTTGCCTCCCACCTTCTGATAATAAGAGTTATCCACACCACGGAAGATAACGGATTCCTCCTTGTCACGCTTGACTTTCCCTTGTTTAATGAGTTCTTCTTTCTCTGCTCTGATGCGTTCCAGAAGAACAGATGCGGGCTCATCGGCAGGGTCCTGCGGCACAAGTTGACCACGGATGGCCTGGTCGAGGATCTTGGCTTTTGCCCTTGCTACATAATCAGCCAATGCTACTTTATCCGCTTCGATAGAAGTGACAATATCCTCCGCCTTACCAGTGGCAGATATTATTCTATCGATTTGCTGAATGGGTGCAATTGGCAGTAACGCTCTTTGGAACTCATCAAAATTAACATTCTCAACGGTTGTTCCTGATTTTGTATATTTAAGCAACAACTGCGACTCCATGCCCTTTATGCATGTATAGATATATTCTGCCAGCTCTGGCATATATAGGACGATAGCTTTTAAGTCTTGATTAATTGTCGCGCATTCTTTAAGAATAGCGACTGGTAATGTGTGTCGCAGAATACCGCTACGAGCAACCAACAAAAGTGTGTTAGGTTGATACATTTGCATTTGCTCTGCGCCTAATGTAGTCAAACGGAGTTGCGAAGAAGTAATATATTTGCTTTTCATGTCTTTGGAAGTTACCCAAAGAATATCACCATCCCAGTATTCCAAGCGAGAAGTTGAAGGTGTTTTGCCTCCGGAGAAAGAAGCAAGGTTGGATAGCCTCTCCCACGCCCACCCATCCGGCAGGTCAAATGGAATCTCATCCTCGATGCATTTTACGCTTCCGTCAGCGAACTTCTCATAATGTAAATTATCCCCACCGACGAAGATAATAGAATCGTTCTTGATATCCTTGGCTTTGAGCTTGCCATCCTTGACCATCTGCTGCTTCTGCTGGCGAATACGCTCCAGGAGAAGGTCAGCCGGTTCGTCATTGGGATCCTGCGGAACCAGCTTTCCACGGATGGCGAGATCAAGCACCTTTTGTCGTAATGCTTTCGTATCCATCATTCGTCTACCTCGCCGATCAGTTCTTCCAGAGTGGCCACAGCCTTGGCAATGTTGGCGGACTTCTCTTTGATCTGATCCAGAAGTTCAGAAAGGGTGTAGTCCTCGGTGCCGCTGTCGGACTTCATCCAGCTGATGTCCAGACTGGTCTTGTCGCGGGACAGGATCTCCTCATAGGTAAACTTGCGCCATCTGCCGTTGGGATTCTCCGCACTATAGGTTTCAGTACGAGCGGACAGATCGCCGTCCTTATAGCACTCGACGAACTCGTCAAAATGGCTTTCTTTCAGCGGGTTAGTTTTGCCGAAGGAGGGCATATCGGAGCGCAGGTCATAGAACCAAATTTCACGGGTGTTGCCCTTGTCCTCACGGCCACGGGTAAAGAACAGCACATTGGTCTTAACACCTTGAGCATAGAAGATACCGGTAGGCAGACGCAGGATGGTGTGCAGGTTGCACTTCTCCATCAAGTCACGGCGGATGCGCTCACCATCGCCGTCAGCAAACAAAACATTATCCGGCAGAACCACTGCTGCACGAGCACCGCCATGCTTGTTCAAGCTGCGGTAAATGTGCTGCAGGAAGTTCAGCTGTTTATTGCTGGTGGGGAAAGTAAAGTCATCACGAGTGGCACGCTCGCCACCTTTCTTAGTGCCGAAAGGCGGGTTGGTCAGAACAACGTCATAGCCACGCATTTCCTTGCCGAAGTTGGACAGGGTATCACCGAGATAGATGGGGCCACTGATGTCGTGCAGCATAGCATTCATCAAGGCCAGCCGATGGGTATCGTGCACCAGCTCACAGCCGGAGAATGCCTGAGTGCGCTGAAACTCCTGTTGATCCACAGGCAGTTCAAACAGGTCATCGGTGTGGTCTTTGACATAGCGGTCAGCGGCAATCATAAAGCCGAAAGTACCGCAGGCGGGGTCGTTGCACCGCTCGCCGGGCTGGGGAGCGATAAGCTGAGTCATAATGTTGATGAGGACGCGGGGTGTGAAATACTGTCCGGCGCCGGACTTCTTCTCCGTCGCATTCTTTTCCAGCAGGCCTTCGTAAAGATTGCCCAGGCCTTCTTCCTTGGCACTATACCAGTCAAACTGGTCGATGGTCTGGATAATCTTCTCCAGGTTCTTGGGCTCGTCGATATTGCTCTGTGCGCCCTGATAAATCTCGCGGACACGGCCAGTGCAGCTCTCGCCCAGATGTTCCAGCAGTTCCTTGTAGAACTTCTTCAGTTCCACGCCCTGCTTGCCAATAAGCTTGTCCCAACGATACTGCTCCGGGATGGCTCCCTCGGTGCCGGTTTCCTTGCACATTTTCAGGAACAAGATATAAGTCAGTTCTGTAACATACTGCTGATAAGTAATACCGTCATCACGCAGTACATTGCAGAGATTCCAAAGTTTTACTACGATCTCCTGATTGTTCACGCTACGCTTCCTCCATCTTCATAGAGATACTCGTTCAGCTCCGTAATGATCTCACGGAGTTTGCCACCGAAGCGGCGGTCAATGATAGTAAATCCACCGGCGTTCTTGAATGCGCCGACTTCGAAAATTTGTTCATCCAGAACGCTTTCCTCCAGCAGCACCTTCTCGATGCGCTTGAGCCAGTCGAGTTGGGTTTTGTTGAAATCATGGTTGACCCGTAACTTTGCAAAGGCGTGTTTCACTCGTTGTTCATGGCTGATAAGCGTGGAGCCGAGAGCCTGCTGACGGATAAAGGCAATGATATCGGCCACGATGTCTTGGTTGGTCATTTCGTTCCATGCGGAGTTCAACTGCTTCTCCGTGAAATCATGGCGGACAAGTTCCAGCTTCAGGCTCTTAAGCGCTTCTCTGGTGAGTTCGGCGGGTTTGGTGCAAATTGTGCGCAGAGCTGCGATAGCATTCATATTGTTGTTGATGAATTCCTTGAATGCATCCAGATAGTCCTCTGGCTTCTGACCTTCACCATAACCGCGGGTATGGTCGATCAACTCGTCCTCATGGTCATCGATGACAACCGGGCGCTTGCGGTGGGACTTGTCCTTATCCAGCGCAGAGAACGCTTTGCGGTGACTCAGCAGTTCGGCGGTGGCATCTTTGATGGTGCTGCTGTTTAAATGTTCTGCAAAGGCAGAGAGGTCCTTGCCGCCGGCGAGATGAGTAAACTGCTCCAGCGCTTTCTTACTTACGTTGCGGCGCTTGCGCTGCAGCTTGGCAACGATCAGGTCGATCTGATAGGCAAGCTGCTCATCGGTGGTTGCTACCTCCAGGCCCTTCATCAAATCCTCAAAACTGGCAGTGGGATTGGTAACAACGGGCTTTATGTTGCTGACATCCTGCAAGGATTCATACACCCCCACGGGGTCATAAATCTCAAAGTGAGTCTTGCCAATAGAGGGACACAGTCTGGTGGCACGGCCCAGCATCTGCTCGAACAGAATACGGGACTTGATACGGCGCATGAATACCAGAGTAGTAATCTCCGGTACGTCGATACCTGTAGTCAGAAGGTCAACGGTGACCACGACCTTGGGCAGGGACTCGTTCTTGAAGCGCTTGATAGCTTCGGAGATTTTCTTTTTGTTACCGCCTGCCACGCTGCCGGTAATCTTCATGACGGTATCGTTGTTAACGCCGCACTCTGCGTAGATTTCCTTTAGGATCTTGACAATGAGGTCAGCATGATTGTCATCGACAGCGTAGATGAGGGTCTTGCCCTGACCATCCGGGTTGAACTCCCATGCGATTTCTTCGAGGACCGTCCGGTTGAAGTTCTCCGTAATAACCTGACGGTTGAAGCTGTCGATTTCAAACTTCATGTCATCTTCCAGCTCGGCACTGTTGAGGACTTCGCCGGTGACTGGGTCATAGATGGCAAGCTGTTCGCCCTTTTCGTATTTGATGCCTTCCACACGGAGTTTGGTGCGGATATTGTGGGGCGCATCGTGGTCGACCAGATAACCGTCGATGACGGCTTCGCGGTAGGAATAGTTGAAGACAGGCTTGCCGAAGATTTCAGTAGTATGGAGCGCCGGGGTCGCAGTCAGGGCGATTTTTACGGCATCAAAGTATTCGATAACGGTGCGGTATTTGCTGATATAGTCATCCTGGTTGCGATAGAGCATCTCGGTTTCGGTCATTTCTCTATCCAGAATATAACCGCGGTGCGCCTCGTCGACCACAATCAAATCATAGTCAGTAACAGAGGGCATGGTATCGCCTTCGGGATAGAGGATGCGCTTGACAAGGCTCTGTACCGTAGCGATATGTATTTTCGTTTCTCTGTCGATTTCCTTTTCATCCAGACCCTTGATATTGTAGATGGAGTCCAAGGTCATCAATTCTTCGATTTTAACTTCTTTGAAAACATCCTCGGCCTGCTCGCCAAGGGCGGTACGGTCCACCAGGAACAGCACACGCTTGAAGCGGTCGCTCTTAATGAAGCGGTAAATCATACCAAGAATGGTGCGGGTCTTGCCAGTGCCGGTGGCCATGGAAAGCAAAACAGTCTGCTTGCCATCGATGACTGCCTGCTCCGCTGCTTCGATGGCGCTGATCTGATATTTACGCAGATTCAGTCCGTCCGGGTCGCGCAACAAATCAAAGGGAGTGTTCTGGAGTGCGGCATTGGCAGCGGCAATGTCCTTTTCAAGTTGTTCCATCAGGCCCTGGGGACTGATCCAGCCTTGCAGTGCTTTTGGAGCATTAGCTCCGCCGCGCAAATCCAGATACCATATTCCAGACTTGGTTTCAATCTGTTTCAGATATTTACGGCCATTGGTAGCAAAGACAAAGGGGACTTTATAAGCGCCCCACTGGTTGATGATGTACTCCTTGTGTTCGGCCTTGATTCCCTTGGCGTATTCCTTGCACTGGTGATCAATCACAGAGGGAATGTCAATGGCAGCTTTCTTAGCTTCCACAATACCCACGAGCTTCAGCCCAACAAATAGGGCATAATCTGCATAGCCGTTTTTACCCACAGCAGAATCAGTGGGCCACTCAGCGATAGCAAGATTTCTGCCTTTTTGCGGCCGACTTCCCTTGGAATAGCGCAGATTGTTGGTATCGGCCTCCCAGCCGAATTTGCGGAGTTGCTCGTCAATCAGATAGCGGGTTTCAGCCTCGGAAAGCTCCATGCTCTCGGACGCAGTTTCGCCCTTTTCTGCACGTTCTTTGGAGGTTTTGGACGATGCCGCAGTAGATACTGCTTCGACCTGCTTGGAGAGCGCAGCAATCTTTTCTTCCTGATCTTTGATGATTGCCTCATAGTCCGGTTGGGCTACATCTTCAGGCATGACAAAAGCAGAGGCAATATATCCCCAGTCGCCATATACCTCCATGAACCAAACCGCAAGATTATACGTCATGGAGAGCAGTGTCTTTGCGTCTTCCACAGAGTCAGCACCTGCATGCACAGCATCGTTTCGGGTCTTACGCAGCGCATAGAGGATGTCATCGATCTTCTTAGGAATTAGACCTTCCCGCTTTAACAGCCGAATACGGTTGGAATGAGTATTGTCGATAGTCGGCTCCTTGATATGCTCAAAAGCAAAAATCTCAAGAATCAGGCGCTCACCGAACATACCCAGCTTATACAGACAGGCATTGGCATCGGAATAGACATAGCTCTCCGCTGCCGCACCGATCTGTGCCAGAGCAGGCCAGTATCTATTGAGGAATTCAAAGTTGGATTTCATGTGCGTCCTCCTAACTTTAGTGGTTCTTCTGATAACTCGATATTATCAGAAGTTTGTGATGTGAATAATTGCCGCTGATGCTATATCAACGGCAACTGTGAATCACATAAACATTCACAGTAACTTTTTGACAAATAATTGCTCCGGCACAGATGAAAACTATTTCTGTCTTATTATATCGAAATAAAAATGCAACAACTTCGAGTTAATGCCACAAATCGTCAAGAGTCTTTGCTGAAATAATAGCCTGATAAGAAGAGTACCTCGGCGCTTGAGGTGCCAGACCTTTCTTCTTTCCCAATCCTACTTTGTTGATCTTCTTAATGGTACCCGGCTTAAACAGCACAATGTATTTGTTGGTATCCTTGTATTTTTCAATCCGATCAACATCAGCAACATATGTAATGCCCGACACCGGTGATACCTGATATGCAGCGATATATTTGATTTTGTCAATCATAGCGCTGGAAATTCGGATGGCATACCACCGGTCATTTTTTAGGAATTCTTCATTAAAACCTTCCTCACGTGCAGGAACAATAATAGTGTCCAGTTCGTCTGCGTCTGAATCTGCAGGCAGGTCAGTTAAAACTTCATCCTTAAATGGCGAAAAACGATGAAGTTTTTTATCGCCACAAACATATGTTTGTGCTTCTATTACTTCTGTGGTCATTGTCAACTGCGCCATGACATGGAAAAGCTCATCGGTCGCCTCATCAATTACAATAATTGCTGCGGGTCTGTTTTCGAAAATTACCTTGTCAAGCAATTCGTTTATGTTGTCGTATTTGGACTTTGCAAAAAAGGATGCCAGTTTCTTTTTCTTTGCGGAATCACTGTTCACTGCGTCAAGGAGATTGTTTTTGAGCTTATATTTATCTGTTTCAGTGGAAATGCCAAAACGCAAAATCTGTTCACCAATGTGGCCATAGACATCATGGCTGTTCAGTTCAACCTCAACCAGATACAACTTGGGGTCATTATGGAAGGTCAGATCAAGAAAGTATCCATCCGGAATAGTTGCACCTTTCTTAGGCGTTCCAATCAGCTTCTTGATGTCAAAGTAGATACCTTCAGAACCGAATATGGTGTCGGCATGGGAAACTATCATTTTTTCAAATTCGGCTTCTTTGGTGTAAATATGCTGAGTATAAATTGCTCCCGTTTCATCTATGATTTTATACATATCCAAGCTCCTATCGATTTGTCAAAGAGAAAAAGATTCCTTGCGAAAGCCAGGTTCCCTGTTAAATAATCCGAAGAACTAATACGGCGACGACATTACTGATCGTCTGGCACGATCTCCATAATATCCTCGACACCGCAATCCAACGCAGTGCAGATTTTCAGGAGTATCTCCGTAGTGACATGACCGTTTCGGCCCATTTTGGTGACGGAAGCCGGGCTGATGCCTGCCTTTTCACACAAGTCCTTCTTCTTCATATCCTTGTCGATGAGCAGTTTCCAGAGTTTTTTATAACTGACAGCCATAAAATATCTCCTCCATACCGATATACGAAAAATGCTCTGCCGCCTGGCAGAGCATTGGGTTTATGTAGCCATGCTGCCGAGGCCTATCACAACACTGACAGCGTTGTATACCATAATAGCACATTCAGTCGGGGAAAGCAAGAAAATGCTAAATCCGCACGAATTTTAGTTCCATCTGATTTTTCGGGAGAACGGCCGCGCCTTGATGCAAGCACCAGATTGGGGAACTATTCTGAACTTACAAGCGAAAAAAGTTCCCCAAAACTTGATTATCACTCTTGCATATTGGGGAACATTCTTGTATATTATATTTAAGAAAAGTTCCCCAAGGAGGTTGACATGGAAAACAATTACTCCAAGATCCAGGAATTGCTGCATCAGAAAGCCGACTATCAGGCTCGGTTGAATTTGATTCCGTATGACGGTACGCCGGAGATCAAAGACAGGGAAGGGCAGAAGTATCTCTATGTGCGCAAGCGGGTGGGCAGCCGATTGACCTCTACCTATGTGGACGCCTATTCCGATGAGCTGTATCAGCTGTTGCTCCGCAATTCCAGGGATGCCAGAGAGCTGCGAAAGCACATTCGCCGGGTGGAGAAGGAACTGGCCGGGCTGGGCTACGAGGAAACGGAGCTGTCGCCCCGCGTGATGCTGAACCTGGATTTCGCCAGAGCAAACATGAAGGCGAACATCTATGACCAGGCGGTTTTGGAGGGTGTTGCCACCACCTTCCCGCAGACAGAGGACATCATCGAAAACGGCATCGTGTCCGGCATGACCGCGACGGACGTTCAAAAGATCCTGAACCTGAAGCACGCCTGGGAGTTCATTCTGGACAAAGATGTTTTGAGCTACGGTACCGGTTACGATATCCTCTGCCACATCGCAAAGCTGGTCAACGAAGGCTTCTATTCCGACGGCGGCCGTATTCGGGGTGTTCCGGTGACCATCGGCGGCACCAGCTATATCCCGCCGCTGCCCATGGAGAGCATCGTCAAGGAGAAGATTGAGACGATCCTCCGGGAGGATGCCGATGAGGTGGACATCGCAATCAAGCTTTGCCTGTACTGCATGAAGACCCAAATCTTCAACGACGGAAACAAGCGAGCTGCCGTGATTTTCGCCAACCATTTCATGATCGCCAGAGGGCAGGGGATGCTCGTGATCCCTGAGAGTCATGTGCCGGAGTTTAAGCGCCTGCTGGTGGCTTATTACGAAGACCGAGATACTGGCGAAATCAGGGAATTCATGCGAGACAAATGCTGGCGGACCTTTTGACTTCCAAACGCCCTTATTCTTTGTTTATTGCGGCTCAAATGTTGAGCTGACATCCCCGCAGAAAAGACTTGCATAACCCAGCCCCCAGAGTTACAATGCGACCAACATAAATATGAAAACGCTTCCCGCCTGGGCCGGTGCAAAACCACCGGTTTTGGGCGGGAAGCGTTTTTGACCACATAAATGACCACAGACAGCTCCGGAACACCTGTGAAACGCAGATTTATAGAGGCCTAAAGAGTACCGGAAACCGACTGAAAAGCAAGAAAAAGCACTATAAATCACCAGAAAAAATCTTTTCAAATTGTTTGGGTGCAGGATGCCGCAGGTTCGAATCCTGTCACTCGGACCATGCGGAGTATCATTAAAGGATCTGAAAAGTTCTTTTGATGATACTCCGCATTTTTTATTTGCCGAAAAGGTCATACGGCAATCTGTTCGGGGGCGTAGCTTAATGCTACGCCTTTTCGCGTTTCCATGATAATGTCGGCCTCCGGGATCTTCCGACGATCCGGCACATCGAAAGCGCCAATGCAGTTGTAATGGATGACTACGCGCTGGTTGGTAATGCCGTCCAGCTTTTCAGCGTGGTACACATCAATGTGATCGATCAGCTCACCAACCATGCGCCGTGTAATCGTAGTAGCGTCAGTATAACGCCGGATGGTTTCAAGAAAGAAATCCATATCCATTTTCTTGCCATCAGCCTTTTTCAGTTCCAGCCGCAGGGCTTTGATCTTTCCGGCAGCCTCGCCCTGTTCCTGCTCATACCGTTTTGCCATTTTAGCAAACCGGACATCATCAATCTTACCGGACACATTGTCCTCGTACAGCCTTTCAAAGAGCATATCCAATTCCTTATCACGGGCCAGCAGCGAATCCAGCTCCCGCTGTTTCCGTGCCCGGTCAGTTTCCGCGACCCTTGCGGATCGGCCCATCATAGCTTTGATAAAGTCGTTTTCGTATTCGTTGGCAAAGGCGGCCAGCCGCTTTACCTCATACAAAACGACCTGCTCCAAGAAGTCCAGTCGGATATAATGTGTAGAGGAACATTTGCGAAGTCCCGAGTTGTGGTTCTTGCAACTGAAGAATTTAATGTCGTGGTTATTCTGATTGAAATGGAAATTCAGATTTCCGCCACACTCGGGGCATTTCATAACGCCGGAAAACACGCTGGGCTCCTTTGTAACTGTTGTTCGTCTGCGTCGCGTGGTATGTAGGCTCTGCACCTTTTCCCAGCTGGAACGATCAATGATCGGCTCATGGACATCGAGGAAGATCGCTCGTTTTTCTTCCGGGGTTTCAATGCGGCGCTTCATTTTGTAGGACTTGGAATAGCTTTTGAAGTTGATAACGTCACCGCAGTACTCCTGCAAAGAAAGGATTTTCTTGACGGTGGTGTGATTCCATATTGTAGGCTCTAATGTGCTTTTGGAGCCACCCTTACTGAATCCTTTACTGGTGCGATATGCCGAGGGGTTTAATATTTCTGCATCACAGAGCGCCTTTGCAATCTGTGACGGGCCGTTGCCCTCCAGCGCCAAACGGTAAATACGCTGCACCACATCGGCGGCGTCCGGGTCGATCACCCAAAACCGGGGATCGTCCGGGTTTTTCATATATCCGTAGGGTGGCTGGGACAACGGGATGCCCGCGTTGCCTTTCATCTTGTTTACGATTTTACGCTTCTTGGAAATATCCTTGGCGTACCACTCGTTCATTATGTTGCGGAACGGGGTGAAGTCATCCTCGCCCTCGTCACTATCCACACCATCGGAAACGGCCACCAGCCGTACATCATGCTGTGGGAAAAACTCTTCGGTCAGCTTGCCAACCTCAATGTAGTTTCGGCCCAGCCGGGACAGGTCTTTTACGAATACAGCAGAAATGTATCCAGCCTCGATTGCAGTTATCATTTTCTGAAATCCGGGCCGCTTCATGGTAGTTCCTGTGATACCGTCATCCACGAAAAAGATCGTGTCCGTGTAGCCCTTATCCTTGGCGGACTTTTGCAGTATCTTTTTCTGATTCTGGATGCTGTTTGACTCGTTGTCCATGTTATCGTCGCGGCTCAGTCGGCAGTAGAGGGCGGCTGTGCCGGTTTGGTATTTGCTTGACTGTTTCAAAATATCCTCCTTCCCAAGCAGTCAAGCAAGGTCTTTTATCCTATGTTTATTATACCTCTGCCGACCGCCCATGTTAAGGATGTCGATGGAACCATTAGGCTGGCTCTAAATCGGCCAGCATCAACTTCAAAAGGATGTCACGCATAGGCTCTCCTTCGTCCTTATAGACAGGTGTGACAATGAATGTGATTTTTCCGACTTGGTAGGTGTATTCTTCCTTACAGGCAGTATCGGCCATAGCGTCCTCCTTTCGCAGTATCAAACAAATGCTAACCTTTCCCCGTTGTCTGTTGGGGAAACACGAAAAGGCGGCACCCGCGTTGGGTGTCGCCCTTTTGCCTTTCTCCACATTGGGACAATTTGTCTCGAAGTTAGAATAAGGAGCGCCGCGCTCATTTTCTTGGCCCGTCATAAGACAGCTATACTCGGCGCGACGCTCCTTGCTGGGGTGGTGCGGCAGCTCCGAGGGACAGGCCGCCAGCCTGTCCACTCGCGGATCATGGCCGTGGGGTGGCAAATTCCCACTTGCGGCGCTGGTGTTGATCGCTCGTCCTGCGTGTTGGAGAGGTCGCGGCGCCCCCGCCGCTCGGCTCCCCGCGCTACGCCAGGAGCCGCCGCTATTCAGTTGAGGAGAGGATCAACTCCTCTCATATACCAAGGACACAAAACACAGAAATTCGGACTGGCTTACAGACAATTTTTCAAATATTTTTTTATGTTCTCCAAGCCACGCTCAACGGCCCGCCGGACGGCGCTTTCATCCACGCCCAAGTCGGAT
>JAZSJB010000057.1:0-4836 GCA_045534105.1 Lawsonibacter sp. | reverse complement strand
AGGCCGCCGGCGATGCCCTTGGCAAAGGACACCACGTCGGGCTGGATGCCGTACTGCTGGAAGGCAAACAGGGTGCCGGTACGGCCCACGCCGGTCTGGACCTCGTCCACTAGCAGCAGCCAGTCACGGCGCTCGCACAGGTCGGCCACGGCCTGGACAAACTCCTTGTCCAGAGGCAGAACACCGCCCTCGCCCTGGACCAGTTCGAACATGACGCCGCAGACGTCATGGCCGGCCAGTTCCTCCACGCTCTTGAAATCGTAGGCATCGGCGTAGCGAAAGCCCTCGGTGAAGGGGAAGAAGTAGTTGTGGTACTTGACCTGACCGGTGGCGGACAGAGTGGTAATGGTGCGGCCGTGGAAGGAATTGTGCAGGGTGATGATGGTGCCGCGGCCCTTGCCGTACTTGTCAAAGGACCACTTGCGGGCGATCTTGATCATGGCCTCATTGGCCTCAGCGCCCGAGTTGCCGAACATGACCTTGGACATGCCGGTGCGGGTACACAGCTTCTCGGCCACCTTGGCGTAGGGCTCGGTGTAGAAGAGGTTGGAGATGTGAGCCAGCTTGGAGGCCTGCTCGGTCACGGCATTGATCCAGCCCTCGTTGGCGTGGCCCAGAGAGGTGACGCCGATACCGGAGGTGAAGTCGATGTACTCTTTACCCTCCACGTCCCACACAGTAGCGTTCTCGCCGTGGTCAATGGCCACATCAAAGCGGCCGTAAGACTGCATGACATATTCGTGGTCGCGGACCTTCAGTTCTTCAAAGCTCATACGGATGCCTCCTTAATGCAGCATGGTGCCAATGCCCTCATCGGACAGAAGCTCGATGAGGATGGAGTGCTCGATACGGCCGTCCAGAATGACCGCACTCTTTACACCGGAGCGAACAGACTCCACACAGCACTCCATCTTGGGGATCATGCCGCCGGAGATGATACCATCCTGCACCAGTTCTGGCACCTGAGAGATGGTCAGGCTGGGAATCAGGGTAGACTCATCCTTGGGGTCGCGAAGCAGACCGCGCACGTCGGTAAGCAGGATGAGCCGCTCCGCGCCCAGCGCAGTGGCCAACTTGGCGGCGGCAGTGTCGGCGTTGATGTTGTAGGAACACTCCGCGTCCACACCCTGGGCCACGGTGGAAACCACAGGAATATAGCCGTTGGCCAGTGCATCTTCCACCACGGTGGCATCCACATGGATGATCTCGCCCACCTGACCGTATTTTCCGTCATCCAGCACTTTGGCCTGGAACAGACCGCCGTCCATACCGCACAGGCCGATGGCCTTGCCGCCGGTGCGGTTGAGGGTAGCGACCAGGTCCTTGTTCACCTTGCCGCACAGAATCTGCTGGACGATGTCCATGGTCTCCTCGTCGGTATAGCGCAGGCCGTCCACAAATTTGGACTCCTTGCCGATCTTCTTGAGCATACCGCTGATCTCAGGACCGCCGCCGTGGACCACCACCACCCGGATGCCCACCAGAGACAGCAGGATGATGTCGGAAATGACCGCGTGGCGCAACCCTTCGGAGATCATGGCGTTTCCGCCGTATTTGACCACGATGGTCTTGCCGTAATATTTCTGGATGTAGGGCAGAGCTTCGGCCAGTACATTGGCACGGTCTACCTCGTGATTAAAGGACACGGGAGTTCCCTCCTATTGTTTTAAATCAAGTGCGATAATCGCCATTAATCTTAACGTAATCATAAGTAAGGTCACAGCCCCAGCACTCGGCGCTGTCCTCACCCTCGTTCACGTTGATGTCAATGGTGATCTCGCTCTGGGTCAGAATCTTCTTGGCCAGTTCCTCATCAAAGGCCACGGCAGCGCCCTGCCGGCACACCAGAATCTCTCCGGTTGCAGAGGCAAAGCCAATGTCCACATACTCGGGGCGGAAGGGCGCCTTGGAATATCCCATGGCGCAGATGATGCGGCCCCAGTTGGCATCCGCGCCAAACATGGCGGCCTTGACCAGAGAAGAACCCACAACCGCCTTGGCAAGGCGCTCGGCGCACTCTTCGCTGCGGGCGTTCTTCACCACGCAGGTCAGCAGGCGGCTGGCCCCCTCGCCGTCGGCGGCGATCTTTTTAGCCATAGTCTTGCACAGGGTGGACAGCATCTCATAGAACTTGTCATAGTCCTCGTTCTTCCACTCGATGAGCTCGTTGCCCGCCATGCCGTTAGCCAGCACCACGCATGTGTCGTTGGTGGATGTGTCTCCATCCACTGTCACCCGGTTAAAGCTTTTGATTACGATGTCCCGCAGGGCATCCTCCAGCATTTCGTGGGTGATGGCGCAGTCGGTAGTGATAAAGCACAGCATAGTGCCCATGTTGGGATGGATCATGCCGGAACCCTTGGCGATGCCGCCCACAGTGACGGTCTTGCCGCCGATCTCACAGCTAAAGGCCACTTCCTTTTTCACCGTGTCGGTAGTCATGATGGCCCGGGCGGCGCTGTCAGAGGCCGCTTCGCTGCTTTCCAGCTTAGCTGCGGCTGCGGGCAGAGCCGCTTCAATGGCACCGATGTTGATGGTCTGACCGATAACACCGGTGGAGGATACTGCAAAGTCCTCAGCACTGTGGCCGGTCAGTTTAGCTGCGGCCTGCGCCATTGCCACGGCGTTCTCATGGCTCATGGGGCAGCAGGCGTTGGCGTTGCCGCTGTTGGCCACCACGCCCCAGGCCACGCCGTTTTCCAGATGCTCCATGGTCACATAGACGGGAGCCGCCTTCACCCGGTTCAGGGTGTAGGTAGCGGCGGCGGTACATTCCTTATCCGACAGGATCAGGGCCAGATCGTTCTTATCGGGATTGCTGTTCTTCTTGACGCCGGCGTGCACACCCGCAGCCTTGAAGCCCTTTGCGGCACAAACGCCGCCCTTCACTTCGTTCAGCATAATCATACTCCTTATTCCACACTCAGCCCGGTGGTTTCCCCAAAGCCAAGCATCAGATTCATGTTCTGTACGGCTGCACCGGAGGCGCCCTTGCCCAGATTATCGAACTGAGCAGTGATGAGAGTCTGCCCCTCATGTCCGGAGACGGTCAGTTCCAGATAGTCCTTGCCCGCCAGGGCGTTGGTATACACCCGGGGAGCGCTGCCGCCGAAGGGGGCCATGCGCACCATGGTCTGCCCCTGATAATAGCCGCACAGCATCTCATAGATATTCTGCGCGGTAGGCTTTCCCTTGAGCAGGTGGTTGTGCAGCAGGACGCTGGTGGCCATACCCTTGTAGATATCGCCCAGAATGGGGACGAATACGGGCGGATGCTCCAGCCCCGCCAGCTTTTGCATTTCGGGCAAATGCTTATGGGTCAGGCCGATGGCATAGGGCGCAGGTGCGTCCAGCAGGGTGTTGCGCTGTTCGTCCTCGTACTCGGCGATGAGCTTCTTGCCGCCGCCGGAGTAGCCGGTGAGAGAGTAGCAGGTCACAGGATAGTCCGCAGGCAGCACATTCAGTGCGGACAGCGGCGCAGTCCCCGCCAGAAAACCGGTGGCATGGCAGCCAGGGTTGGCCACCCGCTTTGCGGTCTTGATGCGCTCACGTTGGCCGGCCAGCAGCTCGGCAAAGCCGTAAACCCAGCCGTCCGCCGTACGATGGGCGGTGGATGCATCGATGACCCGGGTATTGGGGTTGTCGATGAGGGACACGGCTTCCACAGCCGCCGCATCGGGCAGGCACAGGAACACAAGGTCTGCGGCATTGATGAGTTTTTTGCGCTCGGCGGTATCCTTGCGCTTGTCCTCGTCAATGAGCAGCAGCTCAATATCCGTCCGCCCACCCAGCCGCTCGTAGATCTGCAGGCCGGTGGTGCCCTCCTTGCCGTCTATGTATACTTTTGGTTTATTGCTCATAACCATCGTTCCTATCTGAATCAGCCGCGTTTGGCGATAAATTCTTCAATATTTGCGATCTGCTGTTCCACAGACTCCCGGGCAGGACCGCCGTAGACCTTTCTGCCATTGACGCAGGTCTTCAGGGCCAGTGCCTCGTACACATCCTCGTCAAACAGGCCGGAGATGGCACGGAAGTCACGCAGCGTCAGGGTGTCCAGCGTGTCGCCGGTCTTGATACAGTGGTTGACCAACCGCCCCACGATCATGTACGCTTCGCGGAAAGGCATACCCTTCTTGACCAGATAGTCGGCACAGTCGGTGGCGTTGATAAAGCCGCCGGAGGCCGCCTTGGCCATGTTCTTGGGCCGCACCGTCAGTGTGTCCACCATGGCGGCAAAGACGGGCACACACATTTGCACGGTGTCAATGGCATCAAACACCGGCTCCTTATCCTCCTGCATATCCTTGTTATAGGCCAAGGGCAGACCCTTCATCACGGTGAGCAGCGTGATGAGGGAGCCATACACACGGCCGGTCTTGCCGCGCACCAGTTCGGCCACGTCGGGATTCTTCTTCTGGGGCATGATGGACGAACCTGTGGAGTAGGCATCGTCCAGATCCACAAACTTGAACTCCCAGGAGCACCACAGGATGATCTCCTCAGAGAAGCGGGACAGGTGCATCATCAGGATGGACAGGACGCTGAGCAGCTCCAGCGCAAAGTCGCGGTCGCTAACGCCATCCATAGAGTTGTCCATGGGCTTGGCAAAGCCCAGAGCCTGCGCGGCCTGGAACCGGTCCACGGGATAGGTGGTGGTAGCCAGCGCGCCGGAGCCAAGGGGGCACTCATTCATGCGCTCCAGACAGTCCTCCAGACGGGTGATGTCCCGGCGCAACATATTGGCGTAGGCCATCATGTAGTGGGCGAATGTAGTGGGCTGAGCACGCTGCAGGTGGGTGTAGCCGGGCATGACCGTGTCCAGATTGGCCTTGG
>JAZSJB010000015.1:0-3242 GCA_045534105.1 Lawsonibacter sp. | reverse complement strand
TTTAGCTGTACAATTTTCTCGGACATGGTTTGCTGTCTCCTTTCGAATGTGTGTGTCGCAACTTCATTCTACCAGAGATCTGCAAACCATGTCTCCTTTTTTACCCTTTTTTCAATTTGCGCAATTTATTGTACCTTATCGACTTCTTGGAAAATCATTGTTAATTAACTATTATATCACAGGAATATAAAAATGACAAAAAGAAATACCGCCATACGGCGGTATTTCTTTTTTTGTGATACCCAACACTTTAGATATACCGCCAAAGCGTTTATTGTGCAAGCGGCACTTGCACAAACCAAATCGCAAACCAGCAGAGCGTTTGCGATTTGGAAAGGAGGAGCAGCGGCATGAGCGCGCTCTGACTTATAAAATAAGTCGGAGCAAGCGATATAAAGCTTGCTCCGACGTGGTGACCCAGCGGGGATTCGAACCCCGGACACCCTGCTTAAAAGGCAGGTGCTCTGCCGACTGAGCTACTGGGTCAGATAGTCAGGATTGCAGCAGAGGTGGACTGGCAGGGATGGCTGGACTCGAACCAGCGAGTGAGGGAGTCAAAGTCCCTTGCCTTACCACTTGGCTACACCCCTGTATCGGGAGGGTTTTACAAGCGAAGGGTCGGAGCCGACGCTCCGACCCTTCCGCCCTGAGGTCTTAATGGGGTGGGTAAAGGGACTCGAACCCTCGACACCCGGAACCACAATCCGGTGCTCTAACCAACTGAGCTACACCCACCATGTAAACCTGCCGAAAAGAAACCAGGGTGGCACGCCTGAAGGGACTCGAACCCCTGACCCACTGCTTAGAAGGCAGTTGCTCTATCCACCTGAGCTACAGGCGCGTATGGAGCGGGTGATGGGAATCGAACCCACGCGACCAGCTTGGAAGGCTGGGATTCTACCATTGAACTACACCCGCATGGATGACCCTGTTCCGTGTCAGCCATGAAATAATAGCATACAGCCGGAGCTTTGTCAAGCATATATTTTTAGCGGCGAGAGGTAAAAAACAAGAAAAAAGTGGGCGTTTTTGCTTGTATATTTTGTGGGAGTGTTGTATAGTGGCTTTATCGAAAAGTGGTTTTAATTATTGAGGTATTGGGAGGTTGTATCCATGTATAAAATCAATAAGATCACATCCAACCCGGTGGTGGATTTTGCCGCGGAGGAACTGAAAAAGTATCTGCGCATGATGATGCCCCGCTGTGGTGAGATCGCCATTGCCTATGCGCCGGAGGCTGAGGATGGGTTCCGTCTTGGCCTGATGCAGGACTTCGGCTTGGACGTGAGCGAAGCGGAGGATCTTTTTCTGGACGATATCCTGCACATCGACACCACGGCCGATGGTGGCATCATTGCCGGCTCCAACCCCCGCAGCATCCTGCTGGCTGTGTATAAGTATCTGACGCTGAACGGCTGCCGCTGGCTGTTCCCCGGCATTGACGGTGAGTTCATTCCCGTGCGGGACGTGGAGGGTGTGCAGTTTCACAAAATGGCCGACTGCCGCTACCGCGGTCAGTGCAACGAGGGCGCAGAGAGCCAGCAGGCTATGCTGGAGACCATTGATTTCTCGCCCAAGATCGGTCTGAACACCTATATGCTGGAATTTGACATTCCCAAGATCTATTACGATTGGTACTATGACCACGAAAACAACACCGCCAACCGGGAACCGGAGCCCATCAGCAGCGAGACCGTGCTACAGTGGAAGCGTATGTGCGAGGTGGAGATCGCCAAGCGTGGCCTGCAGTTCCACGATATGGGGCACGGCTGGAACGCGGATGCGTTTGGTATCGATTCCACCGGCGGATGGAAGGCGGACGAGGACAACCCCGTGCCCGAAGAGGTGCGCCAGTATCTGGCCCTGATTGACGGTAAGCGCGGCCTGTGGCATGGAACCGCCCTGAACACCAACTTCTGCATGTCCAATCCCGAGGCCCGCAAGATCGTGACCAAGTGCGTGTGTGATTACGCCCAGCGCAACTACAATGTGGACTATCTGCACGTGTGGCTGGCTGACGCCCAGAAGAACCACTGCGAGTGTGATGTGTGCCGCAAGAAGATCCCCTCCGACTGGTACGTGATGCTGCTCAACGACATTGACGAAGAACTGACCGCCCGGGGATTGAATACCCGAATCGTGTTCTGTTCTTACTCCGATACCGCTTACGAACCAACTTGCGAAAAGATCAAGAACCCTGACCGGTTCTCCATGCTGTTGGGTGCCATCACCCGCAGCTATACCTACTCCGTGGAAAAGGACCCCAAGGTGGACAAGTTGACCCCCTTTGTGCTGAACCAGTCCGGCCGCTTTGACACTATGGAGGAGTACATCGTGCGCGCCAACAACTGGCGCAAGTTTGCTCCCTGCAACTCCTTTGCCTATGAGTACCACTTCTGGAAGCATCAGTTCTACGCCCCCGGTGTGCTGTCCTTTGCCAAGCGCCTGAACGAGGACGTGATTTCTTACAAGGCCAACGGATTCAAGGGTATCATCCAGGATGGGTCCCAGCGTGCGTTCTTCCCCAATGGCTTCAATTATTACTCTTACGCTGCCACCCTGTTTGACAACAATGTGGATTTTGAGGCGCTGAAGGAGGATTATTTCCGCCACGCCTACGGCGAGCTGTGGCAGGATGCGCTGGCCTATCTGGAGGCCATTGACGAGCATATGCCCCAGAGCTATGTGGAGGTTGTCCACACCGTCAAGACCGACTCCAACCGCCACTATAAGCCTGAGATGGAGTCCAAACTGCTGGCGGTCAAAGGCATTACCGAGGAGCTGGAGAAGAAGTTCGCCGCCCATCGCAACATGCCCTATCGTGTCCAGACCATTGCTGTGCGCCTGCTGACGGAGCATGCTCTCTTCTGCCGCGGCCTGGCCGCCGCGCTGGCCCTGAAGTGCGTGGGCAAGGGCGCTGCCGCCAAGGAAGCTTTCGAGAGTCATATGGCCGAGTTCGGCAAGCGTGAACTGGCGATGGAACGTTACTACGACCATTTCATGGCCTTCCACTCCCTGAAGCCTATTTTCAATACCAAGAGTGACTACGATCAGTAAATCCAAAAACCCGTTCCTTCATCGAAGGAGCGGGTTTTTCTTGCTTGTCGCTGACAAAGTAAACCACTGGCTATGCCAGTGGAAAAGAAAAAGCTTATAGCGAGGAAAGAAGTAAATAAGAAAAAGTCTCCGAGTCGAAACAGGGAAAGGTTTGCCGACCAGACCTGGAACAACTCGGAGAGTAA
>JAZSJB010000115.1:0-4379 GCA_045534105.1 Lawsonibacter sp. | reverse complement strand
GACAGCAGCGTCAGCACCAGGGCCAGCGCAAACATGGGCCAGTAGCGCAGGATGTACTTGCTCAGCCGCAGCATCACATGGCGGGTGCGCTTTCCGTCCAGCTTCTCATAGGTGGGGCGGTTGGTGTTGGGGACACCGCCTCTGGGTCCGCCGGGGCCTCTACTCAACGAAAGCACCTCCCATCTGGGACTGGCTGATCTCGGCATATTCCGGACAGCCCTCCATCAGCTGCTCGTGGGTGCCGGCGCCGATGATACGGCCCTCGTCCAGCACCAGGATCAGCTGGCAATTCTTCACGGAGCTGACACGCTGGGCCACGGTGACCACCGTGGTGCCTTTCATGCGCAGGGCCAGAGCCTGCCGCAGGGCGGCGTCCGTCTTATAGTCCAGTGCGGAAGAGCTGTCATCCAGCACCAGGATGTCTGGATTTGCGGCAACCGCCCGGGCGATGAGCAGGCGCTGTTTCTGACCGCCGGAGATGTTGGTCGCCTTTTGGGAGAGAGTATGCTCATAGCCGTCGGAGAATGCGCTGATAAAATCGTGGGCCTGAGCGGTGATGGCGGCATCCACCACCTGTTCGTGGGTCAGATCCCGGCCAAACTTGATGTTTTCTTCCACGGTGTCGGAATAGAGGAAATCGAACTGCATGGACGTGCCAAACATGGCGCACAGCTCCTCATGGGGAATGGTGCGGACATCCCGGCCGTTGATGCGCACTGCGCCGGAGTTGACATCGTAATACCGCATGAGCAGACGCACCAACGTGGATTTTCCGCTGCCGGTGGCACCGATAATGCCCAGCCAACCACCTCTGGGCAGAGAGAAACTGATGTCATCCAGATTGTTTTTGCGGCCCAGATAGGAGAAGTTCACATGGTCGAATTCAATGTGGGCATCGGTGTCTGAGTCCGGATACTGCAGGGAGCTCTGCGTGGTCAGACTCTCGGGCGTTTGAAGCACTTCGGCGATGCGGCGGGCGGAGGCGGCGCACTTGGTGTACATGACAAAGATGTGAGTGACAGACATCATGGCCATGGAAATGAGGGTGAAGTACTGCATGAAGGCGATCACCGTCTCGGGGCTGGAAAGTCCTTGAGAAACGCGGCTTGCGCTCAGCGTGATTACGGCTACGATTCCGCAGTTCATCAGCATGGTCATGATCGGATTGACTGAGCCCATAGTAATGCCGGCCCGCTTTTCGTTGGCGATCAGGGCGCGGTTGACGGCGTCAAATCGGCGGTGCTCGTAGTCGGTTTTGGACAAGGCTTTGATCACCCGGATGCCCTGAGAATCTTCGCGCACCACGCGGATCATGTTGTCCGCCGATTTCTGCACTTTGGAGTACAGGGGGACACCCTTGCGGGAAATGAACAGCACGATCAGGAATACGGGGGGCATCAACGCCAGCATCACCAGGGCCAGATGGCGGTCCATGAATAGGGTGACAATGGCGCCGCCGATGAGCAGCAGGGGGGCGCGGACGCCCGCGCGCTGCATCATGAACACAAAATTATAGACGTTGTAGGTGTCGGTGGTGACGCGGGTCTCCAGCGAGGGGATGGTGAATGCGTCCGTCTGGGCGGCGGACAGGTGGAGTGTGTGGCGGAACAGATCGGAACGCAGGTGCTCTACAAAATGGCGGCTAACCTTTGCGGCGGTGCGGTTGCCAAAGGTGTGGGATAGCATGGCTGCCACAGAGCACACGGCCATGACCCCGCCCCAGAACAGAATTTCCATGAGATTCTGACGGGGGACGACCTTCTCCAGAATATAGCTGAGGGTAAAGGGCAGCAGTAGTTCACACATGGTGCCGATGAATTTTCCCAGGATGCCCAGTGCCATTTTGGGGACAAAGGGGCTCAGGTAACGCAGTATGGTTTTCAGGGTGACCACTTCCTTTTACGGCGCGGCATCCTCGCGCCGGAACTTAAAAAATCTGTCAGGTTCAGAATAAACATTCCTGCGGCATAAATCAAGGGAGGAACAAACAAAGATACCGTGTTTTTTTCGTACAAAATGACAAAAAGGACCGCCCCGGCCGTTTTGGAGAGACGGTCGGGGCGGATTTTACAGATAAAAGCGGTGACAGCCTATGGTGGTGTAATAGGTGCGGTTGTTGACGATCCACGTTCCGGGGGACAGGGCGGGGGCAAAAAAGTACATACAGTCACCCACTACCTGCGCTCCTTCCAGACACAGCTTTGCTGCGGTGACGGACAGATGGTAGGGTTCGTTGTAAATGGTGCCGTTTTCAACCGGCTCAAACTGACCGGGCTGGAAAATGACCTGATGGAGTTCGTCCGGGAAAACATCGCTTGACATTCGGTTCAAAACCACATTGCCCACCGCGATCTGGCCGGTGAGCACCTCGCCCTGGCTTTCGGCGGAGATGACGCGGGACAGCCAGTACAGTGTATGCTCGTCGTAGTAGGTTTCACCTGATTCCAAAAGCGCGGAGCGGCCGGAGACAAAGACGGTATCTGTATCCCCGTCCCAACTGACCTGTGCACCGTAAATTTGGGCCATGGTGCGCACGGGGACCATGGTGCGCCCGGCGACCAGACGCACTTCGTCCGGGACATAGAGACAGCGGCCGTTGGCCTCCAGCCACTGCTGGCCGGGGGTGGCGGAGATGGTCAGACCGTCGGAGCGGACCCAGGCGGACTGCCCGTCCCATTCTGCGGTGTGCTCGCCCATAGCCTGAGCAAAGGCGACCAGGGGGACATAGGCGGTCCCGTTCAGAATGAAAGCATCGGTATCGCTGGTCAGCGGGCCGAGGTCTGTATGTATGTTCACGGCCTGGGAAGAGGCCCGGACGGGCAGGTGGAGGCCAGTTAGCAAAAGCAGACTGCAGGCGGACAGAGCCAGTCGTTGGAGTATATGTAGTTTCATGGTGGTGCGCTCCCTTCTGTCTTTGTAACCAGATTGTAACCTTTTGAGCGACGGGAGGGCAAGCTGTAAATACTGGAAAGGGTCGCGGATGCCCTGCGGGGCAAAGAGAAACGCGCCCGCTTGGGGCGCGTTATGAGTCAGGGGGAGAGCAGGGCAAGGGTGGATTCGTAATTGTTTGCCACCATCAGAAGTACAGCGGCGCCCCGACGCTCCAGATAGACATTTTCCAGCTTTGGGATCTCGGCAGGGCGGTAGTCTTTATTGGCGGTGATTTGGCTGCTGATATACAGGTCAAGCGCGTTGGCTGCGGTCTGAGCTGTCGCTTCATCGGAGAAGACAAGAAGGGACAGTTCCTCGCAGGTGGCTCCGGAGGAACGATAAGCGCTTGCGCTTGCAAGCTGTTCAGGAGCAAGGCCGACCTCGTCCAGTCCGTAGAGCATCCAGAGAATGTCGATGTCCAGCGGCTCCAACGGTTCGGAAAAAGCGTCAGATGCCAGAAGCTGAAGGGGCAGCTCCGGGGAGAAGGGGGTCCTGCTCTGTTTCCGGGAGCAGGAGGTCAGGGTCAGCGCCAGGGAGAGGGTCAATAGGAGAGTTAGCGTTCGTTTCATCGTCGGGCACCTCCGTTTCGGGCTGAGGTTCTGGATAGAGCGTGTCAAATTCCACGGTGTGAGTTTTTAGATATTCCAGCTGCTTTCTGCAGTAGTCGCCTGACAGGTGAACACCGTCACGACTGGCCTGGGTGGGAAGGCTGCCGTCCACAGCAAAAGCGGAATGCAGATCCAGAATGGGGACCTGTTTTTCCAGAGCGGCTTTGCGGATCAGGTCGTTATACAGCAGCACCCGGTCGTTGTTCAGATGACCGGCCCCGCCGGTCGCCCGGACCCGGTCTTCGTTGACGGGGATCAGGGTCTGGAGGTAGATCACTGCGTTGGGCTGCAGAGCGCGGACGGTATCAATGGTCCGACAGTAAGCCTGATAGAACGCGTCGTGGCTGATATAGCCCAGTTCGTTGACGCCGAAACCAAGGTAGATTTTTTTATACGGGGTCAGGGTGAGGGCCTCCGGTAGAGTGTAGCTTTTGCCGCCGGAGGTCAGGACGGTTTTCTCATCGAGGTTAAAGACGGACAAGCCTGCGGCGCAGAGCGCTCTGCCCTGTTTGACGCCGCTGTACAGATAAAAACCCTCGGTGCGGGAGTCGCCCACAAAAGCGGCATCAGAAAAGTAACCGTTATCCACCGCGGCGGATTCCGGAACGGGAGTAGAAAAATCGTACGGGGAAAGATATGGCTCGCCTGTGTTTTTTTCGGGCTTGTCCTCAGGCTCCGCCGACGTATCCGGAATCGGGGCAAGGGAAGCGTCCGGCAACGAGGGCTGGGCGGGATGAGTCGCTTGGGGAGCGGGGTCCGCCGGGGGTTCGGGCGCGGGGAGGACCGGTTCGGAAACGGAGGGGTGGGCGATCACGGGGACGGAAGGTTCATTGGGTAGGG
>JAZSJB010000068.1:0-13283 GCA_045534105.1 Lawsonibacter sp. | reverse complement strand
CTCTGTCACCGGACAGGCAGCAGGCACAGCCGCCGCCATGTGCGATGATTTTTCCTCTTTGGACATCTGTGCCCTTCAGTCAAAGCTGACCGCAGCTGGAGTGGTTCTGCACGAATCCGATTTGTAATCTTTTAGCGAAGCTCAAAATTCCCGTCCGCAAATCTCATTTTCCCCTTTACTTTTCAAATCCATCCTGCTATAATGGTAGGGCGCTTGGGAGCGTTGGCACGCGTCCGTAGTTCAATGGATAGAGCGTCAGATTCCGGTTCTGAAAGTTGGGGGTTCGAGTCCCTTCGGGCGTGCCAAAACAGAAAAACCTCGGAAACCTTGAAATATAAGGCTTCCGGGGTTTTTTGTTGCGTCTGCCAGCATGGAAATCAATTCCGTTTTTGCCCTGTTTTGGGCGTTTCGGTGGTGGAAATGGTGGTGGGAAAATTTCGGAAGGAGGTGACACCATGAACTTTAACGAACCGGTCTACACAACCGAAGAAGTAGCCAAGCGATACCGGGTAGCCGTGTGCACCGTGCAGCACTGGGTTCGCCAAGGCCGGATGACTGCACTCAATCTCGGTGGCCAGCGCTCTGGCCCCTATGTGTTCCGCCTATCTGACCTAGTGGAATTTGAGATGAACGCAGAAGTCGGAAGGGCCGCTACAAAAAAAGAAAGGAAGTAACGACATGCCCAAAGTAACATTAACCACTGCCCAACGGCAGGCTCGGGCGCTTTTGGCAGCGCTGCGCTTCGGTCAGACCATGAGAGGCGAAAAGGACATCGACACAGCTCAGATCTTCCCTGGCTGCTAGCGAACCTATTACCGCCGCATCAAGGAGCCAAGTACGTTTACAGTTGCGGAGGTGCGTGTCCTGGCACAACGTTATTTCAATGACCGACAGTTGTGTGAAGCCTTTGGCATCGAATACCACGGCGCTACGCCGAAATGAAGCGGACAAGCTGTAAAAATTTCAGCAGCAGCTTGGAATAACCCAAAATCTCATCGTAGCCGTAGTTGGTCCGGGCGGCCATGTGCTTGACCTCAGCCAAATATTCCTTGGCTTCCGCCGCCCCCAGCCGCTTTTCAAAGGCCTTATAACTCTGCTCACGGCTGCCTGCGGTGGTAGAGCCGGCCGTCAGGCCCTCCTCCCCGGCAGAGAGCCGTTCCTGGTACAGGTTGTTGTAGTAGTCTTTGAAGAAGTCGTCCTTTTTCTCATAGACTTGCATCTTGCCATTGGCTGCGCCCATAAGTCCGCCAACAAGGGCGCCACCTATAGCACCAACAACATTTCCGACGCCTGGCAGAATCATGCCCATCGCTGCACCACTTGCGGCAGAGGATAGAATAGACGAGGCCATTGTGCCGGCATCATCGCCGCCTGAGCTACCCGCCAATCTAATTCCCGCATTGAGCATAAGCTCCTTGCCCATTTCGCCAATGCCGCTTACGGCGATAGCGCTGGAAAACTGCTTCAGCCCGCTAAAAAAACTATTGGCCCGATTTTGCGAGGATGAAATCTGTTTCTCAAATTCATTGATAGTTTTAGTTACGGTTCGTATATTTCGGGTTACGTTATCGACCGTAACACTTGCATCAGCAAAATCCTCCAGTGATGCTTTACCAGCCCTGAAGGCTTTTTCGACGGCTGCCAAGTCCTCTTTGGCCTTCTTCAGGTCGAGTTTCAACTCGGCTTTGTTTTTGCTTAACTGCACCAGTCCGGCGTGCAGAGTGTCCACGTCTTTATCAAATGCTTTGGTCACTGTGGACATTTTCTTTAATCCATCAGAGTATTTATCATCATAGGAAACTTTGACCACGATGGACGATCCACTTGACATCTTACCGCCCCCTTGACAGTAGAATACGTTTGGGTTATACTAACCATAAGAGGTGAGTATTTATGGCTCTTAAAGACCAGTTGAAAGCGTTTGTTAGTTGCGCTCCAGGTCAAATGATGATTGCACTGGGTTTGATTTCGATTGTTATACTCATTCTTTGTTGAAATATGTTGTTCTTTTGCCGTCCCTGCCCAGGGGCGGCTTTTTCTTTGCCTCCCGCAGCCAAAGCCTTCCCCTTGAGGGGAAGTGGCATTTGCGGAGCAAATGACGGATGAGGTGGCGCAGAGGAACCATCACCCGCGCACCCTCGTCAGCTTGACCTTCTTCTTGTCCAAATGCCTCACCCCCGGCCGCTCCGGTGGGTTGCTGCGCATTTCGCACTCAAAGGACGACAGGGCGTTTATCAGGTCCCACCACCTGGTTTCTCCCTCCCACAGCCGCTGCAGTTCGCTCAGCGGCCAGTGGTGGGCGGAAAACAGGTAATACAGCAGGCCCAGCTGCCCGTCCGTGCCGTCCCTTAGCCGTTTTTTACCTCATTGATAGTGGTCTTACGGTAGCCGCACAGCCGCTCCACCGCTGGCCTTGATTGTGGTATACACAAAAATTACACATTCTTTCCGCGTATCACTTGACAAGTACACACTAAGTGTGTACAATGGTATCAAGAGGTGAAGCCATGAAGCGAAGAGACCTAATAAAACTGCTTGAAGGAAATGGATGGTACTTCAAGCGAGACGGAGGCAGTCACGATATCTACACAAACGGAACAGATATTGAGCCGATCTCCAGACAGCGGGAAATCAAAGAAGATGTAGCGAAAGCAATCATCAAGCGGCGGGGGCTGAAATAAGCCCCTGCCTCCCCGCCGTATACAGGCGAGGGAGATGCTATAGAATATAGATATTGTTTGATTAGTGTTTCATAGTTGGAGGAAATATTTATGAAAGTAGTTTATCCTGTAATTTTTTCAAAATTAGCTGATAGTGGATTTATGGCATATGTTCCCGATTTAGAAATCAACACTCAGGGCGAGGATCTGGCAGAAGCTATTGCTATGGCCCGGGATGCCATTGGGATTGTGGGGATCGATATGGAGGATGACGGCAAAGAGCTGCCCGTGGCCTCAGTGCAGGTTGATCACGATCCCGCTGACATCGTCTCTTTTGTTGATGTGGATCTGACCGCATATCGCCGAGCAAATGAGCGGCGCACGGTCCGCCGCAATGTTTCTTTGCCCTTCTGGCTCAATGCCGAAGCCGAAAAAGCCGGTCTTAATGTATCCGCTATCCTACAGGCAGCATTGAAGCAAAAACTCCACATTGCTGAATAAAGCAAACCGCCCCGATCAGGAAATTCCTGACCGGGGCATCTTTTTTACTTTGTCGTCACCACAATCATGGTTGCCACTTCTTCCCGGGTGTTAACACTCTGGAATTTCCGTCATCCACTCACCGATACTGCATCAGTTTCTGACTGTTCACCGGATGCCTGAGCTTTCGTAGAGCCGTTTGCTCCAATATTGCAACTTCTGATCTACTTAGTCCCAAACTGTTTCCTATCTGTTCCAGCGTAAGATCGCACCAATATCGGAGGTATACTGCCGTCCTCTGCGCTTCTGTTAGGCTCTGTAGTGCCCTTCCAACGGCTTCGCGAAGTTCCATCTTTTCCACTGAATCAAAAGCTGCCTCTGCCGCAGGATCTTGGAGCACATCGGCCAAGGCCAGGGGATCACCCGCTTTGTCCGTCAACGGAGCCTCCAGCCGGAGCGCCTGATGGATGGGATCTTGCCTCTGGAGCTGTGTGCGCAGGCCATAAGCCTCCGAGAAAGCTGTTTTCAGGCGATAGTCAAACCAACCGATAAAGTTCTTACCCTTGTCTGCCCGATAGCTGTCCACAGCATCTACCAGGGCCAGAAAACCGCATTGCAATAAATCCTCCAACGCGACACCACCCCGCCCATCCAGCGCGAGCAACCACTGCCTCCCTTGTCTCCATACAAACCGCTCCACCTGTGCCCACAGCTCTGGCAGCCTGTCCCGCTCTCCAGCTTGGATTAAGGTTGCCAATTCTTCGTTTGACATTGAACCCAATCCCCTTTCGTGATAGAATGTAGATGACAAATCCCCATCCACCACGCAAGGCCGCCCAAAGGGCGGTCTTTTTTACTTGGCGCCGCCGGCAGGTTATCACGGCGCCGCCTTTGCCAGATTGTTTGTATTGGGTGTATAAATCATTTTGGACTCCGGGTCATAGATGACCGTATCCAAACCAAGGCGAATGAATTTCAGACCCAACGGGTTGCAACCCTCGTCATAACGGACCTCGTCCAGCTGCATCCAGCCATTCCGGACTGCGATCTCATAGGCCTGATAGCGGGACAGCATGTCAGTACCGTCCAGAGCGTCCATATCGATCTCGAAAGACAGGACACCCTTCTCGTCCTCCAGCAGACAGAAGCGGTTAATGGCCAACTGCAGGGCCTTTACCACCGGTTGGATGGCGAACAGAACAGCGGACGCAGCGTCACTTTCAGATGCCTTGCCCTCCAGAACAGAAGGGGGAATGGAAAATATTTTGTAGATTTCGTGATCGTTGGCAATTTTACTCTCGTTGAGCTGAGTATCAACTGCGGTCTGCCCCGCGTCCTTGAAATCCACACCATCATTCAAAATGACCGTGGTTTCATCGGAATCGGAGCCGTACATCTTCCGCCAGCTGTTCCGGAGCTGGTCCAGAACAGGCTGGGAGACCTTTTTTCCAGACTCGACCTTCAAAAAGCCCCTTTTGGCGCCAGTTCTGACCATGCGATTCTCATATCTCAGGGCATTCATCATGGTTTCTAACTGAATCGGGCTTTCTGCGACCACGCCCACACCGGTTACGCCGTCTTTGGTATTCCGGAGGACGCGCATGATCTCGTAATCGCGGTAAGAATTCCCGCCGATGAAGAACCGCGCAGTCTTGAAAATGGGATCCGCGCCAATTTCAGCGCTGACTTGAAGAGGATCCACGTAATATAGGCCCTCGATGCGGTTGCCAACCCAGTCCACATAGGTATATCCGTTTCCGGGAAGCAGATAGTCCCGAACCAGAGTGCATTTCCACTGGAATGCGTCCAGCAGATCACCGGTCTCCTCATTCAGGAGCCGCAAACGGTAGTCGCCCGTGACCTCTTCAGACTTCCCGTTCTCGGTTCTGTAGAGCCGGATGGGGAGCGAGGCCACTGTGCCGGCAATGAATCCGACACTTCCGCTCACCGCAGGGATATTGAGAACCGTCTTCACTGTGACGGCACTCCCTCCGAGGGCTGCCCGCAGGGCAGTGTCAATCCCTTGTTCAGCTTCGGACCGCTCTCGAAGCTCCATCTTTTTTCTTATAAACAAGCCTATTTTTACCACCTCAATCTATAACTTGTCACAACCATACAGCAGGGACCGGCCAATGGTTTCGCCAGCCCCTGCCGCTCGCGCTACCCTATTCTGACAAGAAAGCTATCCGCTTGCCGCGGTTAAGCGCCCTTCTCTGCAAGAATCCGTAGTTTACGGAGGATATACGCTCCTGAGTATGTACATCCGTTATCAGCGTATACAGACGCGTTCAAAGGCTCAAACAGCGTAGCAAGCTGCGAAGTAATTTCGCTCCGTTCCCTCTCCGCCAACTCCGTAGCCTCCTCCAGTTCTCGCTTCAGCTTGTCCAACTTTTCGCCGATTTGGACCTTCTTGCGATCAAGCTGTTGCACCTCGTTCTCGATCTTCTGCAGATACACGAGGGCGCTTCTACAAAATGCGGGATCGTCAAAAAAGTCCTTCTTTAACGCACCCTCGATACTGTCAATCCGTGCATAGATTTCCGCCGACGCGGCGGCCTCCTTCTCAATGTTATGCAGGTTGAAGCCACGCATCGGCTTAACCCCAGCATGTACAGATGCCCGCAGTTCCTGAAGGCGATCCTCCAGAATGCGCCGCTCATCACGGATTCGATTTGCCTCCTGGATCACACTTTGCTTTGCCTGTTCAATACTCATATTGAATTCTCCTTTGTCATTTTAATTTTGATATTTTCATTAGAAGCCCTTTGGCCTCTAACGCTTTAACAACCGGATCTCCCGGTGCTTGCCAGATCCGCCGTTCAACGAGGGCGGACGATCCATCGTTCAGGTCCGCACTCACGGCGGGATAAGCCGGATTCTCGGCGATAAGGATCGACACCTCCAGCAGATCCACGCGTTTCAATGTTCTCCGAAACAACCCGTTTTCGATTTTCTTCCAATCATCCCGCACGGAATTGAATCCAAAAGACCAACCCTTGATTTTCCGCTCTCTGGCAGCCTGGACAATCTCAGAATCACTTGTTTTGATGGTTGCTCGTAGCCCAATTCCATCCTCAACAAGCCGAAGTACACCGTCCTTCATGTTGCCAACAATCCGTTTGTGGTCCACCATCAGTGAGACTTCACGCTTCAAGATCGCTTGTTGGAACGCCCTCGTTTGCACGCGCTCCACAAAATCGCCAGGAGCATTTTTTCCGTATCGTGCCGGCAAAACCACACTATCACGCTCTGCCACATTCACGTACCCTGTGATTTCCAGCACCCCCTCCAAACCGCATACACCTCCTTCCCATTGCCGCAGACCTCGCGTTTAATCATCGTCCTGTAGGGCCTCCATCAGTGGGTCTTTTCTCGCGCTTTCAGCCTGAGATGCCAGACTCCCGATTTTAGCTCTGGCCTGAGGCGAAAGACAAAGCTCATTGCACCCTCGCCAAAGGTCACTCTGGAACTTAGCTTTTGAGCCCATAAGGGCAGTGTTAAACATCAAATCTTCTTTAGCGTTGACCATCTCGTTGATTGTTCGGAGCCTGGATACTGCCACAGCGGTACTTTCTAAGACAAAAACATCCAGCTTGCCTAAAATTTCGCTGTCTGCCAACTCATCCACGATAAACCGAAAAATCTCCTTCTGGTCATCGTTGAAATATTCCGGCGGAACAAGTTTTACAGCCTCCCCGCGAAGCTTGTCCTCCAGTTCCCGCCGTGCCGTCGCCACATCGTTAGCAATAGCGCCGGACTTTATCCGCACAGATTTGGCTGGTCTGCCCATACTTACCTCCTGATTTTTTCATTTCTAAACATTTTTGTGTTCAAAGGGCCGCTGTTGGTCTTGAACAACCTCTCTGCAGAGAGGCAGTACCCCCGGGGGGGCTATTTTCACTGCTCGGCCTCCGCACCGTATTTGCAAAGTATATCATTGGCAATAAGAACGGCAGCAAAGATATTTGCCTCCGTTTCACACCAATCCAGATTTGTAGTCAAAGCTTGATTTCTGTGCGACAAATGCCCCAGCAGAATATGTCCCGGCTCGTGAGCAACGGTATAACGCTGTTCGAACTTGGCGCGCGTATCATCGAAAACGATTACTGGCTTGCCGTCCCGCATAAACGACAGCCCCCAGGCTTTTGTCGGCTGCTTGTAGCCAGGGGTTGCCCCTTCAATCTGTCGAAATGTCCTTGCACAGACACCGTAGTCCCTGCAGACTTCGTTAAAGTCGATCTTCTTCACACTTGACACCCTCCATCAGAGCACACTGCCCTTGTCAAGAAAGCAACCGCCTCTCGCAGATTTGAATGCTCGCCTCTACTTTTCTTCTCTTCTACATAAGCCGCAAGGGCCTCTGCGCCCCCATCTGTTCGAATAAGATCAATAAGTGTCGCCCACATGGCGGACTCTGACTCTGTCTTGGCGCTTACAACAAGTTCCATCTTGCAATCCTCCTTACTGTTCTGCTATACTGGAGGCGGAATTAGGGGCTGTCAAATCCCATTCCGCTTTGCCGTCGTCGATGTTCGCTGCATCGGCGGCGGTTTTTTCGTCCCGGCAGTCGCAGCGTTCGCCGGGGTCCAGGTTCGCCCCGCAGATGGGACATGGACGGTAATAGCTCAAACCGTGTTCACCGCCTTTATCAGCTCCGGCATAGCTACGCCCAGCATCTGGATCGCACAGCGGCCCTGGCCGCATAAACCTACCGGGACCCACCACGCACAATCAGTAGTGCGGCAGGCGCAAGGCTGTGATCCGGCAGCGGATAACAGTGGGCAAAACCTAATGCTTTCTGTGCACAATTTCTTTTCACTTTCCATGTAATATCTCCTTTCGTTTGGATAGGGTGGTGGAGGGTGGGTTGATTTCTTATACCTTTTATTTTTCTATATATACCCCCTGTTCTTGGGGCTATTATTTTTTATAGGATATTTAATCCACCTAATCCACCCATAACCTTATAGACCTTGCGGCTCAACGCTTTTTTGGGGTGGGTTGCGATTGATTTCCAATCCACTGACTAACCACTTCACCCACCCTTTTTCATCCAATTTTGCTGATAATGGCGTAGAGGGATGAGGTACAAAGTGTAACCGTGCACCGTCCGGGTGGGTTGATGGGTGGATTGACCTCGTTCTTTTACGATTTTTGCAAGCGCCTTTCCCACCTGCCTGGCATCAACTTTTCCATGCAGACGCTCCCCCACTTCGGCAGCGCCCCACCACTCCCATTGGGACGCTGGAAGGGCATAGTTCAGCATCGAAAGAATCTCCAGCTCATACGGCAGTGGCACGCTAAACTCCCGGTTATCTGCCTGCAGCTCCCCAATCTCCTCATCAGTCAATCGGAAGTAATCAGGGGCCGCTTGATACATGGAGTGCACCTGGAACCAGAGCTGATCGACCCACTCCCGCGACAGAGAGAAAAGCGCCTTCTTGTCTATGGAAGTAACGGGGATGGTCCAAAAGCGGCGGCTTCCGGTTTCATCTCTCAGGTAATCTGACGGATTGACAGTGCCGCAAAAAGAGGTCCGGCGCGGCGTTCTGGCGTCCTTCTTTGCGTAAGGCATGCGAATCCGATCCTCCGGCCGTGTCACAAACGCCTTCAATGCCATTTGCTCCTTTTTAAGCGTGCTGTCCAGCTCACCCAGCTCCGTGATCCAGCCGCTCAGGGAGGTGATCATGGTGTCCTTGTTCCCCATATCAATGATCGCACCTTCAACAAACCACCGTGGAAAGGGTGTCATCATCCGGAAGAAAGAGGTTTTTGCAAGGCCCTGCTCTCCCTGCAAGACAAGGACGCCCTCTGCGCCGACCGCCTTTTCCTCGCTATTGAGGCCAAGCGCCACACACTGCACAAACCATTTCACTATGTAGGTCTGATGGCGCACAGATGTGATCCCCAAGATCCGATAGATCTCCGGGAACCGGTCTTGTCCGTCCCACGCTCCGCCCTGAACATACTCTAAAATGGGATTGTACCTATTCCTGTCTGCAATACAACTCAGACACCCATTGACCGCTTGAGGCGTGACTCCCCTATATCCGCATTCATTGAGGTAGTCGATCAGATAGACCGGGAGAATGTTGACGGCGTTTTCACTGGAGTAACAGCCGGGCAACCCCTGCACCTCGACCTCCTTTAGAAGTTGGTTGTACCGCAGGGTTATCCCCAGTTCTCCAAGCGCCTGTGTGACCGTTTCAATGCTGACCCGGCTTCCTGCTGCTCGCCCCTTCATCTGTTCCTCAGGGGTGTTCAGGCGCTCGCCGCGGCCTATAATGTTTTCGACAGCACTTACCAGCTCATCCATTGAAACGCCGTCAGCAAGCTTGTCCTGAATCTCCTCCAGTGACATGCCGTTTTTTATCAAAAAGTCCAGCGCTTCACTCAAACGACCGCCTCCCGCTTCCCTGCCATGGCGATACCGTGGAACTTAAACAGTTCCTCCATGTTCAGGCTGATCTCCCGCTTTTCCGGCTTGCCGATCTCCAGCACGGTCAGGCCGGCACGCGCACACAGACGGTTGATAAGTTCCTTGCTGCTCTGGCCGACGATCTGGGCAGCCTGCAGCTGCTCCTTTGTCAGCACGATCTGCTCCTCCCGCTCCTGCCCGGTGCTGTGGTCGTGGACAGTAACAGAAAACGCCCTTGCCTGGATGTTCCATTCCGCTTTCATCAGTACATTCCCCTTTCTTGAACGATGTGCTTTGCCACCTGCCGGACCTCGTAGCGGACACGAGCACCGATAGGAATACCGATCCCCCGCTCCTCCGCCCACTTCTGGGCCACAATCTCACCGGCCCCCAGCTCCCTGGCCAGAGCGGCGCGTGACAGCGTGGCCTTGTTCTTGTTCCGCTGGAAGATTTCTTCTTCCTTCTCGCGGATCTCTGCGTACAGTGCTGCCATTTAGTTTCCTCCTTCCAGAATGTCCTCGCCAAGTACTGCCGCCAGTTTGGCAGCGGTGGTCCGGTTGCAGCTCTTGCCGGTCTTGACGGCGGTAATGGTGCAGCGGGACAGGCCTGTCAGCTCTCCCAGCTTTTTGCAGTTGATGTCTTTACTGACCAAAGCCGCTGCAAACTTCACTCGATCGATACGCATTTGCTTCGCCTCCATTCTTTTGCTTGGGTAACGCCATTGTAACCCACTCTTTTGTAAAAGTCAACATCTTTTTTATCTTTTGCTTGTATTTTTGAATGTGGTGTGATAGTATCTTAAGTGAGGTGATGTACGTGACCATCGGAGAACGAATAAAAGCCGCCAGAAAGAAGGCTGGGCTAACACAAGCAGAGCTTGCAAACAAGCTTGGAATTGCATACCAAGGCGTTGCGCAATGGGAAAACAACCTGCGAAATCCCAAATATGAAACCCTTCAACGCCTTGCCGCAGCATTAAGCATATCCGTTGATGACCTCCTTGCCCTCACTCCAGAAGATCAGTCTGTTATGCAATATGTGGAAGACTATGTTGTAGAGAAGACAGGGCAAAACCGGGAGGATGTCCGCAATGACCTTTTGGCTGACAAGCTGGCCGCTGCACCATTTGATGCCTATATGGAGGCTATGGACGCAGCCGATGCAGCAACGGCGGAGGCATTTCGCTCAGTCTCAGATCAGCAACTGAAGGAATATTTGCTGGACAGCTATCAGCACTTAAACCGCCGCGGCCGCATCGAGGCAGTAATAAGAATTGGCGAACTCGAAGAATTTCCGCGCTTTAAATAAAAAACGCCCCAGGCGTGAGCCCAGGGCAGAAAGGGGTGCCGCATATGAGTGCTAAAAAAGTAGAGAGTATCATCCGCGCAAGCGGTGTAGAAATTGCCGTTGTCACCACAGTTGGCAGCGAAGACGACTATATTTCGCTGACTGATATTGCCAGACACAGGAATCCTGTCGCACCTAAAGACGTCGTAAAAAACTGGATGCGGCTTAGGAGTACAATAGATTTTTTGGGGTTGTGGGAAGAACTCAATAACCCAAATTTTAAAGGGGTCGAATTCGACTCCTTTAGAAGTCAAGCTGGCGAAAATGCTTTTACGCTATCTCCACAGCAGTGGATCAAGGCAACAAATGCCATAGGTATCATTTCCAAGTCTGGCCGCTATGGTGGCGGTACCTTTGCCCACAAGGACATTGCCTTTGAATTCGCTTCCTGGCTCTCCCCGGAATTCAAACTGTATATCATCAAGGACTACCAGCGCTTAAAGGGTGATGAGAGCCACCGGCTCGCACTGGACTGGAACGTCAAGCGCATTCTGGCCAGCACGAACTATCGAATTCACACTGATGCCATCAAGGACAACCTGATCCTGCCGGAGCTTCCCAAGCACCAGCAAGGATTTGTGTATGCTGATGAGGCCGATGTGTTGAATGTGGCGCTGTTCGGGAAAACCGCAAAGCAATGGCGCGCAGAAAACTCCGGCGTAAAAGGAAATATGCGGGACTATGCCACCATTGAGCAACTGCTTGTACTGACCAATCTGGAAAATCTCAATGCTTTCCTAATCGAGCAGAATGTCCCCCAGCAGGCGCGCCTCCAAAAACTCCGTGAAACCGTGGTCTATCAGATGAAAACGCTCTCAGAGAGCAAGGGCGCCCGGGAACTGAATTACATGCACAATCAGCTCAAGCTCCCTGTAGACGAATAACCCCAAAACGAATAAAACCGCCCCCAGAGCGGCAACTCTGAAGACGGCGATGCACACAATACCCAGTCGTCAAACAAGGCACCAGTCTGCCCATTTATTGTAGCATAAATCGGGCCATGGTGCAAGTGAAAGGAGACATCATGGCAAACTATATCCGAAAAACCGCCCGGTACAACGGCAAGAAGTACGAGGCCACCGGCAAGACCGAGCTGGAGGCTATGACCAAGCTGGCAGAGAAGCTGGCCGCTGCCAAGCGTGGCGAGGAGACAATCTCCGGCTCCATGAGCGTGGACACATGGTACAAGCAATGGAAAGCCCTCTACAAGGAGCCAAAGGGTCTGACAGCCAAATCTCTGGGGATGTATGATGAGAAGTACACCAAGTATATCAAGCCCAGGGTGGGCCACATGAGGCTGAGAGATGTAAAGGACGCTCACCTTCAAAAGATCCTTAACGAACAGGCCGGGCGCTCTGTCTCTCATGCGAAGAAGATCCGCATGGTGCTGCAGGAGATGTTCAAGCGTGCCAGACAGTCCCGGCTCATCATCTACGACCCAGCAGAGACACTGGAGTTGCCCACCGTCACCGAGGGCCGCCGCAGATCCATCACAGAGGAGGAACGCAAGGCGATCCTGGCCGTGGCAGAGCATCACCGCTCCGGGCTGTGGATCTTGACCTTGCTCTACACCGGCATGAGGCCGGGTGAGACGGCAGCTCTGACCTGGGCTGATGTGGACTTTGCCCACAACGAGATTCATGTGCACGCCGCCAAAGAAAGCGGCTCCACGGCCATTAAAGGCCCCAAGACGGCCGCGGGGGTTCGGGACATCCCCATACACTCTGACCTTGCCTGGAGGCTCAGAGAGGCCCAAGGACGGCCCTTCTCCCCCGTCTTCCCCACACAAGCCGGAAACCGTCAGAACGAAAACAGCCTGCGCCGCCTATGGACTGGGTTTAAGCGCGATCTAGACATTTACCTTGGGGCCAAGCTGGAGCGGAACAAGATCACTGAGCGCAAGGTTGCCCCGGATCTGACACCCTACTGTCTACGGCACACCTTCTGCACCGACCTGCAGCGTGCTGGCGTTCCCCTCAATGTAGCCAAGGAGCTGATGGGTCACTCCGACATCCAGACCACTGCCAACATCTATACCCACCGGGACAGCGGCACACTCCATGCCGGCATCGCCCTTTTGGATGGGACTGGTGGAAAATCTGGTGGAAACGAAAAAGAGAAAAGCGGCTGACACTTACAGCCGCAATAGATACCCTGTCCGCTCCCCCTCTGCTTCCGGTTCTGAAAGTTGGGGGTTCGAGTCCCTTCGGGCGTGCCAAAAGACCTGTCACCCATTTGGGTGGCGGGTCTTTTGCTCTTTCTTGCCCCAAGGGGCTCGAACCCTGAGAGGGTGAGCGGCGGATCAAGGACATGCCTGTGGCATGTCCGCGCCGCGAAGTCCGCAGCGGCTACGCCGCAAGGACAGCAGACGCGTGAGC
>JAZSJB010000010.1:0-5382 GCA_045534105.1 Lawsonibacter sp. | reverse complement strand
ACTTGATGCCGGAAGCGGCGATCAGCTTGGCGGACTCCATCTTAACGTCGTTCTGCATGGCGGCGGGAATGATGATGTCCACCTTGTCGGCGCCCAGACCCCAGGGCTTTTCGCCGGCGAGGAAGGGCGCACCGAACTTGTCGGCATAATCCTTGACCACGTTGCAGCCGCTACCAAGCATCTCTATCATGTAGTCGATCTTATAATCGGTGATCAGACCGGCCTCATCGTAGATGTAGCCGTCGGGGCCGGACAGGGCGACGCCCTGGCCGCCCTTCTGACAAACTTTCTTCACGATACCCCAGGCAACATTGCCGAAGCCGGAGATGGCGATGCGCTTTCCCTGGATAGAGTCGTTCTCGTGCTTGAGAACCTCGTTCAGGTAGTACACAGCACCGTAGCCGGTAGCCTCGGGACGGATCAGGGAGCCGCCGAAGGGCAGGCCCTTACCGGTGATAACGCCGTTCTTGAACGCGCCAACAATGCGGCGGTACTGGCCGTACAGATAGCCGACCTCGCGGGCACCCACGCCCATGTCGCCGGCGGGCACGTCAACATCGGGACCGATGTGGCGGTACAGTTCGGTCATGAAGGCCTGGCAGAAACGCATGACCTCGGCGTCGGACTTGCCGGCGGGATCAAAGTCGGAACCGCCCTTGGCGCCGCCGATGGGCAGGGTGGTCAGAGCATCCTTGAAGGTCTGCTCAAAGCCCAGGAACTTGATCATGGACAGGTTCACGTTGGACTGGAAACGCAGGCCGCCCTTGTAGGGGCCGATGGCGCCGTTGTACTGCACGCGGTAGCCGCGGTTGACCTGCCACTGGCCGTTGTCGTCCATCCAGGTCACACGGAACTCGATCACACGCTCGGGCTCCACCATGCGCTCCAGCAGAGCGACCTTCTCATACTCGGGATGGGCCTCGATCACGGGGGCCAGAGAGGTCAGCACCTCTTCCACGGTCTGCAGGAACTCAGGCTCGGTGGCGTTCTTGGCCTTGGTGGCTTCCAGGACTCGATCGATGTACTTGCTCATGATTCATTCCTCCTGTTTTTTCATTTGGGCCGATGCATAAATCGGCCAATTTTATGTCCTTTTCCCGGCACAAAAGTAGTCAACATAGACACACTTTTGGTTTCGCACTCATCATATCATATTTTTGCACAATGTAAATCATGTTTTTTATTTGAGTTCCCACAGCCATTTTGTTGTGGGGATTTTTCAACAAAAAAGGTGGCAGATTTAACTGTCTGCCACCTTTTTTTCAGCTTTCCATGTGCCTGCCCAAAAAGCCTGCCACAGCCTGAACCAGCTTGTACTCCACCTCGCCAGCAAATGCGTTTTCTCCGCTGTCCGCCAACAAAACACTTCCCAACACATCTCCCTCTGAGAGGATGGGTGCGGCGGTGAGCACCAGATATTTGTCTGCATCAGCACACAGTTTAATGTGCTCTCCCTCTTTATACTGGTAGATCTGCCGTCCTTCCATAAGCTGTTCCAGTTCGGAAGAAACCTGTTTGTCCATCAGCTCCTTCCGGGGCGCGCCGGCCACAGCGATACAGCTATCCCGGTCTGTGATAACACATACATGGCCGCTGGTACGGTTAAGAGTTTCGCACAGCTGTCCGGCAAATTCCGCCAGCCCACCCATGAGGGAATACTTTTTGAAGATCACGCCTCCCTCTTTGTCCGTATAGATCTCCAGTGGGTCACCCTCCCGAATACGCATTGTTCTGCGGATCTCTTTTGGTATGACCACGCGCCCCAAATCATCGATGCGGCGTACGATTCCGGTTGCTTTCATATTATATCAAGCTCCTTGTTTTACAAATTACGATGTTATTATCTGTAAATCAGGGTGCTTTATACGGTTTCCCACAACTGGCCATCAAATCATTTTTTCGGCCGTTGCATCAAAATCTTCCGGTACTGCGAGGGTGTCCTTCCCGTGGCCTGTCTGAATCTGGTGCTGAAATAGGACTGGGAAGAAAAGCCGCATTGGGCCGCGATCTCACTGACGGAAAGCTCTCCCTCCGCAAGGGCCATCTTGGCCGCAGTAATTCGATAAGCGAGCAGATGCTGGGCAGGGGTCTTTCCGTAGGTACTGGTATACAGCTTATGGAAATATGTTGGGTCCAGATTGCTCATTTGTGCCAGCTTTTTCAGGGAGATGTCCTCGGTCAAATGCCCCCGGATATAGCGGTTTGCTTCCATCAATTCTTTGCAGTGGAGAAACGCTCCCTCTTTCTGAGGTTCACAGGCCAGCCGTTGGGCAGCCAGCAAAGACAGTATCCTGCATGCACAGCTTTCCAGCCAAAGCCGCCCTTCCAGGGCACTCTTTTCCTGCGTGGCCATCATCTCCCGCAGCAGGTCCACCACCGCATCCAGATTCCAAATCGGTCCAGATTCCGGAAGACGGTCAAGAAAATCACAAAGCTCCGGATCCTGAGTGGTGATGTTCATAAAATAGCACTTATACGGGGGCACCAGCTGCTGCCGCTGACCCGGCCGGTACAGGTTATACTGCCCTTTCCGGGCAGACCGAAATTTCCCGTCCGTCAGCGTGCCGCCGGGGCAGTCCTCGGTATAGAATTCAAATTCATAGGCACTGATGATTCCCTCCGCCCGCGGACTTAATCGCTCTACAACGTTAGCCGCACCAAATTTGAAAAGTAAAAAATGGGGCAGTTGCATCCTCATCCCTCTCCTTCAGAGAAATCCTTCACTTTGTTCCAAAAATCATATCACAACAACCTTTTTCATTTCAACATTTTAAAAACAATTTTAAAAGAGCTTTTCTCCAAACAGCATTCAAAACAATATGATGCCAAGATTTTGATAAATTATGCCAGGAATTCAAAAGAATCAGGTCCCCTGTCACGCTATAATAAGCACAATAAAAATCAAGGCGGTCTTTTATGCACACTCCCGCTGCGGAATACGGCCCGATCAGGACCGCCGGAGAAAAGCTGACCGCTTTCCTGCAGGACCACTGCGGCACCGACTGAATGTGCGTCTCATGGCCCGGATGAACAAGCAGGGAAACAGTTGCGGCACCATCGCCTACTCCAATCGGGACCACAGCTGTGCGCGCACCTATGACGCTCTGAGCGACTATACCCGGAACTTTGACGGCAGCGGCAGCAATCAGGACGTAACCGACCGCTACCCCAAGCTGGATATGACTGACCTTATGCCCATTATGAGCCACCGTTCCCTCCACCTGCGCTGATTACAGCAAAAAACTGCCCGGCCACCGGCCGGGCAGTTTTTAATCTTTTCTTACTTGTTCAGTTCGTGGAGCATCTCCACCAGATTTTCCGCCATCTCCTCGGCGGAGCCGGGGGCGTACTTGTGGGTATCCACCTCGTAGCATCCGTATTCAAAGGCGTACTGGGTCGGGAAATAGCCGTAGGAGCCGTTGCAGTAAGCCAGCATTAGGGTATTTTCAACCGGGGAGTTGTCCTTAACGTAAGCCCCACAGGTATCGAACATCTCGCAGGGAGCGGTAGCCAGAGCCAGCTCACCCAACCGCACCGCGTTCAGCTCCAAGGGCTCGGTGGCGGGCTTGGACGCACGCTCTAACACGGCGCGTCCCTGATAGGGAGACCCATAGCCCAGTTCCTTGGCCCGGCGGTAGCCCTCCTGAACATTGCCCGTCTCCAGCCAGTAATTCCACAGCTCGGTGGCCTGGGGAACCTGGCCGTCCGTGGAGTGGTCCACGGGGCACTGGTACTGGCGGCGGATAAACTGCAGAGGAGCAGGCTTCAGTTCCTTCATATTGCCCAGCAAGGAGACCGCCTCGTCGCCCAGCCGCTTGCCGTAGGCAGCCATCTCCCGCTCACAGGGTTCCGTCTGGATCTTGGTGCGGGCTGTCAGATTGCCGCCCGCCCCCTGGAAAAAGGCGAAGTGACAACCCAACATGACCTCCAGATAACCGCGCACAGAGGAAATATAGTCAGCTGAAATATTCTTGCTGTAGGACTGGCCGGTAAAGCAGGGATGGGCCTGCCAGTTCATCAGCAGGATATCCTTCCCCTCCTCCCGCTTAAACTGCACCACCCGCAGGCGGGGGTCAGACTGGGTCATGTGGCCCACCAGAGGATTTTCTGGCGCAGCACCGCCGCAGGTACCATCCCGACGCTTATAGTGCCGGACAAAATTCATATCCCCCACTTTTTTCACGGCAGTATACATACGGGCGGGCTTCCGGTCGGCCAAGGCTTCGATGGCTGCCTGAGGCACCTTGGCCACACACTGGTCGATGTAGTCGTTCACGGTCTGAGGACCGGGATTGAAGATGTCGGGTCCGGCGTGGGTGTGGGTGGCGGCGATCATGATATGCTCACCGGGGATACCGGTGGCGGCGGTGATATTTTTGCGGATGTCGGCCACCATGCCCTGCATGGCATGCAGCAGATCCATGGTGATCATCAGCAGGGTCTGCCCCTCACCGTCTGTGATGGCAATGCAGGTGGCATACAGGGTGTCCAGAATGTTCTCAGACTTACGAAATGGGCCATTGCCCAAGCCGCCCAGCTCGACAGAGCCTTGTGGCATAATGTCAGTCCGACCAAAGCCGACCTGAATGTAATTACTCATAGTGATGCCTCCTTTTTCAATATTTTACCATGCCTTATTGGTTCAGGCAACGTCAAAACGACCTATTTTTGCCGGGTTTTTTTGTTCAACTTCATCCCCCCTGCACTTGCACTTTTTCTTTCTATGTTTTATAATGAGACAGATATCGGCGCGTGCGGTCAAAAACCGCGCGGCAAATTCAACGACTACACATTCAATATCGAAGGGAGCATATCGCATGACGATCAGCGAGAAAAAGCAGCTGATGGCCACCGCCTGCAAGGTGCGCATGGGTATCATCGAAGGTACTTACGGCGCCAAGGCCGGCCATCCCGGCGGCTCCCTGTCCGCTGTGGACATGGTCACCGCCCTGTACTTCCACGTGATGAACATCGACCCCGAAAATCCCGACTGGGCTGACCGTGACCGCTTCATTATGTCCAAGGGTCACTCCTGCCCCGCCATGTACGCCGCTCTGGCCCGCCGCGGCTTCTTCGATCCCGCCATTCTGAACACCCTGCGTCAGTATGGCTCCATTCTTCAGGGCCACCCCACCATGAACGAGACCCCCGGTGTGGATATGTCCTCCGGTTCTCTGGGTCCGGGTATCCCCGCCGCCGCCGGCATGGCTCTGGCCGCCAAGTACCAGGGCAAGGACTGCAGCGTGTACACCCTGCTGGGTGACGGCGAGATCCAGGAAGGCCAGGTGTGGGAGGCCTGCATGTTCGCCGCCCACTATAACCTGGACAACTTCTGCGCCATCATCGACAACAACGGCCTGCAGATCGACGGCGCCGTTGCCG
>JAZSJB010000111.1:0-11688 GCA_045534105.1 Lawsonibacter sp. | reverse complement strand
GGCACCGGCCGGTTCTTTCAACATATCGCGCAGGGTTCCCGCGGGAACGGTGATGCCTCCCGTTTCACGGGCGGCATCACGGTAGAGCTGCCTGCTTTCGTCCGAAGGCATCACGCCGAAGTTGGAAAAGAGCAGCTCGCTCATCTCCTCATAGGCGGTGAGGGCGCCTGCGCGGTCATCCAGAGCGATACGGCTGCGCATAAGATGCTGATACAGCTCCTCGCTGTAGGGTTCGACGGACAGGGCCTTTTCGCACAGAGCAGCGGCCTCGGTCCAGCGCTCGAGGCCCTCCAACAGGGACAGCGTCTGCTGCACCGCACTCAGATACATCTGATGGTAGTAGGTGTTGATGGGCATGACCCAGGACTCCGTGGCCAGCTTGGGCAAAAAGTCTCCGCTGTAGATGGAAAGGGCTTGCTCATATAGCTCAAGACGCAGGGCATCGTCTGCCGCCTCTGCGGCGGCGCTGCACAGTCGGTCAAACTCCTCCACATCCAGGTGCAGGGGTACATCGGTGTTCCAGCTATAGCTGCCTCCCTTGTGCCGGATGAGCTGGTGACCGGCTGTGTCATCCAACTGATTGAGCATGGTGCGGGCCCGATAGAACATAGCTTTGATACGTCCGTTGGGATCGGCGGCATCGTCACTGCCGGAACTGCGCAGCAGGGAGGACAGGTTATCCTGGGTCACACGGCTGTTGCGGGAGTAGATCAGATAGGCCAGCAGCAACCAGACTTTACGCATACGGTTGCTGTGGTCGTCCACGCAGTTTCCGTTTCGCTCGATGGAGAAACCGCCAAGCATTTTGACGGTAAGAATATCCGACATGATGCGCGCCTCCTTTCCCGGCAGGTCAAAGCCATCCTATATAGTCATCATAACAGAAGAGAGACTGCTCTTTCAAGAGCGAAAACAATAAAACCTTTACCGGAATAACAAAAAATGCTACAATTAAGGCAGAAACAGGGGGGGTATTCCCTGCCGGAGCCGTCTGTCTGAAAGAACGAGGTGAACAACTGTGGGTGAGAACAAGCATAATAAGCGAATTCTGGCTGCCCTTTTGACCGCTGTGATGCTGGGGGGAGTTCTGGCCGGTTGTGCCGAAACCACGCAGGGATATGTGGCGGCAGAGGTTGACCCGGTGGCCGCCATTGAACTGCGGGACGAGGCGGTGGCCCTGGCAGAGGCCCCTGCAGCGCTGCCGGTTACCACCACCGCAGTTGCATCCGGGCTGCTGGTCAAGAGCAACGACAACGGGGCTATCGACTACTCCAACACAGCCGACGGCTACGTTATGGTGTGCTATACCCAGCCCACCCAGCTGCGGCTGAAGGCGCAGGTCAAGGGACCCACCACCACCTACACCTATAATCTTACCCCGCAGACATGGGCGGCGTTCCCGCTGTCCGACGGGAACGGGAGCTATAAAATTACTCTGTATAAGAATGTGGAGGGGGGAAAGTACGCCGCCGTGCTGTCCCTGACCACACAGGTGGAGCTGAAGGACGAGTTTGCACCCTTCCTGCACTCCAACCAGTATGTGGACTTTGATGGGGCCCCCAATACCGTGGCCAAGGCGGTGGAACTGACCGCGCAGCGGACCGATCCGCTGGAAAAGGTGGCCGCTGTATACGACTATGTGGTCAAGGGCCTGACCTATGACAAACTGCTGGCCACCACGGTGAAGAGCGGCTATCTGCCCGACCTGGACCGGGTGCTGGAGAAAAAGAGCGGCATTTGTTTTGACTATGCCGCCCTGATGACCGGCATGCTGCGCAGCCAGGGCATCCCCTGCAAGCTGGTGGTGGGCTACGCCGGCACGGCGTATCACGCCTGGATCAGCGTCTGGTCGGAGGATATCGGCTGGGTGGACGGCGCGATCTACTTCGACGGTCAGGCCTGGCAGCGCATGGACCCCACCTTCGCCTCCTCCGGCAAGGGCAGTCAGGCCATTATGGACTATATCGGTGACGGTAAGAATTACACCGCCAAATACTTCTACTGATGATCTGCGCGGCATGGCGCAGGCATTGCCCGAAGCGGGCTTGCGGCAGCTGTGCGGCAAGTCCGCTTTTGCAAGCTTGGAGGAACTATGAAAGCTCTCAAACTGACAAATGAAGAACTGGGCACCTTGTGTACCTCTCTTGCCCACCTGCATCATGCGGGTATCAGCGGCGCGGACGGGCTGGCTCTGCTGGCTCAGGACGAGGGGGACAGGGAGACCCGCGCCCTGCTGCGCCGCATGGCGGAGCGGGCGGATGAGGGGGTTGGACTGGGCCGCGTGTTCGCCGGTGAGGCCTGCTTCCCCGGCTATCTGTGCGGACTGCTGCGTGTGGGGGAGCAGGTGGGCAGAACGGAGCAGACTCTGCGCAGCCTGGGTGAGCACTATCACAGCCGGGCGCGTATGGGCGAGCGGCTGCGGGCTGCTCTGCTTTATCCTGCCGTTCTGTTGGCGGTGATGCTGGCGGTGGTGGTGGTACTCCTTGTATGGGTGCTGCCTGTATTCAACGATGTGTATGCTCAACTGGGCAGCAGGCTGACCGGTGTGGCCGGAGGACTGCTGCGGTTGGGACAGGTGCTGCGCGCGGCCATGCCCGCCCTGTGTGCGGCAGCCGGTGTGCTGGCTGTGGGGCTGATTTTGTTCAGCCTGTGGCCGGCCTTTGGACAAAAGTTTGCCGCCCTGTGGCGTGCCTGGCGCGGGGACAAGGGCGTGAGTGGCAGGATCGCCGGTGCCCGGTTTTTGCAGGCACTGGCCATGGGAATGTGCAGCGGCATGACCCAGCGGGAGGCACTGGAGCTGGCCCTGACCCTTGCGGACAGCGAGGGACTTGCCCGGCGGGGCAGGGACTGCCTTGAACGGATAGAGCGGGGTGACAGTTTGGTCGACGTCCTGCGGGAGAGCGGCTTTCTGCCCGCAGCCCAGAGCCGGGTTTTGGACGCAGGTATCCGCAGCGGTCAGGGGGAGCAAGTGATGGAACAGATCGCCGCCCGGCAGTTGGAACGTAGCGAGGCGGAGCTTGAAAACGCCGTTGCCCGGGTGGAGCCGGTGCTGGTAGTGATCACCTGCGTGATGGTGGGGATCATCCTGCTGTCGGTAATGCTGCCGCTGATGCACATCATGACGGGGATCGGGTGAGCCTATGAGAATCAGACGAAGAACCCGTTCCGCAGTGCTGATCCCGATCGCGCTTCTGGCTGTGCTGCTGTGGTTTTTTACAGCGGTGAATGAATTGGACGCAGGCCAGCGAGAACAGGGGCGTCTGCAGCTGGAACAGAGCCTGCGCCGGGCCGCGGTGGCCGGCTATGCCAGCCGGGGTGAATACCCCGCTACGCTGGACGAACTGGAAGCCCAGAGCGGGATCCAAATCGACCGGAAGCACTATACGGTGTTTTATGAGGCTTTTGCGAGCAATCTGATGCCTGATATTACAGTATTGGTAAGGGAAACATGAACGAAAAAAGACGACAAGCCATCCCAACGCTGGCGGCCTTTTTGCTGCTGGGCATCTTTGCCGTGAGCGTTCTGGGCGTTCTGCTTGCCGGGGCGGGGGTGTACAGCCGCCTGACCCGGCGGGATGACCGCGCCTATAATAGCCGGACGGGGCTGCAGTATGTGGCCTCCAAGGTGCATCAGGCCCCCGCGCCCCACGCGGTGCAGGTGACAGACTTTGACGGCGTGGACGCCCTGACTGTCACCGAGCGGGTGGATGGAGAGGCGTATGTGACACGGGTCTACTGCCATGACGGCTGGCTGATGGAACTGTTCTGTGCCGCTGACGCGGATTTTGAACCCCGGGACGGGGAACGGCTGCTGAGGGCACAGAGTCTGGAGCTGGAGCAGCGGGACGGCCTGCTGTATGTGCAGCTGGTGCAGGAGGGGCAGAGCCATGAGCTGATCCTGTATCTGGAGTCGAGAGAGGGGGCGCAGCCATGAGAAGCAAAGCACCCCTTGCTGTGATCGAGCAGGTCATCATGCTGCTGGTCTTCGCACTGGCGGCGGCGGTCTGCCTGCGGGGCTTTGCCTGGGCGGACAGCACCTCCCGGCACAATCAGAACCGCGACCTTGCCCTGGTGCAGGCCCAGAACGCGGCGGCCATTTTGCAGAACAATGGCGGAGACCTGACTGCGGCTGCTGAGATCATGGGCGGTCGGGTGGAAGGGCAGTGCTGGGGTATCTACTACAATGAACAGTGGGAGCAGACCGACGGGGAGGGAGCGTTTATCCTGTTTGTCAGGTTCCGACCCACGGTGTCTTTGATGAGTACCGCCCGGATCACGGTTGCCGGCAACGGTGAGCTGTTGGCCGAACTGACGGTAAGCTGGCAGGAGGTGACGGCGGATGAGGGATAAGAAAAGCCTGAGCTTCCCCATGGTGGGGGTAAGCTCCCTGCTGACCATCTTTGCCGTGCTGTGCCTGACGGTGTTCACCCTGCTGACGGTGGCCACGGTACAGGCCAACGGACGGATGGGAGAGAGCGCCAGACAGGCGGTGACCGACTACTACGAGGCCGATAGCGCGGCCCATGGGATTCTGGCAGAGATCCGAGCCGGAGAGATCCCTGACGGGGTGGAGGAGGACAACGGTGTGTACCGCTTCTCCTGCCCCATCTCACAGACACAGCAGCTCTGTGTGGAAGTGGCGGTGACGGGCACAGAGTATACCGTGCTGCGTTGGCAGGCGCAGAGTGTTGATCTGTGGCAGAACAACGACAAAATGCCCGTCTGGGACGGGGAGAAGGAGGGATAAGCGGTGACCGGATTGATGGGCTATTTGACCCGGGCCGTGCAGGAGGGTGCGTCCGACTTGTTTATCGTCCCCGGTGGGGCGGTGAGCATCAAACTGGACGGACAGCTGGTTTGCATTGGAGAGGAAAAGGTCATGCCCGCCCAGGGCGAGGCGCTGATTCGGGAAATCTACGCTATGGCCGGGCGGGAGATGGACGAGTTTGTCCGCACCGGGGACGATGATTTTTCCTTCTCTGTGGCAAAGCTTGCACGCTTTCGTGTGAATACTTACCGCCAGCGCGGCTCCTGCGCGGCGGTGATCCGTGTGGTGGCCTTTTCCGTTCCGGACTGGCAGCAGCTGGGCATTCCGGAGGAGGTTATGTCGCTGGCTGATCTGACCAGCGGCATGGTGCTGGTCACTGGAACGGCCGGCTGCGGCAAATCTACTACCCAGGCCTGTATCGTCGACCGGATCAACCGTCAACGCGCCTGTCACATCATTACGCTGGAAGACCCGATTGAATTTCTCCACCGCAATCAGAAAAGCATTGTCAGCCAGCGGGAGATCGCGGTGGACACCCAGGACTACCTGTCCGCCCTGCGCGCCTGTCTGAGGCAGGCGCCCGATGTGATCCAGCTGGGTGAGATGCGCGATCTGGAGACCATCCGCACCGCCATGACGGCGGCGGAGACCGGCCATCTGCTGTTAGCTACCCTGCATACCAAAGGTGCGGTAAATACCATCGACCGCGTGATCGATGCCTTTCCTGCCGATCAGCAGGGGCAGATCCGTATCCAGCTCAGTGCGGTGCTGAATACCATCGTATCTCAACAGCTGCTGCCCGGTGTGAACGGAGACAGAGTGCCTGCCTTTGAGATCATGCATATGACAAGCGCCATACGCAGCATGATTCGGGACTGTAAAAACCATCAAATCGCCGGGGCCATTGCCTCCGGAGCGGAAGAGGGGATGCTCAGCATGGATCAGTCCATTCTGGATCTGTACCGCAGCGGCCAAATCAAACGGCAGACAGCACTGGAATATGCGGACAACCCCGAGCAGATGCTGCGGCGGCTGGGTTGACGGGGAATCAAGAAATAAAAAAGCAGGACGGCATGTGTGAACTGCCCAGAATATCCGGGCAGCGCAAAAAAGCCCCTATGTAGGAACAATGAGTTTTAGGCGGAGTGGCGCAGCGTGAGCGGCGCCACTCCGACATTTGGCCGGAAACGCTCGTGGCTATAAAAACGGATATAACGATCAATCATTTCATTCGCTTCGTTAAATGAGGCGGGCTTGTGTCTGTAGAGGTTAAGAATGGAGAAGAAATCTTTTGCCATAGCATTGTCATTGTCATAGCAGGTGCCACGGCTTGACATTGATGGAGTTATACCGTATTTATGAGTTAGCTTAAAAATGCTTGGAAATAATATTCGTTTTTGACAAAATTCCCCAAAATTATTAAGAAGATGATACCCGTACGAACCGCGAGATATGCACGGGCTGACCGTAATGCCATGGGACATACGGTTGATGTAAGATACATAGCGGGTATAACGGTATAGAAAAAGAGGAATGACCGACAATGCTCTAAGTCGGTCATTCCTCTTTTTTGCATTACTCGCAATACACGGGCATACATATCCGGTGTTCGTTCCGGATTCTGCGATTGATCAGTTCCAAATCCGCTGGATTCCACCATATGCCGCTTACCCACTCGCGAACGGCTCTGTGTTCGGGATGCTGGGGGTCGTGCATGATCGCCATCACTTCCGCAAAACCATCCGGGCCGCCGCAATCTTCCATTGGGGCGTCGCCGATGGCTTGGGTGCAGTGAGGATACGCCTCGGGGCAGTCCTCGATGAAACGGTTGAGTTTGATAGTATGAACCCAGTCATCCCCAAAATCGTATTCATATTCCACCTTTTTGTGAGTGGAGAATATGGTGAGCAAATCGGTTTCCACGCTGTCCAGCTGGGTCGGGAAGAATGGGGTGCCGAAGGTGGCGTGTTCTTCGGATATGGGGGTAATAATCTTTGCGGGGCGTCCGTGGTGATCCCGCTCTAACACAAATTGATGCAGGTGGCGGTCGTGCCATTCGAACGTATCTTGCAGAATCCTGTGGAGCTGATAAAAATTGAGATTGCTTGGAACGATCAGGGTGCGGTTACAGGGCTCGTGCAGATCGAGACTGATTTCCAACTCGGCTGCGTGACAACTCTGTACATCGTTTTCGTATTTTTCTTTTAGCTGAGCGATCATTACATCATGGGCATAGTGGTAGTTTGCCTTTTGAAATAATTCGTCGTTGAGCCACGGCAAAAAACGCTGCTGAAACATATCGCCCGGGGCAAACAAATTGGAAAACAGGTATACTCTTTCGCAGGCCTTGTTGCAGTATGCGACGGCCGAGCGGGATGAGTTTGGTGCAAAAGTAATCGTCTTTCCACAATCGTTCAGATATTTTTCGATGATTTTGGGGCTCACGTGCTCACTTTGCAGCATCGCGCGGATGCCGTCAAAAATCAGTTCCGGCAGAATGCAGACGCTTTTGACGGTCAGACCGTATAGTACAAACATACAGCGGGAAGACGGATTGACCGCAACCAGCGTTTTTCTTCGGTTGACTGTGATGAAATTGGCCGTCCATGTAAAGAGCGGGTCGGTGTCTGAACTTGAACGGTCGGGGTTAATATCCAGCCAATCGAGCAACTTTTTGGTGCATTCCAGTCTCATGCGCCACCTCGATCTTTCTTTAAGTCGGTATTGCTGCGTTTCTGGCGTTCAGATAGATGTCGATATCATGGTTAATGTACTGATGCCCCGTGGTGTGCAGTACGTCGTAAAATTCACGGATATAGTCATATACACCGTGCTTTTCGAACAACTCGGACACCTGTCTGCCGGTCAGCGCTTTGTGCACCTTGTAGCTTTCCATGCAAAACACGGTAAATTTTGTTTCCTGACTCATAAAAGGGCCTCCTTATACATCGGGGAATCGAATCGTGCCAGTTTCCCATTCTTGCTCAAGCAAAGAGTAAAGCATAGGGGTACTGTACTGCCACAGTTTTGTTGCTTCCTGTTCAAGGGCTGCATATAGATCGGAGGTGTACAGCAGTTTGATCGCTTCGGTTTCGGTGACATTCTGTTTTGTGGTTATTGTATGGATCAAATCGGCGCTTATGACCGGCATTATAGCGTGAAACTGTTCCTGTCCCATGTCACCTGACCTCCTTGTATTCGATAAAACTGCAATATGACAGCGCCTTTTCGGTATGGAATGTCCATTGGTCGTGCAGAATCTCGGTTTTCAATCGTTTTACAGTTTCTTCTGCGTTCAAAATCCCGGTTTCGAAGAAACGAATGGACTGATACACGTTGTCGTCTGCCACGGGGCCGATGTGCATATCCGCTGCTTCGGCAGGAGGCGTTCCGCGGCGGTTATTTACCACAAAGAGAAGCCACTCTATATCTGCAGCATCAAATTTTCGAATTGCCGTATGCTCTTTTGCAGCATCGTAATCAAACTCATAAGCGGAAACATAGCCTACCTCTTTATTCTCGCGCCGCATCTTGATCTGCGCCCAGCGTTCTGCCTGCTCGTAAGAAGTTGTGGTATAGAAACCAGCGCCAAAATCCAGAAAGGTATCTCCGGAACGGATTTCCGGTGTTTCTACCAAAACAGTACTGCCGTGATAGATGATCATGCCAGCCCCTCCAGTATTTTTTGAATTGCCTTCTGCTCCTGTTTCAGTGCCGAGAGCATCTGCGTATAATGCTTTCTCTGCTCCAATTTGATTCGGATGTCGGACACGACCTCGGGGTCTTTTCCGATATATTTATCATAAATCTTTCCGTTTTCGCGGTACTTCAGATAATAGTATTCCTTTTTTCGGCAGATCAGAGACCCACGAGGCAGGTCGCTGAGCAAATTTTCATATTGCTGAATCATTTTTTCATTCCGAGCGGCCTCGCTTTGTACAACGCTTTGTATCAGCATACTTCATCACCGGCTTTATTATACCACACATTTGAGGTTGCATCAATAGCTTGTGTGGCAACATAATTTTTAATACCTCGGGATTCAGTAATTCGTTACTTATCTACAATAAACTCCCTTTTTTGACAAAATTCACCAAAATTATTAAGAAGATGACACCCGTACGAACTGCGAAATATACGAGAGCGGATCGTACTGCTGTAGGGCATGAGGTTGATATCAAATACATAGCAGGGATTACCGTATAACGCAATACCGCCCACCGGTCAGATGATCGGAGGGCGGTGTTTTGCAATAGATTGACTTTTGTTCGGACGGTATACTATAATTTTATTGGGTGATATACGATGAAACGATATTTCAAAGAAGTTGGATCTCTTTTCTTGTTGGTATCCCTTCCTGTTATTATAGTTGCAATCCTTTTTATCATAGCATTTTCAATCGTAGGCTGGTATGCCGATATGGAGCAAAGCAAAATCCAAAAAGAAATCACAGCCTATGTTCTGGAAAACAAAGATACCATTGAAATTGATTCTCCGTTGGGTCATCAAGCATTCCACTTCTTTAGCACCGGCTCTTGGGACACCGAAGTAAACTACGGATACTATTATTCACCGGAAGATGTCTATTTGTTTGCTTATGAGGACCCTCTCTATGATGAAAGTGGTATATATGGTCCTCAATTGTCCTTGAAGCATTGTACGTCATACAGAAAAGGTTATCGGGATGATGGGCTATACGGTGACGATCAAGATTGGTACTATACCGAAAAAATTTGCGCCAATTGGTATTACTACGAATTGCACGATGTTTAATGCCAAAGGTCGTAAATGTCGATCCCTTGCAGGACACGGAACGTATCTCTTGGGTCATCGAAAATCGCAAACCAAAAATCCCAAGCTGAGTTCCCATCCCGAATCTGTGCGTATCCGGCGCCAAGCAATAAAACGGCCTTTGGAATGTTGCAGAAAGTGCCAAAATACCCATAATTAATATTTCCGGGTACGTCTCTGTCGATGATTTCACCTTCATAAATTAAGGCTGAATGTTGCCACCCGGGCTGCCGCTTTAGATCCATTTTACTAAAGTCATCTACAAGCGTTTCGAATTCGAAAAGATTTTCAATCCAGGGTTTTCTATGCATATGCTCGTAGTCTATTTCTGTCTGTCGCATATATTCGTTGAGTTGCTCCGTAACATCTTCGCCCAAAACATAGAAGTTGTATTGGTGCTTGGAAACAACCGAGAGTAGCTCGTCGTTGTTTTCCTTGTTTTCTTCATTCAATCGCTCAATTTCCGCCAGAATCTCCGTTCGTTCCTCGCTGTCTTCCGGCAATTCATCCCGCTTTCGCATCAATTCCAGCATCTGCTTATCGTATGGTTTCGCATTTTCCGGTACAATAAGTTCGCCGTCTGGGCCGATTGCCACAGCGGTAAAACTGTTACGGTTGATTCGGTACTCGACACCGCCGATGTTGATCGTAGTAAATGTGCCGTAATATTCCTTTATGGCATCTTCGAAAAGCGTTGCCCAGCTGTCTTTGATGTAGTCGGCTATGGCACCACGGGATTCACTCGTTGACGCAACAGCCGCACCGATGGTTGCCAGAAAAACGCTTTCAGGAATCAGCTTCAGCATTCCACTTGTGATGATTTCCTCGGGCAACACGGGATATCCTTGAATCGTGCAGCGGCAATTGGGATGCATGGGAGGCAGGTTTACTCCCTCTTGCGCATCTGAGATGTTAAAGGTCTGCCCAGCAAGTGCCTGGCACTGAGAACAGGTTGTTTCTGAGTGTTCACATACGTAGGTATATTGCGATCTTCCGCTACGCTCAATGCTGGTCAGCTTCGCTTGGATTTTGGCGCGATGGACAGAGTCTCCAAGTCCGAATCGATGGAAGGTAAACAAACGTAAAACCTGCTCGGCAAGTACACGCGAGCCGTTGTTCCACGCATCGACAACTGCGTCTACCCGTTCTTTGAATGTCTGATGTAGTTTGGAAAACTGTATGATGGAATACCGGATCATTTCCTCAAAACCCGCCTGCAATGCGTTTTTGACCGATTCAAGGCTTTTTGTGGTGTGATTGGAATCTTCCGGCACACTGCTGAGATGACTTAATGTACACAAAGCGACATAATCTGCCGCGCTGGCGAGCCACAGAGCATCGATTCGCCGGTCAAGCATTTCTTTGATCATGTTTTTTGCTGCCGGTGAGGTGTCTTTCTGCAACCGCTTTAGCTCGGCACAGATTAAATAGCCCTCGTTTTCAATACGAGCGGCCAGCCTCTCTCGGGCATGCAGTATTTTCAGTTCAAGTTGATGGGCGGAATCAAAGTTAGCCATGGGGAGAGGCTCTTTTGTTAATGGTCGCTTGCAAGTGGGCTCTTGCGAAAAAACTTTGGTTCGGTATAGATTGCACTCGGGGATCATATACGCTTCATTTTCGTTCATGTTTATCCTCCTTTGAGTAGAAAAATATTTCCCTCCACCCTTAGCAGGATACGATAGAAATGTGTACGCTCGCGTACACATAACTCGAAATATTTACAGAAAATTAACAAACAAAGGGAATGGCTCCTTTTTTGACAAAATATCCCAAAATTATTAAGAAGATGATACCCGTACGAACTGCGAGATATGCACGGGCTGACCGCACTGCCGTGGGGCATGAGATTGATATCAAATACATAGCAGGGATTACCCTATAACAAAGTGCCGCCCACCGGTCAGATGATCGGTGGGCAGTTTGCTCGAATTTTCAACCTGTATACTCTACTGCGATTGAAGAGAATACATAGGGCTCGCCGTTCTTGTGATAAGGTACAATAAATTGCGCAAATTGAAAAAGGGTAAAAAAGGAGACATGGTTTGCAGATCTCTGGTAGAATGAAGTTGCAACACACACATTCGAAAGGAGACAGCAAACCATGTCCGAGAAGATTGTACAGCTAAACG
>JAZSJB010000049.1:0-16165 GCA_045534105.1 Lawsonibacter sp. | reverse complement strand
AAGTAAGGAGGTGTCGGTATGATTCAGCAGGAAAGCTATCTGAAGGTTGCCGACAACACCGGCGCCAAGGAAATCAAGACCATCCGCGTGCTGGGCGGCTCCAAGCGTAAGTTTGGCAACATCGGCGATGTGATCGTCGCTTCCGTCCGCAAGGCTGCTCCCGGCGGCACCGTGAAGAAGGGCGAGGTCGTCAAGGCCGTTATCGTCCGCTCTTCCAAGGGTGTGCGCCGCGCTGACGGCAGCTATGTCCGTTTTGATGACAACGCCGCCGTCATCATCAAGGAGGACAAGAACCCCCGCGGCACCCGTATCTTTGGCCCGGTGGCCCGTGAGCTGCGCGACAAGGATTATATGAAGATCCTGTCCCTGGCTCCCGAAGTGCTGTAAGGGAGGACGAAGAACATGAACAAAATGAGCATCAAGAAGGACGATCTGGTGATCGTTCTGTCCGGCAAGGACAAGGGCAAGCAGGGCAAGGTCCTGGAAGTTATGCCCAACAGCGGCAAGGTCGTTGTGGAGAAGATCAACGTCGTCTCCCGCCACACCAAGCCCCGCAAGCAGGGCGAGGAGGGCGGCATCCTGCAGAAGGAAGCTCCCATCTACGCCTGCAAGGTGCAGAAGGTCTGCCCCAAGTGCAATAAGCCCACCCGCATCGGCCACAAGGTCGAGGGTGACAAGAAGGTCCGCATCTGCAAGAAGTGCGGCGCCGAGATCTGAGAGAGGAGGAGTTAAACGATGGCTGATAAGAAAGTGCCTAACCTGAAGGCTAAGTATGCTGCCGAAGTGGCTCCTGCTCTGATGCAGAAGTTCGGCTACAAGTCCACCATGCAGATCCCCCGCATGGACAAGATCGTCATCAACGTGGGCTGCTCCGAGGCCCGCGAGAACCCCAAGGTTCTGGACGCCGTTGTCCGCGATCTGACCACCATCTCCGGCCAGCAGGCTGTGATCACCAAGGCCAAGAAGTCCGTGGCTAACTTCAAGCTGCGTGAGGGCATGCCCATCGGCGCCAAGGTGACTCTGCGCGGCGACAAGATGGGGGAGTTCCTGGATCGTCTGTTCAGCGTGGCCCTGCCCCGCGTGCGTGACTTCCGCGGCATCTCCGCTGACGGCTTTGACGGCCGCGGCAACTATGCCCTGGGTATCAAGGAGCAGCTGATCTTCCCCGAGATCGAGTACGACAAGATCGACAAGATCCGCGGCATGGACATCGTGATGGTGACCACCGCCCAGTCTGACGAAGAGGCCCGCGAGCTGCTGACTCTGATCGGCGCTCCCTTCGCCACTCGCTAAGGAGGAACACAGACATGGCTAAGAAATCTATGATCCTGAAGCAGCAGAGAACTCCCAAGTTCTCTACTCGCCAGTACAACCGCTGCAAGCTGTGCGGCCGTCCCCACGCCTACCTGCGTGACTACGGCATCTGCCGTATTTGCTTCCGTGAGATGGCCTACAAGGGCCAGATCCCCGGCGTGAAGAAGGCGTCCTGGTAAGTGGAAAAAATTCCCGGAGAGGGGCGAAAATGCCCCTCTCCGGAATAATCTTTCCACGCGTTCGTGCGTGCGAGCGCAAAAAGCCTTGCATTTCTAATGATGTAAAGGTATAATAAGTTGTTGCGATTTGCGCGATCGCCACAAAAAGCTCCCAACGCAGTCGGGAGTTCTGCCCCTGAGGCAACAGCATAAACCCGCAAACTGTGCGAAAAACGCACGGGTGCGGGGCTTTGCCGCGTACAGGGGAAACATCGGTCAGAGCTGTGTGAGCAGTTTTGATATAGGTATCTGCCCCAACCGGATACCAAAAAACACTGTGCCTGCCCCAACCAGGCACAAGGACGGACAACAGGTCGAAGGTGCCTAACTTCGATACCTTGCCGTCTATACGGGCAAACCCCGTAACCTAAAAAGGAGGTCAAAATCCATGCATATCACAGATCCCATCGCGGATATGCTCACTCGTATCCGCAACGCAAACAACGCAAAGCATGACACTGTGGATGTCCCCGCTTCCAACATGAAGAAGGCCATCGCTCAGATCCTGCTGGATGAAGGTTATATCAAGAACTTCCAGCTGATCGACGACGGCACTCAGGGCGTCATCCGGGTCACCCTGAAGTACGGTGCCGGTAAGGAGAAGGTTATCTCCGGTCTGCGCCGTGTCTCCAAGCCCGGTCTGCGTGTATACGCCGGCGCCGAGGAGCTGCCCCGCGTCCTGCACGGCCTGGGTATCGCCATTGTGTCTACGTCCAAGGGCGTCATGACCGACAAGAAGGCTCGCGAAGCCCATGTCGGCGGCGAAGTCCTGGCGTTCGTCTGGTAAGGAGGTATATCGAAATGAGCAGAATTGGAAGAGCTCCGATCACCGTCCCCGCCGGCGTGGAGATCACTCTGGGCGATAACAATGTCGTCACCGTCAAGGGCCCCAAGGGCACCCTGACCCGTCAGTTCAACGCCAACATGGTCATTGCCATGGACAACGGCGTGCTGACCGTTTCCCGTCCCAATGATTCCAAGGAGAACCGCGCGCTGCACGGCCTGACCCGCACCCTGATCAACAACATGGTGGTGGGCGTCACCGAGGGCTACAAGAAGGAACTGGACGTTAACGGCGTCGGTTACCGTGTGGCCAAGGAAGGCAACAAGCTGGTCATGAATCTGGGCTACTCCCACCAGGTCATCATGGAGGAGGTCCCCGGCATCACCATCGAAGTGCCCGGCCCCAACAAGATTATCATCAATGGCTGCGACAAGCAGCAGGTTGGTCAGTTCGCGGCCGAAGTGAGAGAGAAGAGACCCCCCGAGCCTTATAAGGGCAAGGGCATCAAGTATGTGGACGAGGTCATCCGCCGCAAGGTTGGTAAGACCGGCGCCAAGAAGTAAGAAGGAGGTGTGCCACTATGATCAACAGACCCGATACCCGTTCTCAGCGCATCAAGCGCCACAAGCGCGTGCGTGCTAAGATTTCCGGCACGCCCGAGCGTCCCCGTCTGAACGTGTTCCGTAGCGAGACCAACATCTACGCCCAGATCATCGACGATGTGAACGGCGTGACCCTGGTCACCGCTTCTTCCCTGGAGAAGGACTTTGCCTGTGAGGGCACCAAGTCCGATGCCGCCAAGCAGGTTGGCATGAATGTGGCCGAGCGCGCCAAGGCCAAGGGCATCGACACCGTGGTGTTCGACCGCGGCGGCTATGTCTATCACGGCCGCGTGAAGGCCCTGGCCGAGGGTGCCCGCGAGGGCGGCCTGCAGTTCTAAGGGAGGAGGAAACAACTATGGCTAGATTTGAAAGAGAGCCCAGCGAGTTTGTTGAGAAGCTCGTTGCTCTGAACCGCGTGTCCAAGACCGTTAAGGGCGGCCGCGTGATGAAGTTCGCTGCCCTGATGGTGGTTGGCGACGAGAAGGGCCGCGTTGGTTACGGCACCGGTAAGGCTGCCGAAGTTCCCGAGGCCATCCGCAAGGGCATCGAGGATGCCAAGAAGAACCTGATCACTGTGTCCATGTCCAACACCACCATCCCTCACGAGGTGATCGGTGAGCACGGCGCCGGCCGCGTGCTGATGAAGCCCGCTTCCGCCGGTACCGATATCATCGCCGGCGGCCCCCTGCGTGCTGTGATGGAGGCTGCTGGCATCAAGGACATCCGTTCCAAGTGCCTGCGCTCCAACAATCCTCAGAACGTTGTTGCTGCCACCTTCGAGGGTCTGAAGTCTCTGAAGACTCCTGAGGAAGTGGCCCGCATCCGCGGCAAGAGCGTGGAAGAGATCCAGGGTTAAGGAGGACGTTCAAAATGGCTAACCTGAACATTAAACTGGTCAAGAGCCTGAACGGCCGTATCGCCAAGCACAAGGCGACTGCCGAGGCTCTGGGCCTGCGCAAGATCGGCGACACCACCGTGCAGCCCGACAACGCGGCTACCCGGGGTAAGATCGCCCACATCGGTTATCTGCTCCAGGTGACCGAGGAACAGTAATAGGAGGTACGCAACAATGAATCTGCATGATCTCTCCCCCGCTGCCGGTTCCAACCCCAAGGCCTACCGCAAGGGCCGCGGCAAGGGTTCCGGCAACGGCAAGACTGCCGGCCGCGGTCACAAGGGCCAGTGGGCCCGTAGCGGCGGCGGCGTGCGCGTGGGCTTTGAGGGCGGCCAGATGCCTCTGGTGCGTCGCCTGCCCAAGCGTGGTTTCAACAACATTTTCGCCAAGCGTCTGGAGGCCGTGAACCTCTCCGCTCTGGAGAAGTTTGAGGACGGCGCCACCGTGAGCGCTAGCGATCTTCTGGAGAAGGGCATCCTCTCCAAGTGCGAGTATGGCGTGAAGATCCTGGGCAACGGCAGCCTGACCAAGAAGCTGACTGTCCGCGCTTCCGCTTTCTCCGCCTCTGCCAAAGAGAAGATCGAGGCTGCCGGCGGGAAGGCGGAGGTGGTCTAAATGATCCAGACCATCCGTAACGCCTGGAAGATCCCCGAACTGCGCAAGAAGATCCTGTTTACCATCTTCGCGCTGCTCATCTTCCGTCTTGGTTCTGCCGTGCCGGTGCCTTATATCAACACCGATATGCTGGGTCAGTATCTGAACAGCCGCAGCGGTACCATTTTCGATCTGATCAATGCCATGAGCGGCTCTGCCTTCTCTATGGCAACGGTCTTTGCCCTGTCCATCCAGCCCTATATCAACAGCTCGATTATCATCCAGCTGCTGACCGTGGCCATCCCTGCTCTGGAGCGGCTGGCAAAGGAGGGCGGCGAGGAAGGCCGCAAGAAGATCGCTTCCATCACCCGTTACGCCACCGTGGCCATTGCCCTGCTGCAGGGCTTCGGCTACTACAGCATGATCAAGCACTATGATCTGCTGAACCTGGGCGAGGTCCCTGCTGTGTGGGCCGGCATCGTTATCGTGCTGTCCTTCACCGCCGGCTCCGCCTTCCTGATGTGGCTGGGTGAGCAGATCACCGAGTTCGGTGTGGGCAATGGTATTTCCATCATTCTGTTCGCGGGTATCGTTTCCCGCGTGCCTCAGCTGGTCATGACCATGTACGCCGGCGTGCGCAACAACTTCGCCGGCCTGGAGGCCAGCGAGACCACCTTTGTGCTGCCCTGGTGGGGCGCGATCCTGATCGTGCTGGCGATGCTGGCGCTGGTTGTGTTCATCGTGTTTATCAGCAACGCGGAGCGCCGGATCCCGGTGCAGTACGCCAAGCGCGTGGTGGGCCGCAAGATGTACGGTGGTCAGTCCACCCACATCCCCATGAAGGTGAACATGAGCGGCGTTATGCCCGTCATCTTCGCTCAGTCCATTGCTTCCCTGCCCGCCACCATCGGCGCGTTCATCCCCTCTTCCGGCACGGAAGGTACCTTCTGGTACAACATGCTCAAGGTGTTCGACAGCTCCGGCGTGTTCTACTGCGTGGTGTACTTCCTGCTGATCCTGGGCTTCAGCTACTTCTACGCCGGCATGAGCTTTAACCCTGTTGAGGTTGCCAATAACCTGAAGAAAAACGGCGGCTTTATCCCCGGCTTCCGTCCCGGTAAGCCCACCGCCGACTTCATCACCAAGGTCCTCAACAAGATCACTCTGTTCGGCGCCATGTATCTGGCTGTGATCGCGCTGGCACCCATCATCACCGCCAACATCATCGGCATTCAGACCCTGGCCATCGGCGGCACTTCCGTCATCATCGTGGTCGGTGTTGCTCTGGAGACAGTCAAGGCTCTGGAAGCTCAGATGCTCATGCGTCATTACAAGGGCTTCCTGGAGTAAGAGGCGTGCTGCATGGGAGTTAGGCTGATTCTGCTGGGCGCCCCCGGCGCAGGCAAAGGCACACAGGCCGCTGAATTGAGTAAGCGCCTGAGTATCCCGACTATTTCTACCGGCAACATACTGCGTCAGGCCATCAAGGATGGCACTGAGGTGGGGTTGCAGGTAAAATCCCTGATGGACGCCGGTAAGTTTGCTCCGGATGATCTGATCATGCAGATCCTGTCCGAGCGGCTTGCTCAGGGCGACTGCCAGCAGGGATACATCCTGGACGGGGTGCCCCGCACCCTGGCCCAGGCGGAAGCTCTGGCCCAGGCAGGCATCGAGTTTGACCATGTGATTTCCATTGAAGTGGCCGACAAGGACATCGAGGAGCGCATGGCCGGACGGCGTGCTTGCCCCGGATGCGGGGCGACCTATCATATCAAGGCCCTGCCACCCAAGCAGGAAGGCATCTGCGATTCCTGCGGCGGAACGCTGGTTCTGCGCACGGACGACGCCCCTGAGACGGTACATCACCGCCTTGAGGTATACCATGCGCAGACCGAACCCTTGAAGGACTACTACGGCAAGCGCGGCCTGCTGCGCGAAGTGGCCGGAAACGGCGACATCGACGGCATCACCGCTGCGATCATGGAGGCTATGGGGCTGTGAGAGGCATCGAGATGATATCGCTCAAGTCCCCGCGAGAGGTCGAGGCTATGCGCAAAGCCGGGCGGATCACTGCTCAGGCAAGAGCGCTGGCCGGCTCCATGGTCAGACCGGGCATCACCACAAAAGAGATCGACAAGGCTGTCCGCCTCTTTATCAAAAGCTGCGGAGCCAAGCCCTCCTTTTTGGGCTACGGCGGTTTTCCCGGCTCTGCCTGCATCTCGGTGAATGATGAAGTTATCCATGGCATTCCCGGATCCAGAACCCTGCAGGAAGGCGATATTGTCAGCATTGACGTTGGCGCGTTCATCGACGGCTTCCACGGCGACTGCGCCGCTACCTTCCCCTGTGGACAGGTCAGTGACGAAGCGCTGCGGCTCATTGCCGTTACGGAGCAGAGTTTCTGGGAGGGCATCAAATTTGCCCGTCCGGGCCATCGGGTGTCCGACATATCCCACGCGGTGCAGCAGTATGTGGAAGCAAACGGCTTCAGCGTGGTGCGGGAGTATGTGGGACACGGTGTGGGCGCAAAGCTCCACGAAGCCCCCGAGATCCCCAACTACGGCCCTGCCGGTCATGGTGCCCGACTTCAGCCGGGTATGACTCTGGCGGTGGAGCCCATGGTGAACGCGGGAGACAAGGCGATCTTTGTGCTCAAGGACGGCTGGACCGTCAAGACCAAGGATGGCTCCCTGTCTGCCCACTACGAAAACTCCATCCTCATTACTGAGGGGGAGGCCGAAGTGCTCACCACGGTTGAGGAGCGCAGCCATGACTGACTGTACCGGTTGGATCGTCCGGTCCATAGCCGGACACGACAAAGATGAATTGTTCTGTGTGGTGGGAACGGACCCGGAAACGGGCCGCCTGCTCCTGACCAACGGAAAACAACGTAAGGCCGCAAGACCCAAGCTGAAAAAGCCGGGTCACGTCCAACCGCTGGACTGGGGTGAATTTGATCACCCGGTCATCCGTAAACTGCAAAACAAGGAAACGGTGTCTGACAGAGCGATACGAATCGTTCTGGCCGCCTTCAAGGGAGGAAAATAGCTTGGCAAAAGACGATATGATCGAGCTGGAGGGCGTTGTGACCGAGTCTCTGCCCAATACCACGTTCCATGTGGACATCGGCAACGGCCACATCATCCTAGCTCACATCTCCGGCAAGCTGCGTATGAACTTTATCCGCATCCTGCCCGGGGATAAAGTAACTGTTCAGATGTCTCCTTACGATCTGACCCGCGGTCGGATCACCTGGAGATCGAAGTAAGTAAAAACGACCACGTTGTCGAGGGATTTCTGGAGGACCTTGCGCCACCGGACCCGAGCAAAGCCATCCGCCCGCAGGGCGGACACCAAACGCGAGCCCAGCACAGCGGGTCGCGTTTGGAGAGGAGGAGCGGTGTAATGAGCGAGCTTTCGCCTGTGGCGGAAGCGAGGGATATGAAGCCCGCGACAACGATGGGGCCATAAGGCATTCATTAGGAGGTTATCACAATGAAAGTAAGACCGTCCGTGAAGCCCATGTGCGAGAAGTGCAAAGTCATCAAGCGCAAGGGCAAAGTCATGGTAATTTGCGAAAACCCTAAGCATAAGCAGAGACAAGGTTAATTGGAGGTGCTGTAAAAAATGGCTCGTATTGCCGGTATTGACCTGCCGAGAGAGAAGCGCATTGAGATCGCTCTCACTTATATCTACGGCATTGGGCGCACCAGCGCCAACAAGATCCTGGCTGAGGCTGGGGTGAACCCCGACATCCGTGTGAAGGACCTGTCCGAGGAGGACGAGGACAAGCTGCGCGGTGTCATCGCCAATAGCTACACTGTGGAAGGCGACCTGCGCCGCAACGTCGCTATGGACATCAAGCGTCTGACCGAAATCGGCTGCTATCGTGGCATCCGTCACCGCAAGGGTCTGCCCGTGCGCGGTCAGCGGTCCAAGTCCAACGCCCGTATTCGCAAGGGTCCCAAGCGTACCGTCGCCAACAAGAAGAAGTAAGGAGGGAATAGCAATGGCTGCTAATACCAAGGGCAAGAAAGTTGTCCGTAAGCGCCGCGAGCGCAAGAACGTTGAGAAGGGCCAGGTGCATATCCGCTCTTCCTTCAACAACACCATGGTCACTGTGACCGACGCGCAGGGCAATGCCCTGTCCTGGGCCTCCTCCGGTGGTCTGGGTTTCCGCGGCTCCCGTAAGTCCACTCCCTTTGCTGCCCAGACCGCGGCTGAGACCGCTGCCAAGGCTGCGATGGAGTACGGCCTGAAGAGTGTTGAGGTGTTCGTCAAGGGCCCCGGTTCCGGCCGCGAGGCTGCCATCCGTGCCCTGCAGGCCGTGGGCCTGGAAGTCACCATGATCAAGGACGTGACTCCCGTTCCCCACAATGGCTGCCGTCCCCCCAAGCGTCGCCGCGTGTAATCTGGAAGAAGGAGGAATTGATCCATGGCTAAGAATATGCAGCCCATCGCCAAGCGGTGCAAGACTCTGAACCTGTCTCCCGCCACCATGGGCTATAACAAGAAGGAAACCAACCGCAACCCCAAGGGTCAGATGCGCAAGAAGCAGTCTGAGTACGCCATGCAGATGACCGAGAAGCAGAAGGTCAAGTTCATCTACGGTATCATGGAGAAGCAGTTCCATGCTTACTACGAGAAGGCTTCCCGTATGCCCGGCAAGTCCGGCGAGAATCTGCTGACTCTGATCGAGCGCCGTCTGGACAACGTCGTGTTCCGCCTGGGATTTGCCATGACTCGCCGTGAGGCTCGTCAGCTGGTGAGCCACGGCCACTTCACCGTGAATGGTCAGCGCGTGGACGTGCCTTCCTTCCTGGTGAAGGTGGGCGACGTGATCGAGGTTCGCGAGAAGAGCCGCGCTTCCGTCAAGTTCAAGAGACTGCTGGGCGAGGACGCTATCGCCGTCAACGTGCCCAAGTGGCTGGACCATGCCAAGAACACCCTGGAGGGCAAGGTTGTCGCCCTGCCCACCCGCGAGGACATTGACTTCCCCGTGGAAGAGCACCTGATCGTCGAGCTGTACTCCAAGTAATAGATAACCCTCGATCATTGGTGAGCTGAACAAGGCGGCGGATCACCGCCGCCGCAAGAAGGAGGGTAACATCGCATGGTAGAAATCGAAAAGCCCCGCATTGAATGCGTAGAGAATCCCGGCGACGCTTCCTATGGCAAGTATGTGGTTGAGCCCCTTGAGCGGGGCTACGGCACCACTCTGGGTAACTCTCTGCGCCGCATCCTGCTGTCTTCTCTGCCCGGTACCGCGGTCACGTCCATCAAGATTGCCGGTATCCAGCACGAGTTCTCCACCATCCCCGGCGTGAAGGAGGATGTTACCGAGATCGTGCTCAATGTCAAGGGTATCATCGCCAAGCTGCACAGCGAGGGCGTCAAGACCGTTTACATTGAGGCTACCGGTCCGTGCACCGTCACCGCCGGCGATATTAAGGCCGACGGCGAGGTGGAGATTCTTAACCCTGAGCTGCACATTGCCACTCTGGACGTGGACGCCACTCTGAACATGGAGCTGACCCTGTCCCACGGCCGTGGCTACGTCCCAGCTGACAAGAACAAGAATGCTCAGTCTGTGATCGGCGTGATCCCCGTTGACTCCATCTACACCCCCGTGCGCAAGGTCAATTACACTGTGGAGAACACCCGTGTGGGTGATGCCACGGACTATGACAAGCTGACACTGGAAGTGTGGACCAACGGGACCATCGACGCCCGGGACGCTGTCTCTCTGGGTGCCCGCATCCTCTGCGACCACTTCACCCTGTTTACCGATCTGTCCGAGACCATGGGCAACCGGTCCACTGTGGTGGATAAGCCGGAGAAGGAGCGCAACAAGGTTCTGGAACTGACTATTGAGGAGCTGGATCTGTCTGTCCGCTCGTTCAACTGCCTGAAGCGTGCCAACATCAACACGGTGGAGGATCTGATCTCCAAGACCGAAGAAGAGATGATGAAGGTTCGCAACCTGGGCCGCAAGTCCCTGGAAGAGGTCATGAACAAGCTGTCCATGATGGACCTGTCTCTGGCTACGGAAGAGAACTAAGCACCTAAAAAGGGCAATGGAATCGGGATGAAGGTATGTAACGTTCCGCTTCACCCACGGCAAAAGCCGTCCACACAGTGGGATTCCGGGCCGCAAGGCCGAAAGAACGAATTTGAATGGATCTCGCCACGCGAGGTCGAAGGAGAGTTTATTATGTCTCTGAAGCATCGTAAGCTGGGCCGCACCAGCGACCAGCGCAAGGCTATGCTGCGCGCCATGGTCACCTATCTGCTGGAGAACGGCCAGATCAAGACCACCGTCACCCGCGCCAAGGAAGTCGCTCCCGTGGCGGAGAAGATGATCACCCTGGCCAAGACCAACAACCTGGCCTCCTATCGTGCCGCTATGGCCTACATCACCAAGGAGGATGTGGCCAACAAGCTGTTCAAGGAGATCGGCCCCAAGTACGCTGAGCGTAACGGCGGTTACACCCGTATCGTTAAGATCGGTCCCCGCCGCGGCGACGCTGCCGAGATGGCCATTGTCCAGCTGGTGTAATCAATCATCAGAATTGAAGGCCCCCGACCGATGGTCGGGGGCCTTATGCGCAAAAAAGCTTGCATAGAGGGCGGGCTACTGTTAGAATAAGCTGGAACTTCCGTTGAAACGAGGATATATACCATGAAATACATCAACCAACTGGATCATGCGGATATTCCCTACATTACCAGAACCACGCTGGAGGGGGAAGCGCGGGAGAAAGGCTTGACGACCACGATTCGTTCTTCCGGCTGCGGTCTGTGTTCTGCCATCATGGTGGCCGATCGGCTGCTGCCGTACTATCAGTTTGAGATTCCCGATGCCATCCAGCTTTCCTATGATGCGCAGGCCAACCATCGGGTGGGGACGAACTATCGGCGCTTTGCACCTGCTTTTGCGGAAAAGATGGGGTTGCGCCTTGAGATGACGGGCGACCCGGAGCAGCTGCGCGCCTGCCTGCGCACCGGCGGAGCGGCGGTTGCCCATGTGGGAGAGAGAGAGGATCATATCGGGGTGTTTACCCACAATCGCCACTATGTTGCCGTGATCGGTGAGGAACCTGATGGACGCATCGCCATTCTTGACCCCTCCTATAAAGAAGGAAAGTATGAGGAGAAAGGGCGCAAGGGCAAGGTAGAAGTGAAAAACGGCGTCATTGCCCTGTGCAGCATGGAGGTGCTGCAGGAAGACGCGGTGAAAGACCGTGAAGCGGCATACTATCTCTTCTGGAGAAAATAAGCTCGTTTAAACGGGGCAGCAGGTGGCTGTCCCGTTTGTTTGTTTGTTTGAGGCGAAAAACACTTTTCTTTGGCGGTAAAACATGGTATTATGAGAAAATACCAGAGAAGGAGAATGATTTATGAGAAATATGAAGTATCTTGTGATCGGTGCCGGCGGGACCGGCGGATGTCTGGCGGCCTATTTGGGGGCTGCGGGCAAGGACGTACATGTGATCGCCCGAGGCGAGCACCTGAAGGCCATTCAGGACAATGGCCTGGTGCTGGAGACCGGCCATCGTGGCACCTTTGCCGTTCCGGTGAAGGCCAGCGATATGGAGCATTACAACGACACTCCCGACGTGATCCTGCTGTGCGTGAAGGGCTATTCCATCAACGACAGCATCCCCTTTATCCGCAAGGTGGCGGGCAAGGACACCGTGGTCATCCCTATCCTGAACGGCTTTGGCATCGGCGGCTCCATTCAGCCCCAGCTGCCTGAGCTGCTGGTCACCGATGGCTGCATCTATATTGCCGCGGAGATCAAGGCTCCCGGCACCATCCTGATGAGCGGTGCGGTGCTGAAGGTCTTTTTCGGTGTGCGCAAGGAGGAGGACTACCGACCCGTGCTGGAGGAGATCGCCAAAGAACTGAAGGAGTGCGGCATTGAGGGCGGCGTGTCCGAGAACATTCAGCGCGATGCCCTGCAGAAGTTCTCCTTCGTCTCCCCCATGGCGGCCTGCGGCCTGTACTATGACGTGAAGGCGGAGGCCATGCACAAGGATGGCGTGGAACGGGACACTTTCGTAGCCCTGGTCAAAGAGGTTGAGGCGCTGGCCAAGGCTATGGACATCACCTTCCCCGTGGACATCGTTGCCAACAATCTGGCCATCCTGGACAATCTGGCCCCCGGGGCGTCCACTTCTCTCAAGCGTGACGTGGACGCGGGCAAGAACTCCGAACTGGACACCCTGCTGTTCCAGGTGGTCCGGCTGGGCAAGCAGCTGGGCGTAGCCACTCCCTGGTATGAAAAAGCGGCCCAGAAGATGGGATTTCGGGGATGATCAACACCACCCTTTGCTATATTCTGCGGGGGGACGAGTGTCTGATGCTCCACCGGGTCAAGAAGGAAAATGATCTGAACAAAGACAAATGGATCGGCATCGGGGGCAAGTTTGAAGACAAGGAAAGCCCGGAAGACTGCCTGCTGCGGGAAGTGCGGGAGGAGACTGGGCTGACTCTGACCGACTATGCCTACCGGGGTATCGTCACATTTGTGTCCGACCGCTGGCCCACGGAGTACATGCATTTGTTCACCGCCAACGGCTTTGAGGGGGAACTGAAGCAGTGTGACGAGGGGGAGCTGGAGTGGCTGCCCTGGGACATGCTGACAAAGATCCCCCACTGGGAGGGGGACGAAATCTTCCTGCGCCTGCTGAAGCAGGATGTGCCATTCTTCTCCCTGAAGCTGTGCTACGAGGGGGAAGCGCTGGTGCAGGCCGTGCTGGACGGAAATAGATTGAAATGAGGCAATAAAAATGAAACCTGTTTATGCCAATACCTTTGGCCTGCGAAAGGTTTGCAATCCCGAAGGGGAGATTATGGAGATCACACTGGATGCTACCTATAAATACATGGAGACGGCCATGACGGTCACCTCCAAGGGAGTGGAGACCGTGTCCACCCCCGCCGCCGAGCAGGTGGTGAGCATTGTGATGAATCGGGCCAGTGCCCTGTCCCTGCGAGCGCTGCTGGATAAGATGCTGCAGGAGGGCTAAGATGGCCGTCAAAGTCATTTTGCTGGATCTGGACGGGACGCTGCTTACCAGCCACAAGACAATCTCCCCGGTCGACTATGCGGCGCTGGAACGGGCGGCGGAGATGGGGGTGCACATCGTGCCCTCCACCGGGCGCTTTTACGATGCTATGCCTGAGGTGGTGCGTAAGCTGCCCTTCGTGCGCTACGTGGTCACGGTGAACGGCGCCCAAATTTACGACGCAAAGGAGAAAGCGGTGCTCCACGAGGAGGAACTTTCCTCGGAGGAGGCGCTGGCTGTCTACGAGTACTTTGAGTCTCTGCCTACCATCTGCGACTGCTACGTGGAGGGCTGGGGCTACATGGACCGCAGCCACTACGCGCGTATTGATGAGTTCGCCACCGTGCCCTACGTAGTGACCATGCTCAAGGAACTCCGCACCCCTGTGGACGATGTGAAAGAGATCATTCGTCGGCATAAGGTGCAAAAGGTGATGACCTTTTTCAAGGATATGGACCGCCGGACGGTGGAGTTGGAGCGGGTGCCGGAGCTGTTCCCCCATCTGCGGGTCACCAGCTCCATTGCCAACAATATCGAGGTCAACGCCATGGGGGCCAATAAGGGAGATGCCCTGAAGCACCTGTGCGCCCATCTGGGGGTGGACGTGAAGGACACCATGGCTTTCGGAGATGGGAGCAACGATCTGACCATGATCCAAACAGCCGGGATTGGTGTGGCTATGGGCAACGCCTATCAGGGGCTGAAGGATGTGGCGGATTACGTTACTTTGGACTGTGATGAAAACGGCGTGGCTTACGCCATTGAGAAATTTGTGTTCGGGAACTGAAAAAGCGCCGTCCGGCTTTGCCGGACGCCGCTTTCGTTTGCAATTTTAGAACGTGTTGCCCTTGAAGTCGCTCTTGGGGGGCAGGTAGTCGCCGAAGTAGCTGGAGAAGTCCATGTCCAGATAGTTGCACAGGTCCAGGACCTCCACCATGGTGTTGTCCAGCACGGGGATGCCGTTCTTCATGCGCTCGGCCACGGCTTCCACTTCCTTCTCGCCGTGGGTATAGATACGCTCGGCACCTTCGGCCTTGGGAGACTCGCGCAGCTCCTGCAGATAGCCGGACAGGTGATCCTTAATGGCCTGAGCGTCACCAAAGATCTTGGGGTCGATGGCCACGAAACCGTGGCAGATCAGGCCCTTGTTGTTCATGGTGGTCAGGTGGGAGGGGGAGCCAAGAGACAGGATTGAGGAGAAGATCTCGCAGATCATACCATAGCCGTAGCCCTTGTGGCCACCCAGATGCTCGGTATCGCCGCCCAGAGGCATGATACCGCCGCCATTCTTGGCGGTGATGTTCTTAAGCACGTCATCCGCGTCAGAGGAGGGCTTGCCATCCTTGTCCAGCGCCCAGCCCTCAGGCAGGGGCTTGCCCAGTTTGTTATAGACCTCCAGCTTGCCTCGGGTGACCACGGTGGTGGAGGCATCGAAGAAGAAGTCATAGGGTTCGGCGGGCATGGCCACGGCGATGGGGTTGGTGCCGATCATGGCCATGCGGCCGTTGGTGGGCACCATAATGGCGGTGGAGTTGGTGCAGGACATGCCGATCAGGCCCTGATCGCAGGCCAGCTTGGCGTAGTAGCCGGCGATGCCGTAGTGGTTGGAGTTGCGGGCGGTGACGATGCCGATACCCACCTTCTTTGCCTTTTCGATGGCCATGGTCATAGCCTTGTGGCCGACAAGCTGACCCATGCCGTCGTGGCCGTCGATGACCGCGGAGACGGGGGTCTCAAAGACCACCTCGGGCTCCACGCCCAGCTTGATCATGCCGCGCTCAATGCTCTTGTGGTAGCGGGCCATGCGCTGCATGCCGTGGCTTTCGATGCCGAACAGATCGCTGGTCAGCAGTACGTCGGTGATAATGCGGGCCTGGTCCTGAGTGAAGCCGAACTTGGGGTTGGTGAATGCGTCCATGCACAGACGGTCCAGGGTCTCATAGCTCCAGTACTGATATCCCATGTTGTGTATCCTCTTTTCCGGCGTTGCGCCTTGTTGTTTGGTCTCCATTATACAATGGAACAGCAAAAAAAGAAATTGCCAATTAGGGCACATTATCCCAGAGAACGGAATTTTTGAATAAAACCAAGGGCGGGACCGAAGTCCCGCCCTTTTAATGCGCAAATATGGGGAAGCGGAAGGATTACACGCCTTCCTTGGCGCGGCGCAGCTGCTCGGTCTCGGTCACGCCGTTTTCGGACACATGGCCGGGCAGGGGGATGAGCTTGTCGTTGATGGCGTCCAGGATCCAACCGGCCTGGGGGAAGAAGAACTCGTCAAACTCGAAGGGAGGAGTGATCCAGTTGCGGGCGCCCACGACGACGGGAGGAGCGTCCAGATCGTCGAAGCACAGCTCGGTGATCTTGGCGGCCACGTCGTTGAGGAAGGAACCGCGGGCGCAGGCATCGGAAGCCAGGACCACACGGCCGGTCTTGCGAACAGACTCCACGATCTTGGTGTAGTCCAGGGGGGACAGAGAGTGCAGGTTGATGATCTCGGCCTCGATGCCGTACTTCTCGCTCAGGGTCTTGGCGGCATCCGTGGCGCGGTACAGGGTGGCGCCGATGGTCAGGATGGTGACATCCTTACCGTCGCGGACCTTGTTGGTGTCGCCGAAGGGGATCTCATAGCGCTCATCAGGCACGCCGCCCTCGTGGAACTGCTCGCCCACGTCGTACAGGCG
>JAZSJB010000004.1:0-7741 GCA_045534105.1 Lawsonibacter sp. | reverse complement strand
CATTTCGGCAACAGCCTTGGGGGTGGTATCCGTATATTTGCCGTTTCCATTATCACAGCGCAGCCGGGCGCTGAGGGGGAGGGCTTCCAGCAGTTCCACAAAGGCAGGACGAAAGTCCTCGCTCATGGCGGTGTTCAGGTCAATGTAATAAATCTGGTTGGACAGGGTCAGCTTCAACTGTCCTTCGGCACTACCGGTATAGTCACCGCACAGCAGCAGTGCGGCGCGGTAGGTATTTTCCAGAGACATGAGCAGTGTAGGCATGACGCCAATCTTGTCATTGGTGGTGCCGCCGGGAGAGAAGAAGCGGTAGACAGTGATCTTCAGGGCGTCGCCATCGAACAGATCAGGAAAGTTGCTTTTGTCCGCCATGAGCTGGGCAACACCCTTACCCAGGGTGCGCTGGCCGATGGCGATGCCCGCACTGTGGTCCCGGATGGCGCCCAGGAACAACTCTGAGCTGCTGGCGGTGTAGGGGCTGGTGAGCACGATGGCGCCTTTCTGGGTCAGGGCGGAGATATTGGACGGGGTGTAGGTATAGCTGTAGTTGTCCTGGCCATCCCGCAGGTAAAGCATGGTTGCACTGCCGATAAAGCAGCCGGCGGTGGCGGCACCGGAGTTGCTGGTGCCACCGGGATTGGAGGACAGGTCAATGATAAAGCCGTTTACAGACTCATCATACTGCTTCAAAGCATTGGAAATGTGGACTGGGGTCTCATTTCCGAAGCTGTTACAAATGATGACGCAGGCATTGCCGTCGTCAGACAGCGCATACTGTACCGTGGTGGGTACGGTAATCTCACGGCGGATCAGTTCAAAGTCTGTCACCGTTCCGTCTGACCGGAGCACGGTGATGGTCACAGCGGTGCCTGCTTCGCCGGCCAGCAGGGAACGAGCCTGTTCGGTATCGGTCAATGGGATGCCGTTTACCGCCTGAATGATATCACCCATGGTCAGACCAGCGTCCAGAGCAGGGGAGTCGTCCAGAACGGAGGAAATGAAGATGCCATTTTCATGCACCTCGATGGAGACGCCAATGCCGATCAGTTTGGTATCGTTGATGCTGTCGACAAAATCCTTGTGCGCCTGCTCAGGCATGTAGACGGTGTAGGGGTCGTTCAAAAGGGAAAGAAGCTCCTCCAGAGTTTGGGCCTGGGCCGCTTCCGGGGGGAGATCGTCAATGTGGTATTCCTCCAGCAGGTTCCGGGCATCCTCCACGCTCAAGGCGCTGACATGAATAGAGAGCAGAGAAAAAGTGAGGGCCAGAACGGCCATGAAACGAAGTGTTTTTTTCATTTTGGTTCCTTTCTGTATAAAGGCCTGTGGGGGTGGCCGGGCAGGTCATGCCCGCACGACAACGCAGATATTATACTGTTTTTCCGTTCCAGTTGCAAGTTTATTTCATGGTAATTGCGCCCAACGGGCAGATATCCTGCATTGACAGGAAAAGCACGGGTCAGTATAATAAACTACATGAGAAAACAAGGGAGTGATGTTTGTGGACATCCATGTGGGCGATACGCTGGAACTGAAGAAAACACATCCCTGCGGCAGCCGGCTCTGGCTGGTGCTGCGTGTGGGTATGGATTTCAAGCTGCGCTGTGAAGGATGTGGCCATGAGCTGATGATCCCCAGAAGCAAGGCGGAGAAAAGCATCAAAAAATGGTTTCCCGCCGCGGAGGTAGCTGAACTGTGAAACGTTTTTGGAGTGAACGCATCAAGGATCTGGTGCCCTATACCCCGGGTGAGCAGCCCAAGGACCGGGTCTTTATCAAATTGAATACCAATGAGAATCCCTATCCTCCCTCGCCCCAGGTGCTCAAGGCCATTGAGAATGCGGCGGGAGAGGGACTGCGCCTGTACCCGGACCCGGAGGCATCCGCTCTGCGGCAGGCCATCGCGGAATATCATGGCCTCAAGGCGGAGCAGGTGTTCTGCGGAAACGGCTCGGACGAGGTGCTGGGACTTTGTTTCTACGCCTTCTTCACCCCGGGTAAAAAGGTGGTGTTCCCTGACATCACCTACAGCTTCTATCCCGTGTATACCCAACTGTTTGGCCTGGACTATGAGGAGATTCCCCTGAACGAGGACTTTACCCTGCCGGTGGAGAAGTTCCTTGGAGGCAACGGCGGCGCGGTCATCTGCAACCCGAACGCCCCCACCGGCCGCACCCTGCCACTGTCCGATATTCGCCGTATTCTGGACGTCAACCCGGACGTGGTGGTGCTGGTGGACGAGGCATATGCCGACTTCGGCGCCCAGTCCGCAGTGGAGCTGATCAGCGAATATCCCAACCTTGTGGTGGTTTGCACCATGTCCAAGTCCCGCTCTCTGGCTGGTATGCGCATTGGCTACGCTCTGGGAAATGCGGACCTGATCGCCGGGGTCAACTGTGTGAAGAACTCTTTTAACTCCTATCCGCTGGACCGCCTGGCGCTGGCCGCAGGTGAGGCGGCTATTCGGGATGTGGAATACTTTGAGCGTACTCGGCATAGCATCATGCAGACCCGGGAGCGTACCACCGCCCGACTGCGGGAGCTTGGTTTCATCGTCCATGATTCCAACGCCAATTTCATCTTTATCACCCATCCGAACAAGTCCGGACAGGAACTGCAGCAGGGGCTGCGGGACCGTGGTGTGCTGGTTCGCTGGTTCAACAAGCCCCGCATCGACCAGTACCTGCGTGTATCCATCGGTACGGATGCGGATATGGAGCAGATGTGCGCGGCCTGCGAGGCGATTTTGAAAGGATAAATGTATGCGATACGACAGTGACCTTATTTACCGGCCACCGGGGGAGTGGAGAAGCTATCTGCTCCAATGTACCATCGGCTGTTCCCATAATAAATGCACTTTCTGCGCCATGTACAAGTCAAAGCAGTTCCGTATCCGCCCTCTGGAAGAAATTTTGGAGGACATTGACATGGCACGGGACTACTACGGTCCTGGCGTGGAGCGGGTGTTCCTGATGGATGGGGACGCCATCGTAATGAAAACGGAGCAGCTGCTGAAGATTTTGGAGAAGCTCTATCAGAACTTTCCCAATCTACAGAAGGTGACCACCTACGCAGGTCCCAAAAGTACGCTCTCCAAATCGGTGTCAGAGCTGAAGGAGCTGCGTGCCGCCGGTCTGTCCCGCGCCTATCTGGGGGTAGAGAGCGGCAGCGACGCTGTGCTCACTGCCATCAACAAGGGCTGCACTGCCGCCCAGATGCTCAAGGCGGGACAAAACCTGGTGGAGGCAGGCATCGACCTGTGGGCCATTCTCATTCTCGGATTGACCGGACAGGATGGCGACTGGGAGGAACACGTGCTCTCCTCGGCCAAAATGATCAACGAAATGAAGCCCAGACATCTGTCAGCCATGACCTTCGCCCCCGCCAAGGGGACACAGCTGGGAGAGGATGTGCTGGCCGGGCGGTTTAAGGTTTGCACGCCTGACCACATTCTGGAGGAGTGCAGAATGCTCATTGAGCACCTGGATGTGGACCCGCTGCACTTTACCAGCAACCACGCCTCCAACTACCTGCCGCTTAAGGGCGGTCTGCCGGAGGATAAGGAGAAGTTCCTGTCTCTGATCGACCAGGCGCTGGAAGGCAAAATACGGCTGCGAAAGACGTTAAATCGTGGGATTTAATATGATATGAAGGTGAAACCCCTCGCGCGTTGCTTTGGCGACGCGTGAGGGGTTTTTCTAAAAAAAGAGGTGGGGGCATTTTTTTGTCACAGACTATGTGCGACCTTTTTTGTAAGGACTTGCCGCTATAATAGGGCCAGCTTGTACGGGAGAGGGGGCGGTGGTGATAGTCATCTATCTGGACACGCTGTTTCTTCTGAATACAATTATGGATTACCTGCTGCTATTGTGCTCGGCCCGGATCGCGGGAGAGGAACTGCACCGCGTGCGAATGGTGCTGGGGGCACTGTTGGGAGGAGGTTATGCAGCTGCGGCGATGCTGCCCAGAATGGATTTTTTGCTGCAGCCTGTGTGTAAGGTAGGGGCGGCGGTGCTTATGGTGGTGGTGGGCCTTGGGTCCAGCCGCCGTCTGCTGCGGCAGGCGGTCATTTTTTTCGCGCTGGCCTGTGCATTCGCGGGCGGTGTTCTGGCCACCGGGCTGTTTGGCGGGACGGGAATGAGTCTGGGTGGTGGAGTGATCTACTCCGGAATGGACATTAAAATCGTGCTCCTGTCCGCTGCCGGGTGCTATGTCTTATTTACACTGACGCTGAGCCGGTTGGGGCGGCATACAGTGGCTGCGGGAGAACTTGTTCATGCAGATTTGAAATTGCTTGACAGGGAAATATCCATTACAGCACTTGTAGATACAGGGAATACCCTGAGTGATCCGGTGTCCGGGCGGCCCGTGATGGTGGCGGACAGCGATGCGGTCGCTCCGTTGTTTTCCAAGGGGGAAGCACCGGGCAGAGGAGAATTGAACACTCCGGACCGGGCACTTGAGCGGCTCAATATGGGCCGATGGCGCGGAAGGCTGCGGCTGATCCCTTACCGGGCGGTAGGGGTGGAATGTGGTTTGCTGCTTGCGGTGCGGGTGGACAATGTGCGTTTGGACGGACAGGACCGGGGACCGATGCTGGTAGCCCTTTCGCCAACACCGGTGTCTGACGGGGGAGGCTACCGGGCGCTGGTAGGAAGTATATCGGAAAAGAGGGTCGTTTTATGAACATCTGGAAGCTGCGCTGGCGGTTGCGCTACCTGCTGGTGAGATTGGGGTTAGCTGCTCCGGGAAAGATCATGTACATAGGGGGGAGCGATACCCTTCCCTCGCCATTGACCCGGGAGGAGGAGGCCGAGCTGATTGGGCACCTGGGGGAGGGAGACCTTAGGGTAAAAAACCAATTGATTGAGCACAATCTCCGGCTGGTGGTGTACATCGCCCGGCGATTTGAAAACACCGGGATCAACATCGAGGACCTGATCTCTATTGGGACTATCGGCCTGATCAAGGCAGTGGATACTTATAAGCCGGAAAAAAGCATTAAACTGGCCACATATTCCAGTAAATGTATTGAAAACGAGATCCTTATGTACCTGCGTAAGACGGCCTCACAGAAGGCGGAGCTGTCCATTGACGAGCCGCTGAATACGGACTGGGACGGAAACGAACTGCTGCTGTCTGACGTTTTGGGGACGGACAGTGATCTTGTTATGCGGCCCATTGAAGCGGATGTGGACCGGCAGTTGCTTGGTCAGGCGCTGGCCAGACTGACGGAGCGGGAGCGGCGTATTATTACTATGCGTTTCGGATTGGACGGACGTGAGGAGCGAACACAGAAGGAGGTGGCGGATGACCTGGGAATCTCCCAGTCCTATATTTCCCGTCTGGAAAAGCGTATCATTGGCCGACTGAAAAAGGAAATACTGAAAATGATGTGAATAAAGAAAACAGACACACGGCAGATCCCAAGAACGGACTGCCGTGTGTCTGTTTATATGAGGAGGCAGAAAAGGGAAAAGGTGGATTGTTAAAAAGTTTGACAAGTGGTGTCGAATGGGGTAAAATTAGAGTAGAAAAAATAGGGCTATCTCCTTAAAAAGGAGGAAGATGATGAAAAAATCAAACAGCAAGGTGTCCATCGCGGTCATTCGCCGGCTTCCCCGCTATTACCGGCACCTGTCCGAACTGCGCCAGCAGGGGACGGTGCGCATTTCCTCCAGCGCTCTGGGAAAGGCAATGGGCCTGACCGCGTCCCAGATTCGGCAGGACCTGTTCTGCTTTGGTGGGTTCGGTCAGCAGGGCTATGGCTACAATGTGGAAAAACTGCGGGAGGAGATCGGGGACATTCTTGGCATCAACCGGGGCCATGCCGCGGTGGTGCTGGGTGTGGGCAACCTGGGCCATGCCTTGATCCAGAACTTCAAGTTCGGTAATAACGGCGTTCATGTGGAGGCTGCCTTTGACATTGATGATAATGTGATCGGCACCAGTGTGGGCAATATTCCCGTATTCAGCATTGACGAGCTGGACGACTATCTGGTCCAGCATCGGGTAGACATTGGTGTAATTACAGTTCCCCGCAGTGTAGCCATTGCCATGGCAGAGCGACTGGTGCGCGGCGGGGTAAAGGGGATCTGGAACTTTGCCAATGTGGAGCTGAAGATGGAGGATGCGCAGGATGTGGTGGTGGAAAACGTCCACTTTGCCGACAGCCTGCTCACCCTGAGTTACATGATATCCAAACCCGCAGACAGCGATGGAGACGAGGAATGAAACGATTTGGCAAAAAGGCCGCGGCACTGCTCCTGTGCGCCGGGCTTGTCATTGGCGGCGTGCTGGCCGCCGGTCTTGGGGAGGAGGACAGCCTCATCACCCTGAGCTATTTGGAGCAGAATTTTATTCCCGCGGCAGTGACCCAGGGCTATGAGCGGGCCTTGACCTGGCTGGATGAGACCTTTCAGTCTGTCAGTGGTGTGTTGGATACGCTGGCGGATAGCTACCTGTACCGGGTTGGCGCCGGGGAGAACGGCGGCTACAGCGATTCCTACGGACGCCGGACCTATTGCGTCCGGGATGTGCTCACTCTGGATACCGGTTCGGGTGTGATCGTAGAGGCGGGCAGCGTCCTGCTGACCCACACAGGGACCGTGGTCAACGTGACTACGGGGCAGAGCGTGCCTTCCGGCGGTGTGTTGGCGGTCAACTGCCGCTATCTTGTGGCGGAGGACACCCAGGCTGTCCTGACAGTGGAATCGGATGCGGCTCGACTGGCTGTAGAGGGAGTTTTTTCGGTTTTTCCAAGTGGTGAAAAGGCGACCCCCTTTACGGATATCACCGTCCATGACTGGTATCGTGACGCGGTGAACGAGGTGTACGGACGGGGGTTGTTCGCCGGAACGGGGGACGGCTCTATCTTCGCGCCCAATGTGAAGCTGGACCGGTCCATGATGATGACCGTCCTGTTCCATCTGGCGGGCGATCCGGATGAGGAACGATTTTCCGCCACGGCCACATTCCCTGATGTGAAGGCGGGGGAGTGGTACGAGACCTATGTGAAGTGGGCGGCCCAGCAGGGCATCAGCGCCGGATATGGAGACGGTAATTTCCGCCCTACCCAGACCATGACCTACCGGGAAGTGGTACAATTCCTGTACAACTTCGCCATTTCCTATCTGGAACTGGAGCTGCCTGAACGGGCTGACCTGACGCAGTACGCGGGCGCGGACATTCTGCGCGCGGACGGCTGGGGAGAGGAGGCCATGTCCTGGGCTGTGGGCGCGGGTGTCATTGAGCAGCTGCGGCCCAACGAATATCCTGCCCGGAGCGACGTTGCCGCCATCATGGCCGCCTTCGCCCAAAAGTATTTTCCACAGGATGCACCGACCTGACAACTTGGCATAAGATAGATTGAGAAACGCGCAGGCGTTTCCAATCATCTTTGTCAAGGAGGTACTTCAATATGGGGTGCTGCAATAACAATGGCTTTGGCGGCGGCGGCTGCCTGTGGATCATCATCCTCATCATCATCCTGTTCTGCTGCTGTGGCAACAACAGCTGGGGTGGCAACAGCTGCGGCTGCGGCGGCAACAGCTGCGGCTGCTAAGTAAATAGCGTAAAAAACCATACCCGGTTTCGGGTATGGTTTTTTTATGTCTTGTAGAAAGAAAACCCCCGGCAGTGCCGGTGGTTCCAAAAAGCTTTAGCTATGCCCAGAAAAACTATCCGAGCGTAGCGAGGAATCAAGTTAAACGAGGGTAGCAGCAAGAAATAAAGCTGCTGAGATT
>JAZSJB010000002.1:0-53116 GCA_045534105.1 Lawsonibacter sp. | reverse complement strand
AAAAGAAGCTTTGTATCTGGTCAAAACGCAGTAAGCAGAAGCAGAACAACAGACTGGCCGCGATGACCAAAAAGGCCGTCACGCCGGCGGCGATATAGGCCGCATATTTCTCTTTCTTCAAAAAAACACCTGCTTTCCTGTTACGTTAATGGCTCGATTTCCCGTCGGTCTCTCTATTTATTATAGCGCAGCTTCCAATGGATTGCCATAGCCAAAAAGAAAAGATTTTATTAAAAAACGCGGCACTGCATAAGCAGTGCCGCGTGTGATCACTTGGACAGGAATTTTTCCAGACGGTCCAGGCCCTCGCGGATATTCTCCATAGACGTGGCATAGGACCAGCGAATATAGCCGGGCGCACCGAAAGCTTCACCGGGAACAACGGCCACAAGGCCTTTCTCCAGCAGCGCCTGGGCAAAATCGGAGGAGGAATTGATCTTAACGCCCTGAATGGTGCGACCGATCTGTTCCTTTACGTTCATGAAGATATAGAACGCACCGTCAGGCTCCAGACAGCTCAAGCCAGGGATTTTGGCGATACGATCCAGGAAATACTTGCGGCGGCGGGTGTAAGCCAACTGCATCTTACCTACCAGATCTTCCTCGGTGGAGTAAGCCTCCAGCGCAGCATACTGAGACACAGAGCAGGGGTTGCCGGTGGAGTGGCTGAGGTAGTTGGCCATGGCCTTGGAGATTTCCTCATTGGCCGCAGCAAAACCAATACGCCAGCCGGTCATGGCAAAGGACTTGGATGCGCCGTTGATGGTGATGGTGCGCTCCTTGATCTCGTCGCTCAGGGTAGCAAAGCAGGTGAACTCACCCACATAGACCAACTGATCATAGATCTCATCGCTGACCACATACAGGTCGTGACGCAGTACCACCTCGGCCAGCGCCTCCAGTTCCTGCCGGGAATAGAGCATACCCGTAGGGTTGGAGGGGTTTGTAAGGATCACTGCCTTTGTGTTGGGGGTAATGGCACTTTCCAGCATGTCGGCGGTCATCTTAAAGCGGGTTGCCTCACTGGTCTGAACAATAACAGGGGTCGCACCGGCCATCTTGATGGCCTCTTCGTAAGACACCCAGTACGGAGCGGGCAGAATGACCTCGTCACCGGGATTGCAGATGGCTTGCAGGGCAACAAATACGTTGTGCTTGGCACCACTGGTCACGCAAATCTGGTTGGCCTGGTACTCCACCCCGTATTCCTTCTTCATCCATGCGGCAATAGCCTTGCGCAGGGGCATGATGCCGGCAGCAGGAGTATAACGGGTCTGGTTATCACTGATGGCCTTAATAGCCGCAACCTTGACCGGATCGGGCGTGGCAAAATCCGGCTCACCGGCACCAAATCCAATAACATCAATTCCATCCGCCTTCATTTGCTTGGCCAGGGAATCCACGGCCACTGTGGCGGAAGGGGCGATCCCTTTTGCGATTTTGGAAATAGGCTTCATGTTGATAACCTCCGTTGACTTAGAAAATAGTTCTTGACATATTATAAGCATCATCCTGCAAAAGTGCAATAGTATTTTATTTAAAAAAGGGATTTTTGCATATTCGCACAGTTTGTCCTTCAAAAGCACGTTTTCACAGGCAAAATGGCATAATTGGGGGAGGGCACACGCGCTCTCCCCTGCTTTACTTATTTCAGCCTTTCACAGATCAGTTCACCCATACGCACAGTGCCGACCAGCTTCTCTGCCGCTCCGGCCATATCCGCGGTATGCCAACCATCAGCAAGCACTGCGTCTACCGCCTGCTCCACCGCATCGGCCTCTGCCACCAGTTGGAAGGAATAGCGGAACATCATGGCCACAGACAAGATCGCTGCAATGGGATTGGCCTTATCCTGCCCGGCGATGTCGGGAGCGGAGCCATGAATCGGCTCATACAGCCCGGGGGCAGTATCGCCGATGGAAGCAGAGGGCAGCAATCCAATCGACCCGGTAATCATGGAAGCCTCGTCAGAAAGAATATCGCCAAACATATTCTCGGTGACCACAACATCAAACTGACCAGGGTCACGAACCAACTGCATGGCACAGTTGTCTACCAGCACATCCTCATACTGCACATCGGGATATTCCGCTGCCAGCTTATGCATGACCTCACGCCACAGGCGTGAGGTCTCCAGCACGTTTGCCTTATCCACGGAAGACACTTTTTTCCGGCGCAGGCGGGCCAGTTCAAATGCACGACGGCCGATGCGCTCAATTTCATGTTCGGAGTAGGCCATCAAATCACTGGCCTCCACTCCCCGGTCCTCTGTCTGATAGCGGTCCCGCTTGCCGAAGTACACGCCGCCGGTGAGTTCACGCACCATCATCAGATCAATGCCCTTTTCCGCCGTTTCCCTTTTCAGCGGACAGGCATCCTTCAGTGCCGGGCGCAGGGTGGCCGGGCGCAGATTAGCATACAGCCCCAAATCCTTACGAATGGAAAGCAGCGCAGTTTCAGGACGCTTTTCCGGCTGGGTGGAATGTCCCCACTTAGGACCGCCCACGGCACCCAGAAGAACAGCGTCACAGACCTTGCAGGTCTCAGCCGTCCCGTCGGGATAGGACTTTCCCACCGCGTCAATGGCGCATCCGCCCATCAGCACATCGGTGTAATTAAACTTGTGGCCGAACTGGGTCGCCACGGTGTCCATCACCTTGACCGCCTCGCCCACCACCTCCGGACCGATACCATCGCCCCGGATCAGCGCGATTTTGTACTCCATTATTTGGCCACCCCTCTCGCTTTCAGTGAGTTGAGCAGGCCGCCGCTTTGGATGATGCCGTTGATAAACTCCGGGAAGGGCGCAGCCTGATAGGTCTTCCCGGTAGTTTCATTGGTAATGACTCCGGTGGCAAAGTCCACACTGACCTTGTCCCCGGCCCGGATCTCCTCCGCCGCCTCTGCACACTCCATAATGGGGAAGCCGATGTTGATGGCATTGCGGTAGAAAATACGGGCAAAAGAGGGCGCAATCACGCACTTGACCCCACACGCCTTAATGGCCAGGGGTGCATGCTCGCGGCTGGAGCCGCATCCGAAGTTAGGGCCGGCCACGATAATGTCCCCCTCCTCCACAGTGGAAGCAAAACTGGCGTCAATATCCTCCATACAATGGGATGCCAGCGCCTTGGGGTCGGGATTGTTCAAATGACGGGCAGGGATAATCACATCTGTATCCACGTTGGCACCGTACTTATATACTTTCATTTCTGCCACACTCCTTTCACGCTCTGGGGTCGGCCACACATCCGGCAATAGCGGAAGCCGCCGCCACAGCAGGGCTGGCCAGAATAATTTCAGACTCTACATGACCCATGCGGCCCACAAAGTTGCGGTTGGTGGTGGAAACGGCCCGTTCCCCCTCAGCCATGCAGCCCATATGTCCGCCCAGACAGGGCCCGCAGGTAGGCGTAGATACGGCGGCACCGGCCTGAATAAAGATCTCCATCAGCCCTTCTTTCATAGCCTGCATATAGACCTCCTGTGTGGCGGGAATAACCACGCAGCGCACATTGGAAGCAACCTTTTTCCCCTTCATGATCCCGGCAGCAATGCGCATGTCCTGAATGCGTCCGTTGGTGCAGGAACCGATCACCACCTGGTCAATAGGAAGCCCCGCCACCTCGGACACCACCTTGGTGTTCTCGGGCAAGTGGGGCATGGCCACAGTAGGCTCCAGCGTGTTCAGGTCAATCACTACCTCGCTGTCATAAACGGCATCCGGGTCGGCCTGGAACGCCTCACAAGGGCGGTTGACACGGCCGCTAATGTACTCCATGGTCTTCTCATCCACAGGGAAAATACCGTTCTTTCCACCAGCCTCAATGGCCATGTTGGAAATGGTAAATCGGTCATCCATGCTCAGAGAGGCTACACCCTCGCCGGCAAACTCGATGGATTTGTACAAGGCGCCATCCACACCAATACGGCCGATCAGATGCAGGATCACATCCTTGCCGCTGACATGAGGCTGCAGCTTTCCTTTCAGAGTGACCTTTATGGCAGAAGGCACGCGGAACCAGGAAAGACCGGTAGCCATGCCGGCCGCCATGTCAGTAGAGCCAATACCGGTAGAGAACGCGCCCAGAGCACCGTAGGTACAGGTATGGGAATCCGCACCGATAATCACCTCACCGGGCGCACACAAGCCCTTCTCGGGCAGCAGAGCATGCTCTACCCCCATCTGTCCCACATCAAAGAAATTAGTGATGGCGTGCTTGTGGGCGAACTCCCGAGCCTGCTTGCACAGCTGTGCGGACTTGATATCCTTGCAGGGCGTATAGTGATCCAGTACGATGGCGATCTTGTCCTTATCAAACACCTGCGTAAAGCCTGCCTTTTCAAATTCGGTGATGGCAACTGGGGTGGTAATGTCGTTGCCCAGCACAAGGTCCAGTTTAGCCTCGATCAACTGACCGGCCTCCACGGTATCAATGCCCGCGGCACGGGCCAGGATCTTCTGCGTCATGGTCATTCCCATAGGAAACGTACCTCCTTGTTTGTTCTTGGTAAATCCAGTATGACAGCCCTCTTGTCAAAAGAATGCAAAGCATGTTACAATTATAAAAAATTTTCCGTTTCAGGAGGTTTCCATGAGCAAGCTGAATCTGCACGAACTGGACTTTCCCACCAACATTTGGGAGCCATTTGCCGCTAACCGCCCGGCAGTTCGCTGCCCGGCAGGTTATCTTATTTATTTGCAGAATACGGATGCCACCTGCTTTTACTATTTGAAATCCGGCCGGGTCAAGAGTTTTATTCAGTCGGAAGACGGCGCTGAGCGTGTGCTGAACATCTATGATCGTGGTGCACTGTTTGGAGAGGCGTCTTTCTTTGACGAACTGCCCCGGGTATCCTCCGCCGTGGCACTTACCCCCTGCCAGATCGTCCCCATTGACCGTGAACTGGTGGCACAGCAGTTTCGCCAGGATCCCACCCTTGCAATGATGATGCTCAAATATCTGGCACGGACGGTACGGGTCCTTTCCGCACAGGTGGATGAAATGGCGTTCCGTCCGGCCGATCAGCGCATTGCCCGTTACCTGCTCTCCCTCGCTCCCGATGTCAATGGTTTTGTCCGCTGCACTCAGGATGAGATCGCGGCAAGTGTTTCGGTCAGCCGTGTCACTGTCAGCCGTGTTCTGAACGAATTTGCCCGAAGATGTTGGCTAAAGACCGCCTATCGCGGGCTGACAATTCTGGATGCAGGCGCGCTGCAACACTTGTGCCAACGTTAACTGCAAGAAAACGCCCCGCCCGTTCCACCGGAACAGGCGGGGTCATTGATTCAAGGGGGTTCTGTTACCCGTCAGTACCTTCTCTGATCTGTTGCTTGTGATACCGATACGAATATACAACGGGTACAGCCACGAGCAAAGCGATTGCCGCAAACATCACCAACATCGTGACAGGCTCGGGCAGAACTGCGCATACCATTAGCAACAAGCCACCAATCACCCAAACTTTACCAGCCATACGATGAGTGGCATTCCAGTTTTCTTCGTTTTTCAGCGTCCACTTTATTTTAATGCCGATGGTGTAATTCTGCTTACACTTGGGCAAATAGTTGCCGATGATAATAAACACAATCCCCATAAGAAGATTGATCATAAAATAAGGGTGAACTTCTTTCCCAAAAGCCACCGCATAAACCATACCGTTTGCAAACAGTGACACCAACGGGGTAATCCAAAGAACCAAACAAAACACTTTCTGATTCTGCCCTTTGTTCTTTGGATCTTTTAAGGTAAAGAAAATGCAGATCCAATGAATGGCAAGCACCAACGCAGGCAACGCAAATACCGCAAAGACGCGGCTGCTCCACCTATCCACAGTTCCGTCTATCCCCCAATGTATGGGCATTTGCTCAGGAAGTTCATTCCAAAAAACAAGTCCAAATAAGACCGGTAACAGTATGATAATGGACGTGATCAAAACGGTCCATTTATTCTGTTTGATCATTTCCTTTCCCTCCGTTCAGATTGGTGATCCACAGCATAATTTCTTCCAAAACCGATGCGTTCAATTCATAAAAAATGAATTGCCCCTCCCGGGCATCCCGCACCAGATCCGCTTCCTTCAAAACAGACAGGTGTCGGGAGATGGATGCCGCGGTCACAGGAAAATGGTGCGTGATCTCACCTGCCGACATTCTGCCACTTTTCAGCAAATTTAAAATTTCCCGCCGGATCGGATCGGCCAGCGCTTTCATCGTCTGTTGTAGCCCCACATCGCACCCTCCTTTTAACATTTAACCTAATGGTTAATTGTATTGTACTCCGTTCCCCAGTTTTGTCAACCGGTATCAGGCCATTTTAACCCGCCAAATGCTGGGCAAGAAAAAAACACCCTCTGCAGTTCACCAGGAAACGGCAGAAGGTGTTTTGTTGTCACATTAGTGTTACAGAATAATGCAGATCAAGCCGCCGGAACCTTCATTGATGATGCGCTGCAGGGTCTCACGCAGCTTGCCCCGGGCATCGTCCGGCATTCGTTTGAGTTTGGTGTTCAGGTCCTCGCCCACCAGTTCATGGAAGGACTTTCCAAAAATGTTGGACTGCCAGATTTTTGCCGTGTCCCCCTCAAACTCCCGAAGAAGGTAGTTGATCATTTCCTCGCTCTGCTTTTCTGTTCCAACAATAGGCGAGACTTCCGTTTCAATGTCCGCACGGATCATATGAATGGAAGGCGCACTGGCTTTCAAGCGAACCCCATAGCGGCCACCTTGCTTTACGATTTCGGGTTCCTCCAGCACCAGGGTATCGGGCGAAGGAACCACGATGCCATAGCCGGTCTCCTCCACCTCCTTCAGCGCCTGGGCTACCCGGTCATATTCCGACTTGACCTGCGCCAGCTGAGACAATAGAGAAACAAGGTCGCCGTCATCGCTGATCTGGAATCCGGACTGCTGTGACAGAGTCTGATAGAACAGTGTTCTCGGCAGCTCGAGCTGTGCCTGAGCCACGCCTGTTCCAAGGTCAATCGTGTTGATTCTGGCTCCACTCACCTGCTCACAGGCAGAAATGGAGTCTACCGCCGTTTGTACATCACGAATCCTGCGAAGGCAGGAGGCTCCGTCACGGATGGCGGTATACAGCGCAGACTTTATGGGGTGGTCCTGCGCCAGGGCGTCTACCCAGGCCGGGAGGAATAAATCAAGCTCTCTGATTGGAAACTCATAGAGCACGTCACGGATGATATCCGCGATCCCATCCTGATCGATCTCAAGACAGTTGACCGCAACACAGGTCACATCATACCGTTTTTCCAGGTCGCATCGGATCGCCTGGGCACGTTCAGACTGCGGGTACGCGGAGTTAAGTACCACCACAAAGGGCTTGCCAAGCTCCTTCAGCTCATTGATAACGCGCTCCTCCGCTTCCAGATAGTCTTCTCTGGGAATATCGGTAATGGTTCCGTCGGTGGTGATCACGATCCCGATGGTGGAGTGCTCCGCGATTACTTTTCTTGTGCCAAGCTCCGCGGCTTCGGTCATAGGGATCTCGTGAGGGAACCATGGTGTGGTCACCATGCGCTGTTCCTCGCCCTCGAATTGGCCTACCGCGCCATCCACCATATAACCCACGCAGTCGATAAGCCGCACCTGGAAAGCCGCGCCGCTTTCCATACGCACTTCGACGGCCTCCTCCGGCACAAACTTCGGTTCAGCCGTCATAATAGTCCGCCCCGACCCACTCTGTGGCAACTCGTCCCTGGCGCGTTCTTTGCGGTAAACATTCTCGATATTGGGAATGACCAGAGATTCCATAAAGCGCTTGATGAAGGTGGATTTTCCCGTGCGCACCGGACCCACAACGCCGATGTAGATGTCGCCCTCGGTCCGAAGCGCGATATCCTCGTAGATTTTGCGATCTTCCACTTGAATTCCTCCTTCGGCTCGTGAGCCGCTGTTTTCCTTACAGTCTATGGGGATAAGCTATGGATTATGACATTACATCGTCAATTTATGGACAAAGCGGGCCGCCTTTATAAGGCGGCCCGCTTTACTGTTAGCGGATACTTGGAATCAGCAGCATTTGCCCCGCAGGCAGACAGTCTCCTTCCAGCTGATTAGCCTGAATGATGCGCTCCCGGGTCGTTGAGTATGCCTTGGCAATATCCCAAAGCTCCTCTCCCGGCGCGGCCATCCGCAGTACAACGGAGGGATTCGTATTCTGCTGTGTGCACCGGATCTCACCCGGTTTTACACCGTTGACAACACTTACCGCCTGCTGGCGAGTGGTAAGACAATGAAACTCCACATTGAAGCGGACTTCTACTCCGCCCGCCGCCGGAACGGCAAACACCTCACCGGGGCACTGACAGCGGCAGCGGCAGCTGCTCTGGGCGGGCAGGTCAAGCCGTCCGCTCACCGTCAGCACCCGACTGAGCGACTGTGGTGTCTCCTGCTCATCCAAATAGAGTATGCTCAGCCGCAAATCTGTGCTGAGTACGACTTGCCCTGCCTCCCGGCTCTGCTTTACCTGTGAAACGTCCACAATTGCATCAATCACACTCTTCACCGCGTTTCCGGTCTCAAGCAGCTCTCGCACATTCTGTGGGCGCACGGTATTTTCCACCAGCTGATGCAGGGTGCAGGTATCCTGTTCCACCGTCATATCCCAGGCAGTGCTATAAACGTCACGCAACAAGGTAACGGGATAATGGTCCCAAACCACCGCCTGCCCCAGAAGCTCAAGGGTTACATTTAGTGTTCTTCCGTCCTCGCCGGCCAGAGCATACTCCAGATCCGTGACGCACATGGCAATATCACAGTCGGCGCTCTCCCCTGTTTCGGCAATCTCCATGATCTGAGAAAAGGCCATGGGACAGCGAACGGAGCACAGCTCACTTTCCACCTGATAGCGGATCTGGAGCACCGCCTCACCCTTGAAGATCAGTTTACTCCCGATAAGCTTTGACTCAGTACACCAGGCATTTGCCTGTACCCCCAGGATCTCGGCTCTGCCGCTCGGCCCCACAGACAGCCGGAACTCATCATAGAAGGTGAATTCCTTCTCCTGTACCGCCGCGGTCATCCATGCCACATGTTGCTCGGTTCGTTGCTGGATCCCTGCTTCCTCCTGGCAGGAAATACTGCTGCACAGTACCTGTTCCCGAGGCTGAAATACCTGGATCCCCATCCCGATATCCGCACGCACCAGTATTTTTCTTGGGTTCAATGCCCTGGCGTCCAGGCCGCGCAGGCAGGGCGTGACCACGCATTTTCCATGACTGTATAGCCCGGGCACTTCAGACTGGGCAGTAAAAGGCAGCTTTACTTCCACCCGGCATAGTTCCTGCCCGTCTTCCGGTTGATAAAGGACCCACGCCCGGACAGTTCCGGATACAGAAACTCCCGAGTCATATGTGTTTTTTCCGGATATGCAAACCTGTCCCCCGGCATCCACGATGCGAAGAATATCAGGGCAGGCATCCGGAACAATTGCCTCCATGGTCTCCTCCTGAAATATCCCGGTATCCAGCATCATGTCATAGCAGTTGATATGTTCCCGCTCAAGATTCAGCTCCATGTATGTCCTCTCCCTTGCAAATTGTTTGACCTTGCAAAACTATATGCGCAAAGGTGGACAGCTATGTCAGCTCATACGAAAAAGTCTGCGCAAAAGACCTCGCAGGCACTTTGGTGACTTGACCACTACGATTCCCATTTTTTGCCTCCTCTCTCCCCTTCGGGCTTAATCCAGTATATGTTTTACCACGCTTAGTGACACAAAAAGCACCTGATGCCCTAAGTTTAAAACAGAAAAGGCATCAGGTGCTTTTTTATTTATCTCTGGCCCAATCCGGGACCGCTTTCACCTGCTCATACAGGCGGACATAACTTGCGTGCCGACTAGGCTGGATGGTCCCTTGTTTCAGGGCCTCCAAAACTGCGCACCCCTTCTCCTTCACATGAGCGCAGTCCTGAAACAGACATTGATCCAGATAAGGAGCAAACTCGGGAAAACAGTGCTGCAGATCCTCCTTGCGGCAAAGTTCCATTTTCTCCGTGTCAAAGGCCGAAAAGCCAGGTGTATCAGCAATCAACGTATGCTCATCCAGAGCAAACAGTTCCACATGCCGCGTGGTGTGGCGTCCGCGCCCCAGCTTTTCACTCACATCGCCCGTCTCCAGAGCAAACCCGGGATGAAGCGCATTTAAAATACTTGATTTTCCCACTCCGGAGTTACCTGTAAAGGCAGATACCTTTCCATCGATCAATTCCCGTAACCGCTCCATCCCCTCGCCGGTTTGGGCGCTGACCCGCACTGTGTGAAAGCCGGCAGCAGTGTAGATGCGGTAAAGTTCGTCCCCCATATCCAAATCACACTTATTAACGCAAATCACGCAGCCGCAATTGCGTCCAAAGGCGATGGAACTCATCCGATCGATGAGAAATGGATCCGTGACCGGGATCGCCTGAGATACAATCATGACCAGCTGGTCGATGTTGGCCACCGCGGGCCGTGCAAACTGATTGGTTCGGGGCAGGACCGCATCCAGGGCGCCTGTGTCGTTTTCCAGCGGGGTAAAGGTGACCCGATCTCCCACCAGCGGAGTGAGTTTGCTGTGGCGGAACTTTCCCCGTGCGCGGCAGCGGTACATCACTCCCTGAGAATGAACGTAATAGAAGCCGCTCAGAGCTTTTAAAATAATTCCTTCCATATCAGCTTCCAAAATTCACTGTTTCTGTCTTAAACAGAACGTTGTCAAAGAAGATGGTATAGTCCTTCACCCCGGTCCCCGTCACTGTACAGGGCAGGATCGCATCCAGAGCGCTGTCTACAGACCGGTCCAGAACGACCGTCTCCCCGTCCTTGACAACAACATGAACGACCGCTGCGTTTACAGGCAGGGTAACATGGAACGTGCGGGTCTGTTCCTGAGGCAGGAGTGTGGACGGGTCTGCACCCTTACTGACCTGCAGATTGATCTTTGTGCCCTGAGCAACCTCGGTATAGGCGGCCACACTTTGGTCCACAACAACGCCCGCTTCATACTCACTGCTCCACACGGGAATGATCTCATTGATCACCAGATTTTGAAGGGCGGCCTTATTACGGGCCCACTCCTCTGTCTGTCCGATAAAAAGCGGCACGACTTCCAGCTTTTCTGCCGGTCCCTTGCTGACCACCAGCTGGACCTTATCTCCGGGATGCAGCATCGCACTCTCCAGAGGTGTATGGGAAATAACGTGGTTGGAGGGGATTTCCTCGTGGGTCTCATATTCCGGGACAAGGACCTTCAGCCCCATATTCTGTAGTTCCACATGGGCTTTGATATACTCCCATCCCACCACATCGGGCATGACGATGATCTCTGGCCCGGCACTTACTGTAACGGTTATTTCGGACTTTGGATCCTTAGTGGTGCTGTTTCCCTCAGGTGACTGGCGCAGAATCGTGCCTGCAGGCTCTTCGCTGGTGATTTCAGAGCTTACTGTAAGAGAAAACTCTTCCAGCAGGTCCTTATCCTTGATCACTTCCTCATAGATCATTCCCTCCAGCGCCGGGATAGTATAGTCCGGCGTAGGGGCCAGCAACGGCTGAACAAAAGAGGAATAGAAGAAATACAAGACGCCAACGGTAAATGCTAAAATAGCAACTACAGCCACATAAATTGGCCAGTTTGCACTCTGCTCATCATAATCATCAATGTCGTTCTGCTGGCGTTTGGAATGCATTTGCCGATGGCCACCGCTCCGGACGGATTCAGATGCCGGGTGGCTGCGCTGGCGAGAAGAGAAGGCTCCTGCGGAAATCGCCTGTGTTCGCTCCGCAGCTGCTTGGTCATCCTCTTCCGTAATCTGAAGGTCGCTGGGGGTATAGTCAAAATTAATGCTCGGGTTCTTCCGGAACTCTTCCAGATCTGCCAACATGGCATCAGCGGAATCATAGCGGTCTTCTACCCTAGGCGCCATGGCCTTCATTGTAATGGTCTCCAGCGCCTCCGGGATGTCGGCGTTAAGCTCCCGCGGAGACAGCGGGATGCTGTTGATGTGCTGAATGGCCACAGAGACCGGAGAGTCGCCCTCAAAGGGCAGGCGTCCGGCGGTCATCTCATAGAGTACCACGCCGGCAGAGTACAGGTCAGACCTGGCATCAATATGGCTGCCCCGGGCCTGCTCCGGGGAAATATAGTGCACAGAACCCAGCGTTTCCTGGGTCAGAGTGCTGTGACCGGCAGAAATGAGCCGGGCAATGCCAAAGTCGGTTACTTTCACGCTGCCGTCCCGCAGAACCATGACATTGTGGGGTTTGATATCCCGGTGGATAATACCGCGGCTGTGAGCATGCCCCAGCGCCTTGACGATCTGTGTGATAAAATGCAGCGCCTCGCGCCAGTTGAGCTTATTTCCCTTTTTCTGCATGTACTGCTTCAGTGAGATCCCGTCAATCAGTTCCATGACAATGTATTCCAGGTCATCCGATCTGCTCACGTCATATACAGCCATGATATTGGGGTGAGACAGCATGGCGACAGCATGGGATTCATCGTGGAAACGACGGCGGAAATCAGAGTCCTGGGACAAGTCGTCCCGAAGTATTTTGACCGCAACAAGGCGGTTCAGTCGGTGACACCGGGCCTTGTAGACCTTGGCCATGCCGCCTACACCGATCAGCTCCAGAAGCTCATATCGGTTATCAAGCAGTTTTCCAATGTTCTGATCCATGACAGTTCACCTCCTCTTAACACTGGATCAGGGCAACCGTAACGTTATCGGGTGCCCCACGTTTGATAGCAATATCCAGAAGCCGCTGGCAGCATTCCTCCTCCGGGCCGCCATGCAGCACCTCATAAAGGATTTCCTGGTCAGACACAATATTGCTTAACCCGTCGCTGCAAAGGACAAAGAAATCCCCTTGATTCACTTCCTGAACGAACAGGTCCGCATGCAGCTCCGGCTCGGCGCCCAAGGCACGGGTAATCAAGTTCTTGTGCGGATGAGTCCTGGCCTGATCGGGTGTGAGGTCACCACGCAGGACCAGATCTTCGACCAGGGAATGATCCCGGGTAACGCGAGTAATGGTGTTCGGCGTGATGTAATAGGCACGGCTGTCCCCCTCGTTCAGGATTGTGGCACGCTTGTCGTCCAGCAGCACCGCAACCATAGTGGTTCCCATGCCAAAACACGCATCATCGGTAGTAGAGCGGCGGTGTACAGTCTCGTTGGCGTGAGCGGCAGCCGATTCCAGCATCTTGTCTGCCGGCAGCTGTCCGTCGGACCAAAGCTGAGCAAACAGTTCCATAAAGGTGTCGACAGCCATTGTGCTAGCCACATTACCGGCACGGGCACCGCCCATGCCGTCGCATACCACAGCCAACAGCTGCCGCTCTGACAACGTCCGGACCGCAAAGGAATCCTGATTCTCTTCCCGTACCACACCGCGGTGGGTGATCCCCCATAAATTCATGAGATATCATCCTCTTTTCTGTCTTGTTGTGTCTGCGTTACGTCTCCTGCATTGCCTTGCGGCGCAGCTGCCCGCAGGAGGCGTCGATATCACTGCCCAGCCTGCGCCGGACGGTGACGGTGACCCCCTGTTCCTCCAGGCGGCGCTGAAACTCCTTTATGCGCCGGCTTGGCTTGAGAGGACTTTCCTCTACATGGTTCAGGGGAATAAGATTGACATGGGCAGACATGCCCCGGATACGTTTTGCAAGCAGATCCGCCTGCTCGTCTGAATCATTTACACCATCAATCATGGCATACTCAAAAGAAATACGCCGCCCGGTCACCCGGAAATAGTCATGGCAGGCCTGCATCAGCCGCTCCACCCCAACACTGCGGTTCACCGGCATGATTTTGGAGCGTGTGGCATCATCAGGAGCATGCAGAGACACGGACAGGGTCAATTGTAACCGATGCTGGGCCAGTTTGTCAATTTGATCGGCCAGACCACAGGTGGACAGTGAGATGTGCCGCATACCGATATTCAGCCCGTCAGCGGAGTTGACCAGTTCCAAAAAACGAAGCACTGTATCCATATTATCAAGCGGTTCCCCAATGCCCATGAGTACGATGTTGGAAATCGGCTCCCCACTGTCCAGTTGGGTGAAAAGAACCTGATCCAGCATTTCAGACGGGCGCAGATCGCGCACCTTTCCCCCAAGCGTGGATGCACAGAATGCACACCCCATGCGGCAGCCCACCTGGCAGGAAATACACACGGTATTACCGTGCTTATAGCGCATGAGCACAGTCTCGATGCAGTTTCCGTCCGGCAGCCGCCACAGGTACTTGATGGTGCCGTCAATAGCGGAGACCTGCTTGCGCTCCACTTTCGGCACATCGATATAACAGTGTTCAGCCAGCTTTTCGCGTAAAGCCTTGGAAATGTTACTCATTTCATCAAAGGACTGTGCGCCCTTGTGCAGCCAGCAAAACACCTGCTTGGCCCGAAAGGCCGGCTCGCCCAATTCTTTGAAGAAGGCGGTCATTTCCGCCTGGGTCATGGATTTGATGTCGGTCATGCCTTCCTCCTCAGCTTTGCAAAGAAAAATCCGTCTGTGTCATGTCGATGGGGAAACAATGTCAACCGCCCCTCATCCACCGTCCCAAATGGCTCCGGCAGTTGGAATTGCTCTAACGCAAACTCATCATGGTCACGCAAAAAAGCGTTCACAATATCACCGTTCTCCCTGTCCAGCAGAGTACAGGTGGAATAGAGCAGCACCCCTCCGGGCTTGACATAACGGCAGACATTGTCCAAAATGCGCCGCTGTACCTCCGGAAGTCCTTCCAAGGGCTCCGGCTCTTTGTAGCGAATATCTGGCTTTTTGCGGATGACTCCAAGTCCGGAACAGGGCACATCCGCCACCACCAGATCAAATCCCTTTTCCCATTCCGGGTAAAACACGGTAGCGTCTGCCGTCTGAGGCTTCATACACTCAAGCCCCAGTCGCTGTGCCCCGGCCTCCATCAGCTTTTTCTTGTGGGGATGCAGGTCGCAGGAAATAATCTCGCCCCTGTTTTCCATGGCCATGGCCAGTGCGAAGGACTTTCCTCCCGGCGCGGCACAGGTGTCCAACACCCGCATGCCGGGCTGTACTCCCGCCGCCAGAACAGCAAGACGGGATGCCGGGTCCTGAACATAGAACAGGCCGTTCCGGAAGCTGTCCAATCGTTCCAGGTCACCGGTCTGACGAATGATAATGCAATCCTTCAGCCAGGGGTGCATCTGGGCATCCACGCCGGCCTCAGACAGCCGTCCCAGAAGCGCTACAGAACTGATCCGGCAGGTGTTTACCTGGGCGGTAATGGCAGGTGCACTGTTATCCGCAGCCAGAAGCCGCTCTGTTTCCTGCCGTCCAAGCTGATCCAGCCACTGCTCCACCAGCCATCTCGGGTGGCTGTAGAGGGTGGACAGATACTCCACATCGTCCTCAGCCGGAATGGTAGGCAGACGGTCCAGCGTACGCTCCAGCGCCCGCAGAATGCCATTGACCATACCCGCGGCCCTCTGATTTTTACAGTATTTGCGAGTCAATTCCACCGCGCTGTTTACCGCTGCGCTGTGAGGGATACGGGTCAAAAACAGCATCTGGTAAAGACCAATGCGCATGACCTGAACCACTTTGGCTTCCATCCGTTTGAGGGGAATATTGGAAAAGCGGGACAGATAAAAATCCAGAAGGAGTCTGTTCTGAAGCACACCAAAACACAGCTGGGTCGCCAGTCCGGCCTCCCGGCTGTCCAGTTCGCTCTGGGCAAGCTGCTTTTTCAGCACCCCGTCCGACCATCCTCCCTGCCGCTCACAGGCATTGAGTGTCAACAGAGCAACCTCTCTTGCGTCCATACAAGCTCCTCCTTTCACCTGTCATTCTACATGGATGGGGTGACCGCGCAGATAGTCCGCAGCGGCCATGCGCTTGCCACCCTGGGCCTGCAGCTGCTTGATGCGCAGCAGTGTCCCGTCTCCACAGGCCACATCGATCCCCTGTTTGTCTGCGGTCACAATGGTACCGGGAGCAGCTGCGGTAGAAATCCCAGTCTCCTCCACTTCAAATATCTTCACCGGCTGTCCGCCAATGATGTCGGTAGTAGTGGCGGGCCAGGGAATCAGGCCCCGGACCTGATTATGAAGCTGCCGGGCGGTCTTGTTCCAGTCCAGTGGGGACAGCTCCCGGGACAGCATGGGGGCAAAGGTGACCTTGCTCGTATCCTGAGGGGTACGGGTGGCCGTGCCGTTTTTGATTCGGTCCACCACCTCCACCAGCAGCTGTGCACCCATTTGAGCCAGCCGATCGTGCAAGGTCTCCACCGTCTCATTGGGGTCGATGGGTGTAACGGCCTGATCGATAATATCGCCGGCATCCATTTCCTTTGCCATGTGCATGATGGTCACGCCGCTCTCACTGTCACCGTTCAGAATAGCCCAGTGGATTGGGGCAGAACCCCGATACCTGGGCAGCAGAGAGGAGTGAACATTGATGCAGCCGTAGGCGGGATACTCCAGAATATCCACCGGCAGGATCCGGCCATAGGCGGCAACTGCAATCAGTTCGGGGGCCAGCTCCTGGATCACCGACATGGCCGTTCCATCCTTGACTGTTTCAGGCTGAAATACCGGAATTTCATGTGCAAGGGCAAACTCCTTTACAGGCGGCGCTTGGAGTTTCATTCCTCTGTTTTTCGGCTTGTCCGGTTGGGTGAAGACGCCACAAATCTCATGCCCTGCGCGGACCAGAGCCTCAAGGGACGGGACGGCAAAATCCGGCGTGCCCATGAAGAGTATTCTCATCCCTCTTCCTCCATCATCGCATCCAATTCATCCGCAGTGTACAGTCGGTCGGTATGCTCTGTAAACAGGTGTCCGTCCAGATGGTCCAGCTCGTGACAGAAGCAGCGGGCGGTCAGTTCCTCGTCCTCTGCCTCAAACCAGTTGCCGTTGCGGTCCTGGGCGCGCACACGCACGATCATGGGCCGCTTCACGTTGCCCCACTTACCGGGCACGCTCAGACAGCCCTCAAGGCCCTCCTGCTCCCCCTCTGTCTTGATAATGGTGGGATTGATCAGCTCCAGAACCTCATCCCGACCATTGATAACCAGCACCACGCGGCGCAGGATGCCCACCTGGGGCGCGGCAAGGCCCACGCCGTTGGATTCTGCCAGGGTCTCATGCATATCATCCAGCAAGGACCACAGTTTTTCATCAAATTTCGTCACAGGATGGCAAACCTTGTTCAGCACGGGGTCGCCTTCGGTAATAATGGTACGCAGCATAATTTAAATTCTCCTTTTTAATCAAAGGGATTGATGTCCGCAAAGGCGGATACACCCTTACATTCCTTATCTTGATACACAGCCCGAAGCAAATGGGATATCAGATGCCGCTGTCCGGGTGTGCTTTGTCCGGCCACGGTCAGTCGGTAGCGATAGCGGTTGTTGACCTTTGTGATCACGGCAGGCGCCGGCCCAAGAACGCGGGCATTCTCGCCCAGATCCCCCAGTCCGCTCTCCAGCGCAGCACGCAGCTTCATACACGCCCGGAGCACCGCCGCCTCGTCCGGTCCGGAAACAGTGAGCACTGTTATATCCTGAAACGGTGGGAAACCGCGCAGCCGGCGCAAGGGGATCTCCTGCTCATAAAAGCTGTCATAATCCTGTTGGGACGCAAAGCGGACAACCTCATGCTCCGGGGTAAATGTCTGAACGACGGCACGCCCGGCCTTGTCACCCCGCCCAGCCCGACCAACCACCTGGGTAAGCAGAGAAAATGTACGTTCTCCCGCCCGAAAATCCTCCACAAACAGGGACAGGTCTGCAGCAATGACCCCAACCAGAGTCACATTCTCAAAGTCCAGGCCCTTGGCCACCATCTGAGTTCCCAGCAGTATTGGGACCTTTTCCTTGCGAAAGCGGTCCAGAAAATATTCGTGTGGGCGGGCGGCAGTCACAGTATCGGTGTCCATACGCAGGATAGGCGTGCCGGGAAACAGTTCCTCCAGTTCTTCCTGCACCTTTTGCGTTCCGATACCGATGAAGTTAAGCATACCGCCGCACTCCGGACACTCCTGGGGCAAGCGCTGAGAATGGCCGCAGTAATGGCACATGAGCCGCCCGTTGGCCGAATGATAGGTCAGATGGGTGGAGCACCGGGGGCATTCCGGAACATGGCCGCATTCTCCGCAGGACACCATGCGGCTGGCCCCGCGACGGTTGAGAAAGAGGATGGACTGCTCCCCTTTTTCCAAATTGTATTCCAATTCCCGACGCAGAGCGGCACTGATGGATGTACCATTCCCCTGGCGCAGTTCTTCCTTCATGTCGGCGATCAGCACCTGGGGCAGTGCCTTTTGGTTGTAACGCCGGGTTAGACGGACCAATTCATATTGACCACAGCTTGCGTGATACATCGTTTCCACGCTGGGGGTGGCGGAGCCAAGCACCAGCAAAGCGTTTTCCTGGGCACATCGGTATTTGGCAATGTCCCGGGCATGGTAGCGCGGGGTATTCTCCGACTTATAGGACCCCTCCTGCTCTTCATCCAGAATGATAAGAGCAATTTTGGACAGGGGCGCAAACACGGCCGAGCGTGTGCCGATGACAACTTTGGCATCGCCGCTGCGCACCCGTTTCCACTCGTCATAGCGCTCTCCCGCTCGCAGCGAACTGTGCAGCACTGCGATCTGCTTGCCAAAATGGGATGTAAAAATGCGAAGCAGCTGAGGCGTCAAAGCGATTTCAGGCACCAGCACCATAGCGGTACGGCCCCGTTCAAGAGCACTTTGGATAAGCTTAATATATACCTGGGTCTTGCCACTGCCCGTCACTCCATACAACAGGGCCGCCCCAGGCCGATCAGCACGCGCAAGGCTGTCTAGCCGTTCAAAAGCGGCTGACTGTTCCTCGTTGAGCACAACAGGTCCGGCACGCTCTACTTCCTCCTGCTCCACACGGCGCAATACCTCCTGCTTTTCCAGGGTAATAACCCCTTTTTGAGCAAGCGAGCGCAAAGTGGCCGGTGATGCACCGGTAAAATAGCACAACTCCTTGGCGCTGGCGCTTCCAATGGCACACAAAAGCTCCACAACGGCATAGCGCAAAGGGGCACTCTTGCGCCGCTGTGTCACCTGTGCCAGAGCCTCCTCTGCCGGAATGGCAAGCACCGCGACCTGCTGTGTCTTGTCCCCCACCGCCCGCATGGCGCTGGTTTCGATACAAAGAACTTTCTTTTCGCTTAACAGCTTGATCGCAGCCGCAGGCGAGCGCGTGCCAAAGGCGGCTCGCACCTGCTCCATATCCGCTGTGCCGTTGCAGGCCAGCAGCAGCTCCAGCAGCTTTTTGGCTGCCACAGAATGACCGCAGGCCTCATAGGCCTCTTCCCTGCCCATATCCGGGTTCAGCCGGCATGTGTCACGCAGAGAAAAGTACAGTCCTGCTGGCAACATTGCTTTTACCGCATCGTATACAGTGCAGAAGCACCGCTCCCGCATCCACAGCGCCAATTTGATCAGTCGGTCATTGAGCACCGGTTCTTCGTCCAGCAGGCTGATGATGGATTTCAGGCTACTGCCTTCCTTTTGGCGCAGCAATGCCAATACCACACCGTCACAGGGGTGGTTTCCACTCCCAAAAGGGACGAGCACACGCATGCCCGGCCGGATCTGTTCCTCCAGAGCAGCGGGGACAAGGTAGTCATAGGGCTTGTCAATGGCATAGATTGCCTTGGAAAGCGCAATTTTTGCTATACACTTTTCACCCATACAACCGCCCCCTTTGCGCCGGAAAAGGCAAGTGAAAGCTTGATTTCACTTGCCTTTTTGTTTTATTCCCCGCTGTACACTTCGCCCTGGGCGATCTCGCGGATAGCGATACTCACCGGCTTATCCTCCAGCGGGATGCCGGCATCCTCTGCCTCACTGGCGATCTGGCGGGCACGGCAGGCCACAACATTGACCAGTTCATAGCGGCTGGGCACCTGAGTCAGCAGGTCTTTCATAGGGGGTTCGAGCATCATAACGCATAATCTCCTTCAATAATGTTTTTTCGATTTGCCACGCGACACTCCGCGGCGGTAAGGATGGATTCGATCTCTATCACCGCGTTGGATACCTTGTCGTTGATGACAAGGTAGTCGTAATTGGGGATCTCCTTGTATTCCAGACGCGCCTTTTCAAGGCGGCCGGTGATCACGTCCTCGTTATCGGTATTGCGCGCATGCAGACGGCGGGACAATTCCTCAAATGAGGGCGGTATCATAAAGATAAAAATGGCGTCCGGACAGCTTTGACGCACCTTTGCGGCGCCCTTTACCTCAATGTCCAGCAGAACATCAATACCCGCATCCAGCTTATCCCGAATCACTTTCAGGGACGTGCCATAGTAATTATTGACGTATTCTGCGTATTCCAACAGCTCTTTGTCAGCGATCATACGCTCAAATTCCTGCCGGGAGACAAAGTTATAATTCACGCCGTCCTGCTCCCCCACGCGGGGTTGACGGGTGGTGTAAGACACAGAGAAGTGCAGCGGACGCTGGGCCATAAGCTCTGCGATCACGGTGCTTTTTCCCACACCGGATGGTCCGGACAGTACAACGAGCTGACCTTTTTCTTTTTTCTTGGGTGTCATTCCTCGTCCTCCTCATCTGTTAGGGGGATATTCTTCTCCCCGGCGCGGCTTGCAAGAGTTTCCGGCTGCAGAGCGGAAAGCACAAGATGATCATTGTCCATGATAAGCACCGCGCGGGTCCGGCGACCATAGGTGGCGTCAATGAGTACAGCGCGGTCCCTGGCTTCCTGCACCATTCGTTTGATGGGCGCGGACTCGGGACTGACAATAGCAACGAGCCGTCCGGCAGAAATCATATTGCCAAAGCCGATATTGATCAGTTTCACGCGTTCAGACTCCTTTACTCCACATTCTGTACCTGCTCCCGGATCTTCTCGATCTCCGCCTTAATATCCACCACATAACGGGCGATCTCCAGATCGGTGCACTTGGAGCCGATGGTATTGGCTTCCCGGTTGAACTCCTGGATCAGGAAGTCCAGCTTGCGGCCCACGGGCACGCCGCTGTGCAGCATTTCTTCCAGCTGTCCCAGATGGCTGTGCAGACGGACCGTCTCCTCGTCCACAGCGACCTTATCCGCAAAAATGGCAGCTTCGGTCAGGATGCGGCTTTCATCGATTTGGGTGTTCTCCAACACCTCACGCATGCGGTTTTCCAGCTTTGTACGGTACTCGGACACGGTCTGGGGGGAACGCGTTTCTACCTTTTCCAGCAATGCAGCGATGGTCGCGGCGCGGCTGCGGATATCCTCAGCCAGCTTTTCCCCTTCCCGCTGGCGCATGGCAGTAAAATCGGCCAGCGCCATATCCAGCACACTGCAAATGTCCTGAGCCACCGCTTCTACATCTTCCTGACTCTTTTCCACCACCAGCACATCCTGGAACCGGGACAACAGAGAAACAGAAATGTCATCCCGCAGCTTGTACTGATCGCACAGTGCGGTAAGGGCATTGTAGTATCCATCCGCGACCGACTGATTGACGCTGATGACCACCTGTTCTCCCTGGGTGTTGTCCAGTGTGACAAACACATCCACCTTGCCGCGGGAAATGCTGTTTTGGACGCGATTCTTAATGGCGTCCTCAGCAAAGATGTACAGGCGCGGCATCTTGACCGAACAATCCAGATACCGGTTGTTGACAGAACGAACCTCTACGGTGATGTTGCGCCCGTTGAGCACAGCCTCTCCTCTTCCGTAGCCAGTCATACTTTTGACCATGATTACACTTCCTTAGTTTAGACCCAGCGCACCTGCGATCCGGGCAGAATAAAAGGCAATCAGGCGTGAAAGCCCGATGTCATATACAAGAAAAATTCCGTTAAGCAGCAAAAACAGCAGCGGAGCGTTCTGAAATGCGGGCGGAAGCGTCCCAAGCAAAACTTCACCCAGGACAAGCAGAAGCAAGCCAAGCACGCCATTGAAGTAAATAAATTTTAACAACCACTCCGCAATTCTGCCGCTCAGCTTTTCCAAGCGGCTCTTGACCACGGGATAAAGCCCAAAAAACAGCAGATATAACAGCACCATCCATTTTTCCGGGGACAGGAGCAAAGCCAATATGCTGCTGCCCGCCCAACACAGATAACCCGCTCCACGACCCGCGGCAATAACCGCCGCCACAGGAAACAGGCCGGCCAAAGCTGTAAGGGCCAGCTGTGCCGATGGGAAAAAGGCGCACAGGTACAAAATAACGGTACTCAGACCGATGAGGATGCCGCATAACGCAGTGCGCCGCGTACCGGAGGAAAAGCGCCCCTTACCCATATCACAAGCAGCCCCCCGGAGTCAGGCAGTCAATACACAGCAGCGTGGTACAGCAGTCCATGCTGCCCATCCCAGACATATGCCCATAGGGTTGGTATGCATACCCGCCCCGCTGCATCATAATCAGCGCCTGACGGTACTCCATATTGTTGGGTTCCATCTGGCAGGCAATTTTATAGTTCTGCATGGCCTCGTCCAGCCACCCTTTGCGGTAGGCAACGGCTCCCCTCAGGAAATACCATTCCCCATTATGATTGCTCATCTCGTTCAGCGCCGCTTCTGCCTGAGCAAGACTGCCGGCGTTGATCAGTGTTCGAATTCGAGCAAAAGAGGGGTCCTGACTCTGCCCGGAATAGGAAGTGCGTCCCTGTCCGGCAGAGCCGACGGTGCTGTGTCCACCCTCACGCATCTTCTGGATCGCCTCATAGGCCTCGTTGATCGCTTTCATCTTTTCTTCGGCAAGATCAGCCAGAGGATTGTCCTGATAGTTGTCCGGATGGTACTTTCGGGCCAGTTCACGATATGCTTTTTTGATCTCGTCATCACTGGCGCTGGCACTGACGCCCAGTACGCTGTAGGGATCGTTCATGGTTTCTTTCTCCAAATCTTTTGTTTTTTCATCTGCTTCCAGCGGCCATCAAAGACCGCGCTCTGGATCAAAGGCAGCCCCAGATAGAGCACGTTATGCACCAGCTCCTCCTGTCGGCCCAGATCGATCAGGGCGCAGGCTGAGCGCATAAGGTTCACAGAGTGGTTCAGAGTCAGTCCAAGAGGCTCGTCACAGGCATCCGCGCCATAGCGCAGAACAATCGGGTTATAGCTTCCGCACCTGAGGTCCTCCTCCAGATCATCCCGGGCATCCATGAGATAGATCCAGCGACCCAGATGATAGAGCAGCTGCTCCATCGCCCGATTTCTGCCCGCGTCTTCCGTCTTGGGTGCTGCGGCTTGGAGCAGCAGAGCAAACGCGTCCGCCGGCCGGTCAATAGAGGGGCAGGATTCGTCCTCCAGCCGGTGCAGTTCCTCAAGCTGACGGATAACGGTCCGGTCAAATTCCGGCTGCCTTGCGGCAGCCCGGCGGTAGCTGTACCAAAGAAAAACGCTGAATATCCTCGCAGGAAGACCGCGCAAAAAGGACTTATCCCGAACCTTATCCCGCAGCTGCCAGTAAGCAAGGATCACACTTTCATCCGCAGCCAGCTCCAGCGCAGCAGATTGGATACACATACATCTGCGCCGAAAGGGCGGAATATGGCAGCGGCAGTTGAAACACAGCTGCTCCCCTTCTCTTTGTGCCATCAAGACCGCCAGAAAGGTAAAATCAAAATTGAGCACCATGGGTGCCAGTATACCGCAGCGCCGCCTCATTGTACGGCACAGGCCGCAGTAGGTCGCGCGGTACAGGTCCATGTCCTTGCCCTTCAACTCTTCCCGTACCGGGCGAACGTATCCGAACATTGGTTTTACCCTCTGATGCGCAGAATGGTGAATTCCGGTTTATTCCGCTTGACAATGGCCCGGTTCAGGAGCAGCGCCGGCACGAAACCAACAAACAGGCCTAAAAAGGCCAGCAGGACACACGCACCCTCTCCCAAGCCAATCCATGCGCCCAGCAAATAACCCAGGACCAGAAAAATACAGGGTACCAGATAGACCAACGCGGCAATGCCGATGGTATTTCCCGAGTTGGACTCCACCTCCACAACATCGCCCACCCTGGCTTCCACCGCATTTTCCGCCATCGCCATGATTTCATCTCTGGGCTTCTGAGGGCAGCCCTCGCAGCTTTTGCAGCTCAGGCCACACTCCAGTTGGCGCATCAGGGAAACCTCGGCAACATTGGGAGATATGATCCGTTTTACAATTGCTGTTTGGATCATGCTCACCGTCTCCTTTGGGTTCATTTTTTGGAAAGGTTGATCACCACATTGTTCTGACCGATGACACCGACATCTCCATCTGTATACAGGTATACCCTGACCGGCACATTATATGAGCCGGTGGCGGTGGACAGTTCAGACAGATCCGCCACAATGCGGATCTGGGACGCAGACACCTTGTCCAACTCTTTTTGCGTGCCGCGCAGCACAATGGTACGCACCTGAGTGGTCAGTGCCGCCTTGTACCCCTTGGGTATGTTAGTCAGGTCGATATTGGAAACCTCAAAAGCTTTTGTGGTCAAGCCGCTGATAGAAACCGTCACACTGGCAGAGGCGAGACCGCTGACATTCTCAAGCTCAGGGGGCAAATAGATGGGGAATTCCTCCGTCACGGTGTCCATAACCTGCGCCAGATCTACGCTGCCCAGCGTCAGCTCTTTAAGATGGAGCATGTCCTCTTCCGGGCCGGAAACAGTGATGGTCTTGGGCTTAATATCATACTTGATATTTGCCTGAGTGGCACCGCCGCCGTCGACGAAGTTCACGACGAGCGGAATCTCCTTGACCACCACCACCGGCAGCACCGTATAAACACTGTCCACACTGAAGCGCAGGCCGCTCTGATCCAGTTCCTGGCCGGTTTCGTCCAGCAGGCGCAGGGGCAGATCGCCGGAAAAGCTCTCCTTCATGTCCTTGCGTTCCAGAACCACTTGGACCCGGTCGATCCGACTCACCTTCTGGCGCACACCGCTGATAAGCACGCTCTCGGGTTCCACAATGAAATCGCCGGCCCGATAGCCAGGGGCAACACTGCCCTTAAGCAAAGGCTGGACCTGGAAAGTATCCGAATAAATTTCAGACACAGTGACCGATATCTTCTGTGGATCGCTTGCCTGCAAAGAGATTGCCGAAGCAGCCACATTGGGCGGATATTGGATGGAGTAGTCTAATTCATAGATGCCGGGCTGGGAGATGCGGGACACATCTACATTCACTGATACACCGCTTTTGTCCAGCAGTCCAATATCGCCCCAGCTTCCCTTCCATGTCAGGTTCACCGTCTGATGGGAAATTGCATCGATCATCAGCCCCTGATTTTCCAGCACACGGTCACCCGTAGTCACAACAGGGATGCCGCGGACACGGTTTTCCATTTCAGGATCCTCGCCCGCCCGCACATACATCCAGATCGTAATGGCAATAAGAATGGACAGCAGAACATAGATCCATTTGCTCTCTTTAATCGATTCCATCAGTCTGCTCCCCCTTTTTGGTCCGGTTCAGCATGGAGGACAGGAGTGCGGACAGGTTCAACCCCTCGTTCTCCGCTTCTTCCGCCAGCAGTTCGTTGCGCAGCAGCCGTTCCAGAGTTTCAGGCGCCAGATGGCGCTTGAGCATGCCGCCAACCGCCACAGAGATAGAGCCTGTCTCCTCCGAAACGATAGCGACCACTGCGTCAGAGTGCTCACTGATGCCGATGCCCGCCCGGTGGCGCATGCCCAGATCACGGCTGAGGTTGACGTTGCCCGACAGAGGCAGCATACAGCCTGCACCAATAATGCGTCCATTACGCACGATCACCGCGCCGTCATGCAGGGGCGCCTTATTCCAGAAAACATTCTTCAAAAGCTCCGCAGACACAGCCGCGTCCAGAGCAGTTCCAGTTTTGATGATATCATCCAAATGGTTCTGCCGCTCAAAGACCATGAGCGCCCCTACCTTGTCCTTGGACATGCCGGTGTAGGCCGAGACTGTTTCGTTGATCGATTGCTCCACGCTGTTCAGATCCCGGGTCTGTGCGGCAAAGAACCGGCTGACCAGTCGGCTGTCACCCATTCGCTCCAGAATGCGGCGGATCTCCGGCTGGAACAGGATGACCAACGCCAGCACACCCCATTCCACCACAATACTGAACAGGTAGCTGACTGCATACAGCTTGAAACTGGAGGCCAGGACCATGATGACAAGAACCACGCCCACGCCCTTAAGGACGCGGCCGAAACTGTTCTTTCTGGTCATCCAGATCAGCTTATAGATCAGCAGAGACAAAATAGCAATGTCAACCAAATCGCTGATACGGATCATTTTTACAAAGCTGACTGCCGCCTGAAAGAGCGCTTCCATTCCAATTCCCCCGTTTCTTTGCCAAATGGCTGCCGAGCATCGCAGCATATAATTTACCTATTTTTATATTATACGATAAACGCGCTTAAATGGCAATAAAAAGCGCAGGGAAAAGAGGTTTATTTTTTTATATTTTCGGGTTTTTTCTGTGTGAACAAAGAAAATGCCGCCCGGTCCGAGACAGGCCGCGCGGCACTTTGATTGCTTACTTTTTTAACGCGGAAACTGCCCGGAGAAAGCGTGTGATCTCATCCGTTGTATTAAAGGCTGAGACGCTGGCCCGGACGGTACCCACTTCCAAAGTCCCTGCGCTTTCATGGGCCAGAGGTGCGCAGTGCAGCCCACAGCGTACCGCAAAGCCTGCCGCAGCCAACCGCTGCCCCACCTCTTCACAGTCCATCCTCTCCACACAGAACGAGAGAACGCCGCTTTGACCCCTCTCCCCCTGTCCCGGAGCAAAGACCTGTATCCCGGATATCCTTCTCAAGCCCCGGGCCATATATTCGATCAGTTTTCTTTCATGTGCACCGATGCTCTCCACGCCTCGCCCGCGAACGAATCGCAGCCCCTCCAGCAGTCCTGCAAGCCCGGGAATGTTATGCGTCCCCGCCTCCAGACGATCAGGCAAAAAGTCCGGCATTTCCTGATGGAGTGAGTTGCTGCCCGTTCCTCCCCAGATCAAAGGCTGTGTGCGGGCAGCGCACAGCAGCATCCCGGTCCCCTGCGGACCATAAAGACCCTTGTGTCCGGGCATAGCGATAAAGGCCGCCCCCCACCGCTGCATATCCACCGGTATACAGCCCGCCGACTGCGATGCGTCAACGATCAGAGGCACTCCCCTGTTCCGGCAAAGCTGTGCGATCTCATCCAAAGGGAGGATATAACCAAACACATTGGAAACATGAGTGCACACTACCGCAGATATCTCATCGGTCATCATCTCTTCAATGTGTTCCACCATGGCGCGCGGCTGAAACAGCGGTGCACGCGCCACTTTGACCTTGACCCCCGGAAGGGCGTGCAGCGGCCGGGTGACTGCATTGTGCTCGTAGCCGGAGATCAGGACCGTATCTCCCGGTTTGATGACCGAGTTGATGGCGATATTCATCGCATGGGTCGCGTTAAACGTAAATACCACACACTCCGGATCCGCAGCACCAAACAAAGCGGCCGCAGCCTCCCGGCACTCAAAGGCGATCCGGGCCGCCCGCTGAGCGGCCGGATGTCCTCCACGCCCCGGGCTGGCCATAGTAGTCACTGCTTTGATCATTGCACGGGGAACACGTTGCGGTTTTTGCAGTGTCGTGGCTGCGCTGTCAAGATAGATCATAAAGAAATCTCCATATAACTGCCGTCACTCTGGGCGGCGAAGATCCGTTTTGGTTCCAGTCCGGTCCGGCGCAGCACCATCAGAGCTGCATCCAGATCCCGGCGGGCAATGCGAACACAGTGGCTGCATCCCTCGCTGGAAACAGTCTTGGGGGAGCGAAGGGTCCGGGTCCAAATGCCCGCCCGCTCCAGGGCTGCGGCCGTTCGCTGGGCATAGGTAAGCGAGCGGCACACAATGAGATAGTAGAGCATATTCGGTTTCCTTCCTTTCCTGGCAGTTGCTCCCTCACAGCCCAGTATATGCGCCGCCCCTTTCCCCGTTCCGCAAAGTGAAAGGACGGGAACCAAAGTTCCCGTCCCAAACATCAGATGTTTTCCAAAAGCGCCACCGCATGTACCGCGATCCCCTCACCGGCACCGGTAAAGCCCAGTTTTTCTTCTGTGGTCGCTTTTACATTTACCTGGTCCGGACTTACGTCCATCCGCCGAGCGAGATTGTCCCGCATAACCGGAATGTAACCCGCCAGCTTTGGCCGCTGGGCAATGATGGTGGCATCCACATTGCCCACGCGCCAACCCTTGCCGGTCAGCAGCTCCATTACATGTTCCAGCAGCTTCAGGCTGTCTGCCCCCTCATAGGCGGGGTCTGTATCCGGAAAGTGCTGTCCAATATCGCCCAGTGCCGCCGCACCAAGCAACGCATCCATCACCGCGTGAGCAAGGACGTCGGCATCCGAGTGACCAAGCAGACCGCGCTCATAGGGTACTTCCACCCCGCCTAAGATCAGCTTGCGGCCTTCCACCAGTCGGTGAACATCATATCCATGTCCGATTCGCATATACAGCTCACTCCCCTCGTTCTCTTAAAATTGCTTCCCCCAGGATCATATCAAAGGGGGTCGTCACTTTAATGTTCTGCCGGTCACCCTCTGTCAGGACTACCTTCATCCCCAAGCGTTCCACCGCGGAGCAATCGTCTGTGATCTGCGCTTTATCCTCAGCCGCCTTTTCCACCGCGGCACGAATCAGGTCGGCCTGAAACACCTGAGGTGTCTGCACCGCCCATAGGCAGCTTCGATCCACCGTTTCTTCCACGATGCCGTCTTTGGCACGCTTGACCGTGTCATTCACGGCAACCGCAGGTGCAGCTGCACCGGAGGCCGCAGCCTGACGAAGTACCTGGTTGAGTACCTGGTCACTCAAAAAGGGACGCGCCGCGTCGTGAATCGCAATCAGCCGGCTCTCGCGATTCACTTCCCGCAATCCCGCACGGACAGAAAGCATGCGTTCTGCTCCGCCAACAACGATTTTACTAACCTTGTCAAGGGAATATTCTTTACACAGCTTGCTGACCTCGACCAAAAGATCCTCACGGGTGACCACCACGATTTCCCCAACATCCGGGCATCGTTGAAACACGCTCAGCGTGCGGACAAGAATGGGAACATCCCCTAAGGGCGCAAGGATCTTGTCGATTCCCTGCATACGGCTGGCCGTACCCGCAGCAACGATCACTACAGAGCAATCCAGCCCGGATTTTCTGCGTTTGAATATCGATAACAATTTACTCATTTTGGTATCCTCCTGCAAAAAAGGAGCCGGACGGCTCCTTTTTATGCGGCAAATTACAACTGGTCCTCTATCTTATTAGGCAAGGGCGGCATTTATACGTTCCTCCACCGCCTCATAGCTGACGCACTGAGACAGGACGATCTCCGAGATCAGAATCTCTTTGGCTGAGTGGAGCATTTTGCGTTCTCCTGTGGACAGCCCGCGCTCCCCATCCCGCATCATCAACCCCTTGATGACCCGGGCAACCTCCAGCAGGTCCCCGCTTTTCAGGCGCTCCATATTCTCACGGTAACGGCGGTTCCAGTTCTGGTCGAATTCCACCTCGATCCCGGGCAGCCGGGCCAGAATATCGTCAGCCTGACCGCTGTCAATGATGGGCCGCACACCGATCTCACTGCAGTTCTCTGTGGGGATCATAACGACCATGGAGCGCACCGGCAGCTTCAGGACATAGTATTCCCGTGTCACGCCGTTGACCTTTTTTTGGACAATGCTTTCTACAACGCCGGCTCCATGCATAGGATGAACGATTTTGTCGCCCTCCCGGAACATGTTCCCCACCTCCTGTTTATTCTGTTATAAGCTGATACTTCTGCTTTAAATTATATCATGGTTTCTCCGTTTCATCAAGGAGCGTTTTTCCAAATTCAGGGTATTTTGCGCCAGTTTTTCCACTCCAGATAAAAAAGCCGGGCACCGGAATCGTTCCGGTGCCCGGCAGGGCTTTATGAAATTCAAGCCTCAGTGGTCTCCTCATCGGCCTGCTCGACCTCTTCGGCCTCCTCAGCAGGGGCAGCCTCAAACAGAGCACGGATAGACAGAGAAACCTTCTTGTTTTCCATGTCGATATCGGTGATCTTGGCTTCCACTGTCTGGCCCTCAGCCAGAACGTCGCCGGGCTTCTCGATGCGGTGATCGGCGATCTGAGAAATGTGAATCAGGCCGTCCACACCGGGAACGATCTCGGCAAAGGCGCCGAAGGTCATCAGCTTGACCACCTTGACCTCAGCCACGCTGCCAACCTCGTAGGTGGTGGTGAACTTGGTCCAGGGATCCTCGGAATGATCCTTCAGACCCAGAGAGATCTTCTTCTTCTCCTTGTCGGCAGAGATAACATAGACCTCAACGCTGTCACCAACAGAAACAGCCTCAGAGGGGTGCTTGATGCGGCTCCAGGACAGCTCGGAAATGTGGACCATGCCGTCCACGCCGCCGATGTCCACAAAAGCACCGTAAGACGTCAGGGACTTGACGGTACCGGCGTAACGCTTGCCCTCCTCGATCTCTTCCCAAACCTTGGCGGCGGCGGCGGCACGCTCCTCAGCGGCCACGGCACGGATAGAACCCACCACGCGGCGGCGGGCACGGTTGACCTCGGTAATGCGGATGCGGACCTTCGCCTTGAGCAGCTGGCTCATCTCGGCATCACGGGGCAAACCGGTCTGAGAAGCAGGCACAAACACGCGCACACCCTTAACAGACACAACGATGCCGCCCTTGTTCTCCTCGGTGACAATGCCTTCCATAACGGTCTTGGCTTCGACAGCGGCTTCCACCTCATCCCAGCCCTTGACCATGTCCAGACGCTTCTTGGACAGCTTGACCATGCAGTCACGGTCGCTGACCAGCATAACGTAGGTCTCGATCTCGTCGCCAACCTTAACCTGCTCCTCGATCTTGATGCTGGGATCGTCGGAATACTCGTCCACGGGGATGTAACCGGGATACTTGATGCCCAGTTCCACCTGGATCTCAGTGGGCGTGATAGCCACGACTGTGCCAGTAACCTTATCCCCCGTATTTAAAGTTTTGATCGACTCCTCCAGCAGCTCCGCAAAGGATTTTTCGATCTCCATGATTTCTTCGCTCATTTTGTCATAGACCTCCTTTATAATCCACTCGGGTGTGGAAGCACCCGCAGTGATACCAACATTGGAAAGACCCCGGAAACAGTTCATATCCAGATCCTCCGCCCGCTCGATGAGCTGCACAGTGGGACACAGCTCCCTACACAGCTCGGCAAGGCGCTTTGTATTGGAGCTTTTTCGGTCTCCAATGACCACCATAGCATCGCTCTGGGCGGCGAGACGCTGGGCCTCTTCCTGCCTTTTCGATGTTGCTCCGCATATTGTATCAAAAAAATTTACGTTTGTACACTCTTTTTTTGCAATTTCTACGCAGTCATCCCAAATCTTTCTGGTGGAGGTAGTCTGAGACACGAAGCTCAGCGGCTGTTCCCGCCGCTTCACATCTGCACCAAGCCAGTCAGCAAGCGCTTTTGCGTTCTCCAGCACCACGGGATGGCTGCACCAGCCCGCGATGGCCAACACCTCCGGATGATCGGGCGTACCAATAATAACCGGCTGCCTACCCTCCTGTTCGGCGTGCAGGACCAGCTCGTGGATGCGCTTAACACTGGGACAGGTAGCGTCCAAGATCTCAGCACCTCTTTCGCGCAGCCGTTCATAGACTTCCCGGCCCTCACCGTGGGAACGGATAATGACGCTGCCTCCTGCGGGCACATCTTCAATGCTCTCCACCGACCTCAAACCAAGTTCGGCCAGATGTCTCACCACATCCATATTGTGAACGATGGAGCCAAGGATCACGCAGGGTGTACCTGCCTTGGCCGTAGCGTCGGCCAACTCCACCGCCCGGCGCACACCGTAACAAAAGCCGGCAGACTTTGCCAGTGTCAGTTTCACTTGCTTTCCTCCCCCAGTGCGCGGATGCGCTCCAGCAGGTCATCCGCAATGGCACGGTATTCCTCCGAAGTGCCCTTTCTTCCGGCTACCTGTGGCAGAAAGGGGCGTCCAATGACCACCGTAGTGGGCCGGAACCAGCGTTTTTTTGCTGGAATATACACCGGAAGAATGGGGGTCCCGGTACGTACAGAGAACATGGCCGCTCCCGTTTTTGCCTCCACGCTCTCCCCCTCTCCCACCCGTGTCCCCTCAGGGAACATAAGCAGTTTATTACCTTCTTTTAAAAATCGCAGCGCCGTCTTGACCGCGTTGATGTCCGCGGCCCCACGGTCCACGCCAAATACGCCGGCCCGGTTCAGAAGCCAGCCGACAACAGGAATACGCATAACCTCCGCCTTGGCCATGGCACGCATCACGTGATTGCGTCCAAAGGCAAACACGACGAAAAAGGGGTCGGAGGCCCTGGTATGGTTAGGACAGATGATGGCCGCCCCCTGGGGAATATTCTCCGTCCCCACCGCCCGAACCGGATGGACAAGGTTAAAAAACGGCCAGATAACGGCATAAAGTACATGATAAAAACGGTCCATACTCATGATCAGATTTTCTCCTTGATGATGTTAAGGATGGCCTGCAGACTCTGCTCCAGATCCAGATGGGTGGTATCCAGCAAAACAGCGTCTTCCGCCTGTCTCAGGGGCGCAATGGACCGGTTGGTATCCTGCTCGTCCCGGCGGATAATATCCCGCAGAACGGTGTCAAAATCCGTATCCTGTCCTCGCTGCTGCAGCTCCAGATACCGGCGCTGCGCCCGCGACTCCGGAGATGCGGTGAGAAAAATCTTCACTTGCGCTTCAGGCAGCACAACAGTGCCGATATCACGCCCATCCATGATCACATTATTCTTCCTGGCCAGATCCCGCTGCAGTTCCAGCAGAAAGGCACGTACCTCGGGGATGGCAGACACGGTGGAGGCATGCTGGGATATTTCATGCACACGGATGGCCTGGCTGACGTCCTCACCATTCAGGTACATATGCTGCAGACCGTCCCCGGCATACTCAAGACGGATATCCAGTTCGCCCAGGATCGGAACGATCTTCACACCATCTGCCGGGTCGATCCCCCGGCGCACAGCGCTCAAAGCGACGGTACGGTAAATGGCCCCGGTATCCACATAGAGATAGCCCATGGCCGCCGCGGCCTTGCGGGCCAACGTGCTTTTCCCCGCCCCGGAGGGGCCGTCCACAGCAACACTGATGTATTTCATATAATCACCTTTTTCGACAAGTTATAACACTTTACAATATTTGGCTGCGCTCTCTCCCGACACACTCCCCGTTGCCCATGCAATCTGCAGGTTGAACCCGCCGGTATAGGCATCCACGTCCATCACCTCACCGGCAAAAAACAGGCCGGACACTATCTTTGACTCCATTGTCTTGGGGTCGATCTCCCCCACCTTCACGCCTCCGGCAGTAACAATAGCGTCTGACAGCGGCCGGGGACCGGCAATGTGAATGGTCAGACCTTTTAGCGTTTCCAGCAGCCTGCGCCGCTGACCCTTGGTAATCTCGTGTCCTTTGGTATCTCCCGGAATACCAGTCAGTTCCACCATGACCGGAACCATGAGCCGTGGGACCAGGCCGCCAAGTATGTTCTGAAAGTCCTGGTTGGAACGTTCGGAAAACTCCCGCACCAAACGGGCATCCAGCTTCTGTTCATCCAGTGCTGGCTTCAGGTCAATCACAGCGGTATACTCTTCTCTCTGGAAATCCCTCATACAGGCGCTGGCACTGAGCACCAGCGGTCCAGAGATCCCGAAATGGGTGAAGAGCATCTCCCCCTGCTCCTGATAGACCAATTTTTTCCTGCTGTTCTTTACCTTCAGTGTGACGTTTTTCAGGGACAGCCCCTGCATTGCGGAACAAAACGTCTCACGAGTCTCAAGGGGAACAAGGGAAGGCCGCGGTGTAACGATGGTGTGCCCCAGCTCCCCGGCCATTGTATACCCGTCTCCCGTGGAGCCGGTAAGGGGATAGGATGCGCCACCCGTGGCCAGCACCACGGCCCGGCAGGGATAGGTTCCGTTCTCCCCTTCTACCGCCGTCACCCGGCCATCCTCACAGCAAATGCGAACCGCCCGGTCCTGCACCACATGTACGCGTTTGCGGCGCAGCTCGTCCACCAGAGCATCAATAATATCCGCCGCCCTGTCCGACCGAGGAAATACCCGGTTGCCCCGCTCCGTCTTCAGTGGGACACCCAACCCCTCAAACAGCTCCATCACCGCCGAAGGCGGCAAACGGTGCATAGCTCCGGTAACAAAGCGGCTGTTACCCGGAATGTTGGACAGAACCTCCTCCACAGAGCAGTTATTGGTCAGGTTGCAGCGACCTTTGCCTGTGATATAGATCTTTCGTCCCAGCTTTGGGTTGCGTTCCAGCAGGATGACGGACGCCCCCGACAGACTGGCCGCACGGGCAGCAAGCATTCCTGCCGCGCCTCCGCCAATAACGATCACATCCGCGTTGTTCATAATACCTCCCAAAACAACTCCCGAAGCACTGCGCTTCGGGAGCGTGAGAAAATTCATTCCGGTTCAGTTTCCGACCTTTTCATATACGTCGTACTCTTCCCATATCTGCTCCAGATGCTTGAACGTGTTTGCTACCTCCTGATTGCGTTTTTGGCTGACGGCCACGATCAGCGCGTTTACCAAACTCAGGGGGGCGACCAGAGAGTCCACAAAGGATACCATGTCACTCTTGGCCGTTAGGGTAATGTTCGCCTTGGCCGCAACAGGAGATGCCTCGCTGTCCGTAATGGCTATGACCGTAGCACCCCGGTCACCGGCATAATGCATTGCCTTGACTGTTCGGCTGGAGTAACGGGGAAAGGAAACACCAATGACCACGTCGTCTTCATCCACACGCAGGATCTGCTCAAAGACTTCACTGACGGTGTTGGCGCTGACCTCGCAAACATTGTCAAAAATAAGATTAAAGTGGAACGCCAGGAAGCGTGAAATGGCAGAGGAAGACCGCACACCCATAATGTAGATCTTTTTGGCCCGGAGAATGGCATCCACCGCGCTGTTGAAGCGTGCACGGTCCAGTTCTTCCAGCGTAGAGCGGATCATGGCAATATCCGAACGCAGCACAGAGGAAACCACGTCATTGCCAATTTGATCATTGGCCATCTCGATGCGCTGGACCGAGGTCAGCCGGCTGCGGATCATCTTCTGCAGGGATTTCTGCATGTTGGGATAGCCGTCATAGCCCAGTTCAGCGGCAAAGCGGACCACGGTAGACTCGCTGACATTGACCGTCTGCCCCAGCTTGCTTGCGGTCATGAACGCTGCTTTATCATAAGACTCCAGAATAAATGCGGCAATACGCTTTTGCCCCTTGGAAAACGAACTCATATTCTCCCGGATGACGGTGAAAATGTCCTGTTTCATACTCTTACCCCTCAAAACCGTTCAATGACGGGTTTACTTCATTTTACTCTATCATACCTGCTCCCTGTATAAAAAGCAAGCGGTTTTTGCAAGATTTGAACTTCATCTTGCAAAAACCGCTTATCCTTCTTTCTTCAGCAGGGCCACTTCTTCTCCGGTCAGCTTCCGCCACTGTCCAGGCTGAAGTGTCCGGTCCAGAGAAAGTTTCCCTTCGCGAATACGCTTGAGCCGCAATACCGTCAGCCCGGCCTTGGCACACATGCGGCGCACCTGCCTGTTCTTTCCCTGGTGGATGGTAACAGACAGCTGGGTCACTCCGCCGCTGGTCCTTCCCCGCTTTACTTGCGCAGGTGCCAGCCTCTCCCCGTCCAGTTCCATGGGTGCGGATAAGATAGGAAGCCCTTTCCTCACATCTCCCATGACCCAGACCAGATATTCCTTTTCCACCTCGTGTCTGGGGTGAATGAGACGCTGGGTCAACTCGCCGTCATCGGTCATGAGCAGCAATCCCTCAGAGTCCAGGTCCAAACGCCCCACCGGCCACACACGCCGTCCGCATCCCGACACCAGGTCTGCCACCATTTTTCTTCCCTGCTCATCCGACAGGGTGGTCACATAGCCCCGGGGCTTGTGCAGCATCAGATAGGTCCGCTCTCCCTCCGGGCGAACGGGAATTCCGTCCACCGCCACCTGGTCCCGGTCGAGATCGGCTTTATCGCCCAAATGGGCCGCCTGACCGTTTACCGTGACCCGTCCGGCAGCGATCCAATCCTCCATGGTACGGCGGGAACCAATTCCACAGGCGGACAGCAGCTTCTGCAATCTTTCTTCCATGGTTGGCTTCCCACCTCCTGTTTATAGGCATTTTCGGATCACAGCCCGAACAAATCAAACATTTTTTGGATAAAATTGCGGCCGTTGACCACATTCAGTCCTGCCGACTCCCCATAGATCAATGGGCAGACGGCTATGACCTGGTCACCAAGATAATATGTGACTGTACCTGCGGTCTGCCCCCGGCTCACCGGAGCCTGGGTCCACTGAGCAAGAGATATTTCCTCCCTTACCTGCTCCCCGTCAGCCAACGGGTAATATACGTCGTCCGCCGCCTGCACGTGAACAAAGGAAAGCAGACTTCCGCTCACCGGGATGCGGGCATATACCTCTCCCTCACCGCAAAGGCGTGTACGGGTAAAGCCGGAATAACCGTAGTCCAGCATCGCGGCATGGTCCGCCCAGTCGTTGCCATCATTTAGGGTAACCGCAATCAGACGCTGCCCCTCACGCTGCGCGCAGGAAATAAGTGTACGCCCGGATCGCTCCGTGTACCCGGTCTTCATGCCGATGCAGCCATCATAGCGCCACAGCAGCTTGTTGTGGTTAGTGAAGGTGCGCCCCCCGATGGTGATGGTGCGGGTAGCAACTATTTCGGCAATCGCCTCATTCTTCATACAGGCAGCCGCCAGCTTGGCCATATCCGCCGCGGTGGACATATGTCCCTCCTGGGTCAGGCCGCTGGGATTGATAAACAGTGTATTCTCCATTCCCAGAAGCACCGCCTTGCGGTTCATGCGGGAAACAAATTCCTCTACACTGCCCGCGCAGAAACCCGCCACGGCCAGTGCCGCGTCGTTGCCCGAAGCCAGAAGCAGCCCGTACATAAGTGCTTCCAGGGTCAGCTCCTCCCCCTCCCGCAGGTACATGGAAGAGCCCTCCGCCCCGGTATATTCCCTTTTGATTGTCACCGTTTCATCCAGACTGTGGCCGGATTCCATAGCCACCAAAGCGGTCATCAGCTTGGTGATGCTGGCAATATAGCGCGGCTCATGTGCGTTTTGCTCATAGAGCACCCGGCCGCTCTCTGCGTCGATTAGAATCGCAGACGAGGCAGATGTGCTCACCGCCCGAACCGGCAACACCGACGCCAGCAGCACAACACCGCACAAACACATGGAATATAGTCGCTTCAATACAGTATCACCTCATAAAAAAGTGATACTATTATAAGGATTTATTCCCGCTTTTATCCGCGAAACATGTCCGAACGATTACTCGGCAATATCAGGATCCACCGGGGTGGCTGATGCTTTCTTCTCCTGCTGCTTTTCAATGAAAGCGGTGACCTTGTCCATCACCTCGGGCACCATCTCGATCACACGGTCCACTGTGGTGCCAGGAGGAGGCGCCACAGGAAGCAGACGAACACTCTCACCCTTGACAACGAGAAACGCCACCGGTTCCAGCTTAGCGCTGGCACCGCTTCCACCCCCAAAGGTATTGGGTGCCGCGGGCTTCTGATTTTTGGTGGTAAAGTCACTGCCGCCGCTGGCAAAGCCAAAGGACAGCTTGGAGACCGGGATCAGTGTGACCCCTTCGGCCTGAATGGGCTGGCCGATGATGGTATTGGAATCCACCATAGTACGAATCTTTTCCATAGTCGTGCTGAGCAGATCATTGATAGGATGCGTGTGTTCCATGATCAAACCGCCTCTCGTTGTTCGGTACGCATACCGCGCCCGCTTCTGTTTTTGATGAGAATACCCAGTCCTTTTACGCCGAATACCAGCGCCAGAGCAAGCGCCTGGCCGATCGTCAGAGAAAGGGATGCCAGAATATAGATGGTGGACTTATCTGCGTCAAAGTCCACTCCCACATGAGCGTGGCCATCCTTCACATGAAATGTCTGTATGACGGGCTGCCACAGGGATGCAAGAATCGCGTTTGCCCGACCATAGGCCATGGCCGCATCTCCGGGGTCGGGGCCACAGACCACAAGGTCTAACTCCAGCTTGTCCACCTGCAGCCTGCGCCGGAACTTCCTTACGGTCTCCAGGACCAGAGGAAGAAACTTCAGCGCCAACTTCAGCAAACCGCCCTTTTTCGGCTTTGCCGCCTCCCCTGCCGGTTTTACCGGCCTGTCTGCTTGCTTTTTTTCCTTGAGCGGAAATACAGGGATCAGAAAGGCCCCTGCCCGAATGTGCACAAAGAGTCCCCGCTGACAGTATTCTACCCTGGCTCCGATTCGTATGCACCCAACAAGAAATAAAACAAGCAGAAGGATCAGCGTGATATGCAGGCCATTCATAGCTCCTGCACCTGTTCAGTGCCGCTCTCTTCCTCCTGACGCAGCTTGGCCACGGCGGCCTCCAGTTCCAGAGTAATCTGGCCATCCTCCGGCGAGGAGTCTGGCAGCTCCGGCAGTTCCTCCAGCGTGGTCAGATTGAAGGAGCGCAGGAAATTCTTTGTAGTGCGATAGAGGATGGGACGACCGGGCACAGCCAGACGTCCGCACTCTTCGATCAGTTCCCGCTCCAGCAGCAGGCTGACCGTATACGAGCTGTCCACCCCGCGGATTTGGTCCACATAAGCACGTGTGGCCGGCTGATAGTAGGCAATAACCGCCAGCACCTCCAGCGCGGACTGAGACAGCTTGGCCGGCTTACGGCTCTCCAGTGTCTTGCGGATATGCTCTGCATATTCAGGCGCGGAGCACAGCTGGTAGCTGCTGTCCAGCTTCACCAGGCGGATCCCCCGGCGCTGAAAGCTGTATTCATCCATCAGGTGCTGGGCGATCTGATCCAGAGTCGCCCGGTCAATCTCTAAGCCCATACACAGCCGGTCCGCTGCCACCGGCTCGCCGGAGGCGAAGAGGATGCCCTCCAGCGCGGCCTGCAATTCTTTCAGTTCCATGTGTCCTCTCCCCCTTTAGTAGCTGTCTGCGGTGAAGGTCAACTCCTCACCCTCGTTCTGAATGGAGGTGACGGTGCAATCCTCCTGCGTACCGGCCAGATGCAGACGGTTGGCCTTGCACAGTTCCAATACGGCGATAAAGGTCGCCACGATCTCGGAACGACTGCGGTTCCCCTTGAACAGGGCACGAAAGCGGGTGATACCGAAGCTGACCAGCCGGTGCAGAATCTCCTTGGCCTTGTCTGCCACAGGATAGGGTTCCCGGCCCACGATGCCCTGAAAGGCGCTTACCGGGGGTGGCAGCTTATGGTCCGAACGTTCCAGTACCTGAGACATGGCGCGGAACAGATCAACAGGCTCGTGCACATAGCGGTAGGTATTGTCTTTTCTCAACGGCTCCGGGCCCTTGGTCAGGAAATCACGGCCAAAGGCGTAGCGCTGGTCCAGCCTGGGAACGATCTCCTTGATTTTGAGATAGTTCTCATTGCGCTGGTGCGCTTCCAGAGAGGCAATGAGCTGTTCCATCTCGGACAGCGCTTCCTCGTCATGGATGGACAGGAGCATGCGCGTTTTGATATAGATCAGATGCGAGGCCATGGTGACAAATTCACTGGCAACCTCCAGATCCAGTTGCTCACGCTGCTTTATCCACTCCAAATACTGCTCCAGAATAAGGGAAATCTGAATATCCTTGATCTCCATCTTATTCTTGCTCAACAGGTGCAAAATCAGGTCAAGAGGTCCCACAAAGTCCTCCATATCCGTTTCTTTGGATTTAACTACGCCCTCCAAATGATATACGGGAGTTTCCATTTCTGCACCTCCTCAAATGCCAAAATAGTATTGAATATACGCAAAAGGAAACTGCGTCAGCAGACACAATTTATCAAGAATCCACGCCATAGCGCCATTCAGCGGACCGGACAAAACACCAAACCATGCCAGCGCAATGACCACAAGCATCAGATACCGCTCATAATGCATAAGCAAATAATACATTCTGTCCGGCAGCACCACAGACAACAGGCGCGAGCCGTCCAGAGGTGGGATGGGGATCAGATTGAATACACCCAAACCAACGCTGAGCACCGCTATGTAGCACAAAAACAGAATGACAGAGAAAAGCACAGGCCCAATGCTCCGTCCAACTCCATTCAACACCAATCCCCCAAGAGACAATGCCGCGATGGCAAGAAGGAAATTAGACACAGGACCGGCCAGCGCGGTAAGCGCCATATCACGCTTTGGCCTCTTAAAATAGCGCATATCCACAGGAACGGGCTTTGCCCAGCCCACGTGGGCCACCAGCATCATGAGAAACCCCATTGGATCAATATGCCGCAGCGGGTTCAGGGACAGGCGTCCCATCCGCTTAGCGGTGGGATCGCCCAGAAGATGGGCCGCAAAGCCATGGCTCAATTCATGCACCATGATGCAAGCCAGAACCGCAGCCACCCGGACCAGCAAAAAGAGCAAACTGTATGGATTAAAGTTATTAAAAAAGTTTTGCAGCAGATCCATCCGTTTCCTCCCTAAAATAATACCATTTTAGTATACCAAACCCTCCCACAAAATACAAGGGATTTTCCGTTTGCTACGCGGATACAAAAATTGGGCCGGCGCACAGCGCCGGGCCGACCTGTATCACATTATTTTCCCTGCTCCACATGGGAGAAAATTTCGTTGAGCAGTTCCTGCCGTCCGGTCCCTTTCTCTGCCGAAAATGGGATCAGCTTTACATCTTCGTCCAGTTCCAGGGTCAGACGGATCTGCTGCAGATTTGGTTGGATCTCGCTTTTCTTGAGCTTATCCAGCTTGTTTGCCACCACCAGGAACGGCCTGCCCGCATCCTTGTACCACTGTGCCATGGTGCAGTCGTCTGCTGTTGGCTTGTGGCGGGCATCCACGATCATGACACCCAGACTCATCAGCTCCGGATCGGCGAAGTATTCCTCCATCAGCCTCCCCCAGCGGTCCCGCTCACCCTTGGATACCTTGGCATAACCGTAACCGGGCAGATCCACCAGATAGAAAGTCCGGTCAATTTTAAAATAATTGATGTGAACGGTCTTGCCGGGAGCAGCACCTACGCGGGCAAAGTTCTTCCGGTTGAGCAGGCGGTTGATGACCGAGGACTTACCAACATTGGATCGGCCTGCAAAGGCCACCTGCGCCATTCCGTCCCTAGGAAAATCTTTGCGGTTGACGGCGGAGCGAACAAATTCCGCGTTTTGCAGATTAACGGACATTTATTCCCCTCCTTACTGTTTCAGGCCCACAGAACCGTCTGCTTTCTTTCCTTCCAGTGCCATACAGGCCTCAGCACAGGGCTTGCAGACCTCCGCTGCCTGGGGCACAAGAGCCGTGGCCAGCACCTGATCCACCTGATCCACCAGCACAAATTGCAGTGCTGCGCGGACAGTCTGATCAATTTCCTCAAGGTCTTTTTCATTGTCTCTGGGAATGATGACGGTTTTGACCCCATTGCGCAGAGCAGCCATGGTCTTTTCTTTCAGGCCGCCGATGGGCAGCACGCGGCCACGCAGGGTGACCTCGCCGGTCATTGCGATGCCCCGGCGCACAGGACGCCCGGTCAGGGCAGAAACCATGGCCGTGGTGATGGCGATACCGGCAGAGGGACCATCCTTTGGCACAGCCCCCTCCGGAAAGTGGGCATGAACGTCCAGTTCCTTATAAAACTCACGGCCCACTCCCAGCTGCTCTGCCCGGCTGCGGATATAGGTCAACGCTGCGTGGGCGGATTCCTTCATCACATCGCCCAAATTACCCGTCAGCTCCACCTTGCCCGAGCCGGGCACCGCGTTGACCTCCACCTCCAGCAGTTCACCGCCCACACTGGTCCAGGCTAAGCCGTTGACAACGCCTACGCGCTCTTCCAGAACCTGCCGTTCCGGATAGTACTTGGGCACGCCCAGCCATTCTTTCAGGCCGTCCGCTGTAATGGATATCTTCTTTACATCACTTGACACAAAACGCATGGCTGCTTTTCGACATACCGATGCGATCTCCCGTTCCAAAATACGCACACCGGACTCGCGTGTGTAGGTGGAAATGATCTGGCGAATGGCATTCTCATCAATGTGCAGTCTGCTTTTGGTGATCCCGTGGCGTTTCATCTCCTTGGGGATCAGGTAGCGCTTGGCGATCTGCAGCTTTTCTTCGTCGGTATAGCTGGACAGCTCAATGACCTCCATGCGGTCCAGCAACGGCTTGGGGATGGTTGACGTGGTGTTGGCCGTGGTGATGAATAGCACGTCGGACAGGTCAAAGGGCAGCTCTACAAAGTGGTCCCGGAATGTGGCGTTCTGCTCCGCATCCAGCACTTCCAGCAGTGCCGATGCCGGATCGCCCCGGTGGTCGTGCCCCAGCTTGTCGATCTCATCCAACAGCAGCAGCGGATTGCTTGTTCCCGCCTGATTGACCGCGTACAGGATACGTCCGGGCATAGCACCCACATAGGTCTTACGGTGTCCGCGAATCTCTGCCTCATCACTGACACCGCCCAGAGAGATGCGTGCCAGCTTGCGGTTCAGCGCCCGTGCAACGGACATGGCAATGGAGGTTTTGCCCACGCCGGGAGGGCCCACCAGACAAATGATCTGCCCCTTCAGTTCCGGAGCCAGCTGCTTGACGGCCAGAAACTCCAGGATGCGTTCCTTTACCTTATCAAGACCAAAGTGGTCCTTATCAAGCACCTTTCGGGCTGCATCCACGCTGACCCGTTCCTTTGTCTTTTTTCCCCAGGGCAGCTCCAAGCACACGTCCAGATAGTTGCGCAGTACGGTGGCTTCAGAAGAACCAAAGGGCTGCTTTGCAAGTCGTGCGACCTCTTTATTCAGCTTCTCACGAACCTCGTCGGGCAACTGGCCGTTCGCAATTTTTTCACGGTACTCAGCCAGTTCGCTGTCTGCGTCTGCCTCACCCAGTTCATTCTGGATCGCCTTCATCTGTTCACGCAGATAGTAGTCCCGCTGATTTTCATTCATCTGCTCCTTAGCCCTGTTCTGGATCTCCTGATCCAGGGAAAGGATCTCCACCTCGCGCACCAGGAGCTTGTGCAGCTTTTCCAGCCGCCGCACAGGACGCAGTTCAGCCAGAATGACCTGCTTATCCTCGTTTCGCATGGCGATATTCTGAGCCACGAAGTCGGCGATATAGCCAGGATCATCACTGGCCAGGATGTTGATCAGCAAATCGGGAGAGGTCTGGGGTCCAACCTCCACATAATGCTGAAACAACTCGTAGGTGCTGCGGATGAGCGCCTCCGTCCTGGCACTGTTGGTCCCGGCAGGCTGGGCCGGAATCTCTTCCACCTCTGCCAGAAGATAGGGATCCGTCCCCGTCAGATGCACCATGCGCGCTCTGCTCTGCCCCTCCACCATGACCCGCACGTTATTTCCGGGCATACGAAGGATTTGACGTACGTTGGCAATGGTGCCCACCTGATACAGATCCTGCTCCAACGGTGCCTCCACCGTCAGATCGATCTGCGGAACCAGAAACACAGGCGTTCCGTCTGCCATGGCTTTTTCCAGTGCCTGAATGGAAGGCTTTCGGCCCACGTCAAAGTGGATCAGCGAGCCAGGAAACACGGTTAGACCACGCAGAGCCACAGTGGGTAAAACAGCAAATTTCTTCTCAATTTCCATGAGATCACTTCCTCTCGGGAGATATGCAAATCGCCCCGCAGGTCACAGCGTGCTCTGCGGGGCGCGTGTTGTTTACGTTAAGGCGCCTTACTGTGCACGCAGGGCGGCCCTTCCAAGGGCGGGCCGCTGGGTGCGGTCCGGGTCGCGGTGCAGCTCCGGCTGGCCGGAACCGTTCACACACTCAGGGGTGATAACCACCCGGACAATGGTAGGATCAGAGGGTACCTGATACATAATGGAAGTCATGACTTCCTCCAAAATAGCACGCAGGCCGCGGGCACCGATGTTGCGTTCCACCGCACGGTCGGCCACCGCGTTCAGGGCCTCGGGCAGGAACTCCAGCTCCACCTGATCATAGTCCAACAGCTTCTTGTACTGCTTGATCAGAGCGTTCTTGGGTTCTGTCAGAATCTGCACCATCTGATCCCGATCCAAAGACCGGAGGGTGGTGATGACAGGCAGACGACCCACAAGCTCCGGGATAATGCCGAATTTCAGCAGGTCCTGAGGCTGGATGTCCTTGAGCACCTCGCCAACATTACGCTCTTTTTTGCTTTGGATTTCGGCGCCAAAGCCCATACTCTTGCGGTCCAGACGGCTTTCGATGATCTTTTCAATCCCCTCGAACGCGCCGCCGCAAATAAACAGAATGTTCTTGGTGTTGATCTGGATAAACTCCTGATGGGGATGCTTGCGCCCACCCTGAGGAGGCACGTTGGCAACAGTGCCCTCCACGATCTTCAACAGGGCCTGCTGCACGCCTTCACCGGATACGTCACGGGTGATGGAGGTATTCTCGCTCTTTCGGGCGATCTTGTCCATCTCATCAATGTAGATGATGCCGCGCTCGGCAAGCTCAATGTCGTAATCCGCCGCCTGCACCAGCCGCAGCAGAATGTTCTCCACATCGTCGCCCACATAGCCGGCCTCAGTCAGCGTTGTAGCGTCCGCAATGGCAAACGGCACATTCAGGATGCGTGCCAGGGACTGAGCAAAGAGGGTCTTGCCGCAGCCGGTGGGACCCATGAGCAGGATATTGCTCTTTTGCAGTTCCACATCGTCTGCACCGCCAAAATAGATGCGCTTATAGTGGTTGTAGACCGACACAGAAAGGGCAACCTTGGCCTGGTCCTGCCCAATGATATACTGGTCAAGATATTCCTTGATCTCCTTTGGGGCAGGGATCACGTCCGGTACCTCGGGGGCGGACGCATAGTCCTCCACGCCCTGCTGTGCATCCCCCAGCACACCCATGCACAAATGGACGCACTCGTTGCAGATATACGCGCCGGGCCCGGCGATCAACCGCTGCACCTGATCCTGATGTTTGCCGCAGAAGGAACAGCGCAGGCTCTTTTTATCATCGTTTTTTGCCATAATGATACCTCATCACTCAAAGGAGTGGAGGCAGACCTCTGCCTCCACTCCCCGGCTGCTTATCGTTTCTCGATCACCTTGTCGATCAGACCATATTCCATGGCCTGCTGCGCGGTCATAAAGTTGTCCCGCTCACAGTCGGCGGTGACCTCTTCAATGCTCTTGCCGGTGTTTTCCGCCATGATCCGGTTCATGCGCTGCTTGATGATCTCAAGGCGCTTGAGGTGGATGGCCATGTCAGTGACCTGGCCCTGGGTGCCGGCGGAGGGCTGATGGATCATAATTTCAGCGTTGGGCAGAGCAAACCGCTTACCCTTGGCACCGGCAGACAGCAAGAACGCGCCCATACTGGCTGCCATTCCGATGCAAATGGTAGACACATCGCACTTGATGTACTGCATCGTGTCATAGATAGCCATGCCCGCAGTCACAGAACCACCGGGGCTGTTGATGTAAAACTGGATATCCTTGTCCGGGTCTTGAGCCTCCAGATACAGCAGCTGCGCTACCACAAGGCTTGCGGTGGTGTCATTCACTTCTTCCGACAGGAAGATGATTCGGTCATTGAGCAGACGGGAAAAAATGTCATAGGACCGCTCGCCGCGGTTGGTCTGCTCTACAACATAAGGAATAAAACTCATTGGTAAATCTCCTTCCGGGCAAATCTGTCAATACAGTATGCCCGCACTGTGGAAGATTATTCCTCCGTCTTCTTGGTGGTCTTCTTGGCAGCGGGCTTTTTCTCGCCGTCCTCAGCCTTCTTGGCGGTGGTCTTCTTGGCGGCGGGCTTCTTTTCGCCGTCCTCAGCCTTCTTGGCAGTAGTCTTCTTGGCAGCGGGCTTCTTGGTGGGCTTAATCTCCTCGGCGACCTCTTCCTTGGCCTCGGTCTTCTTGGCGGCAGCCTTCTTGGCCTTACCCACCTTGGCGTTGGCAAAGACAAAGTCGGAAGCCTTCTTCATCTTCAGGTCGTGTGCCAGATCAGCACCGGCAACAGCCTGCTTAACCTGAGCGACCTCCAGCTTGTACTGCTCGGCCAGACGTGCGATCTCAGCCTCGACCTCTTCATCGGTGACCTCAAACTTCTCGGCCTCGGCCACAGCGGCCAGAGCCAGTTCCACCTTCACCTGCTTGTCAGCGTTGGGACGGGCGCTGGCACGCATCATATCAACGTTCATGCCCATCATCTGCAGGTAGTCCTCGAACTTCATGCCCTGAGCGCTGATACGGGCGGCGAAGTCGTCCATCATCTTGTCCACCTGAACGTCCACCATGGTCTCGGGGATCTCGGCCTCCATGTTGGCGATCAGCTGCTCGATAACAGCCTCCTCATAGTCGCGCTGAGCCTTCTCCTCGCGGCTCTTGATCAGCTTGTCCTCCAGGTCCTTCTTAAAGGCCTCCAGAGTGTCAAACTCGGACACGTCCTTGGCAAACTCATCGTCCAGTTCGGGCTTGACAGCCTCCTTGACCTCGTTGACCTTGACCTTGAAGATAACGTCTTTGCCAGCCAGATCAGCCACATAGTCGGTGGGGAAGGTAATGTTCAGTTCCTTCTCCTCGCCGGTCTTCATGCCGATGACCTGCTCCTCAAAGCCGGGAACAAAGGCACCGGAGCCCAGCTCCAGGCTGTAATTCTCGCCCTTGCCGCCCTCGAAGGGCTTGCCATCCATGAAGCCTTCAAAGTCGATCACAGCGGTGTCGCCCTTCTTGGCCTTGCGCTTGACAGCCACCAGACGGGTCGCACGATCGATGTAGGGCTTGAGTTCCTCATTCACGTCCTTCTCAGTGACCTTAGCCTCATCCTTGGGGGCAGTCAAACCCTTATAGGTGCCCAGCTTGACCTCGGGACGCACAGAAACCAGAGCCTTAAAGGTGAAGCCCTCCTTACCCACGGAGACGATTTCCATCTTGGGGTAGCCAACCTCGTCCAGCTTCTGCTGGGCAACAGCCTCGGCATAAGCGGCAGGATAGACCTCGTTAATGGCATCCTCATAGAACACGCCGGCACCGTACATGCTCTCGACGATCTTGCGGGGAGCCTTGCCCTTGCGGAAGCCGGGCACATTGATGCTGCTGCGGGTCTTCAGATAGACCTTCTGAATGGCAGCCTCAAACTCCTCAGCACTCACCTCGATTACGAGCTCAATGGTGCTTTTTTCCTTTTTCTCTACGCTGGTGACGTTCATGTTTTTCTTCCTCCTGTGGGTATTCCCGGCCCGGTTTTTGCGGCCGAAAAATACCAGTTTGCTTAATCTTGTATATTTTATCAGATTTGTTTTGATTTTTCCAGATGTAAATCGCTATTTTTAGGGGTCAATCGCAAATTTTTTCCGGCTGAAAGCCCAAAAAATCCGCTGAGACCAGTTTATATTCGATTTTCCCCCGCTTCCCCTGGATGGCGAAGCGGTGCGTGGGCCCATGGAGGTGTCCGTAGCAGCAGTTGGTCACGCCGTATGCCTCCATCAGGTCAATAATCTCCTGACAGCAGAATCCCTGACACAGGGGTGGATAGTGAAAAAAGCAAATCTTCTCCCGCTCCCCCGCCGATTTCAGAGATGCCTCCAGCCGAATCAGCTCCCGGTTAAATATCTTCTGGCTGTGCTCCCCCCGGTCCTCCTCGTAAAACCAGCCTCGAGTACCGCACAGGGCAAGATCACCATAGAAAGCGCAGTTGTTGTGGAGGATGGAAAGGGTGTCAAACCCGTTTTCTCTGAAAAACGCGGTCATTTTTGCGGCGGTGGTCCACCAGTAGTCATGGTTGCCCTTCATCAGCAGTTTCTTTCCGGGCAGGGAGTTGAGGAACGCAAAATCGTCTCTGGATTCCTCAAGGGACATGCCCCAGGACAAATCACCGCACAGGACAACGGTATCCTCTCCACCTACCTGCTCAAACCCCTGCTTCAGCTTATCCACATAGCCGTCCCAGCTGCCGCCGAAGACCTCCATGGATTTGTTGCTGTTCAGGGACAGGTGGGTATCACCAATGGTATACAGCGCCATATCAGTCCAGCATCCCCAGCACCATGTCCACCATGTTTTCCTTGGCAACGGACTGGTTAAAGCGAATAGCCTTATCCTTCAGGGAGGCCAGCGGCACAGGCGCGGCAAGGCCGGTGACCTGCGTCAGCTGATCCAGCACCCCAAGCCCATCAGCGATCTCCTTCTGGCCCAGCGCCCCCAGCACATTGTCACAGAACTTGAAGGGACTGGCTGTGGACACCACCAAAGCAGGTGTTTCGTCCTCGGTCTCGCGGCGGTACTGCGTCAGTACGTCAAAGGCCACGGCAGTGTGGGGATCGATGAGATAGCCATACTTTCTGTACACTTCACCAATGACCCGCTGGGTATTTTCGTCGTTGCAGCAACCGGCAGCAAAATGCCTGCTGATCGCCTTACTAACCTTTTCGCTGACCTGATAGCGGCCTTCCGCGGCCAGCTGTTCCATGTAGCCGCGCACTTCCTTATCACTCTGCGTCACCGCAAAGAGCAAACGCTCCAGGTTGCTGGAGATGAGGATGTCCATAGATGGGGACATGGTGTTGTAGAAGGCACGGTTGCGGTCATAGGTGCCGGTGGTCAGAAAATCGGTCAGCACATTGTTGCTGTTGGACGCGCAGATAAGCTTGCCGATGGGAACACCCATCTCTTTGGCATAGTAAGCAGCCAGAATGTTGCCAAAATTTCCGGTAGGGACACAGATGTTTAAGGTATCTCCCATCTCCAGCTTGCCGTCCCAGACCATATCGCAGTACGCGGAAATGTAGTAAACGATCTGAGGCAGTACCCGCCCCCAGTTGATAGAATTGGCAGAAGAGAGGAAATAACCCCGTCCGGCCAGCTCCTCTCGCAGTTTTTCGTCTGAAAAGAGCTTCTTTACCCCGGTCTGGGCATCATCAAAGTTGCCGTAGACGGAGCAGACACCGACATTGTCCCCCTCCTGGGTGTTCATCTGCAGCTCCTGAACGGCAGACACACCGTCCTTGGGATAGAATACCAGGATGCGGGTGTTTTCCACGTTCTTGAATCCTTCCAGCGCGCCCTTTCCGGTGTCACCGGAGGTAGCGACCAGAATGCACACCGTCTTGTCCTCCTGAGTCTTTTTCAAGGAGGCGGTCAGCAGGTGTGGCAGCATCTGCAGTGCCATATCCTTGAACGCGCAGGTGGGACCGTGCCATAGCTCCAGACAGTGCAAGCCGTCCTCCAGCGTGTGGACAGGTGCCACTGCGGGGGTGTCAAACTTTTCAGGACCGTAGGCCTTTGCAGCAAAGGCGGACAGCTCGCTGGCGGAGAAATCCTCCAGAAACAGGCTCATCACATAGACGGCGCGCTGCTGGTAGGACATGCCGCAAAGGTCCTTCAACGCATTTTGGGGCAGATGGGGAATATATGCCGGGGTCAGAAGCCCTCCGTCGCGTGCCAGTCCCTGGGCAATAGCCTGGGCCGGGGTGTGGCCCACATCCTTGTTTCTTGTGCTTATGTACTGCATACTTCTCTCACGATCCTCATCATATTTAAGTAAAATATTTTTTGTATCAGTTCCTCTGAATAGTTCCGGCGCAGCAGTTCCTCGTAGAGCATGCGCCAGTGGGAGATGTCACGGAAGCCATCCACCAACGGGTCGGCGCCGTCCCAGTCGCCTCCCAGGGCCACGGTACCTTCGCCGCCCAGTTCCAGTATACGTTCCAGATGTGCAAGCACGGAATCCACTGTTGCGGGTGGGTTCCCCACAAAGTCCACAAACAGATTCAGGCCGATCACACCACGACAGCTTATTATGGCAGTAATCTGCTCATCGGTCAAGTTCCTTGTATGAAAAAATACATCCCGCGCGTTGGAGTGGGTGGCAATAACGGGGCCGGGAGCATATTCCAGAATGTCCCAAAACCCAGGGTCGGATATGTGAGACACATCGATCAATATCCCCAGTTCCCGCATCCGCCTGACAAAGCGTATCCCCTGCTGCGTCAATCCCCGCTCCGGATGGTCCTTATGGGATCCTGACAGCGCGTTTGCGTAATTCCAGGTCACATTGATGGCCCGCACACCGTCTTGATAAGCCAATTCCAGCTTGTTCAGGTCGCAGTCCAGCAGTTCCCCACCCTCCACAGAAAGGAAGGCCGCGATCTTCCCCTGCTTTCCGGCAGAACACGCCTCCTCTGCTGTGCAGCAGTGCACCACACGCTCTGTACAGGCGCTCACTTCGCTGCGGAAGCACTCCAGAAGATCAAGGTAGCGTTCCCACATGGCCGGCCCCGGTGTGGAAGCGTTTGCAAACAGCGCAAAAAACTGCGCATAGGGGGCAAATCCGCTCACACGTTCCAGATCCAGATGTCCGCCACTTTTTTTCAGGCTGTCACCTTTCTGAACAAGAAAACGCGAAACAGTGTCACAATGGGCATCAAACAAAGGAATCTTTTCCATTTAAGCACCTCGTTTATTCAAACGCGTTCTCCAGAACAATCACTTTGGGTCGGGTTGTGGCCATCCCCTGCGGTGCGTAGATCTCGATCACGTCAAAGCGTGGCTGAAGCCCGGTGGGATGTTCGGCCAGATACAACTGGGCCGAAGTGCGGATGCGTTCCTGCTTGCGTCGATCCACAAATTCACGAGCCTGAGCTAAAGCGGCATCTTTGCGCAGCTTGACCTCGGTAAAGGACAAATAAGTACCATTCTCCGCGATCAGGTCGATTTCCCCAAACCGGCAGTGCCACCCGGCAGCAACCACACGGTATCCTCTGCGGCGCAGTTCCTCCGCTGCCAGCGCTTCGCCCCAGCGGCCCAGCAGTTTACGCTCTCCCCCGCTCACAGGCTTTTCAGGAAAGTGCGGCGGTGGATAGGACTTGGCCCATACTGCCGCAGCAGGTCGTAATGCAGCTTGGTGCCGTAACCCTTGTGCTGTTCAAACCGGTACTGTGGGTATTCCTTTGCTGCTTCCTCCATCCAATGATCACGGCTGACCTTGGCCAGGACCGAGGCCGCGGCAATGCTGGCCGAACGGCTGTCCCCCTTGACGATCAGCTCATGGGGCGTGGTGATGGCTGCGCTTTTTCCTTTGTCCCGGTTTCCATCGATCAGGGCAAAATCAGCCGGCAGTTTCAGCCCATTGATGGCCAGCTGCATGGCCTTCATCCGGGCGCTGAGAATATCGGTTGCGTCGATTTCCTCTGCTTCTATCCAGGCAACCGCCCAGGCAAGCGCCTTTTCCTGAATGACGGGAAACAGCTGTTCACGCTTCTTTTCCGTCAGTTTTTTGGAGTCGTTAAGGCCGGGAATATCCACACCCACCGGCAATATCACAGCGGCGGCATACACAGGGCCCGCAAGAGGTCCTGCCCCCGCCTCGTCACAGCCGCACACAGTCTTCCAGCCGCATTCACCGCACTTGCGCTCAAATTCCCACAGATCCTGTTCAACCACGCAGTTATCCCTCCAGCTCTTCCGGCATTTCAAGTGTAAAGCGCCCTAACTTGCCTCCCCGATACTCATCCAGCAGAACACGCGACATCCGTTCCGTGTCAAATTCACCGCCGGAAATGCGCATTCCCCGCCGTTGAGCAGCAGCCTGAAGCAGCCGATACCCATAGGCAACATCGTTTTCTTCGCTCTCCCGTTCCGGCAGATCTGTCAGCTTGTAGCTCTTTAAAAGCGCCTGGGGATAGCGCCGCCCCATAAGGGTCATCAGATGGCAGCCAAGTGACTCCACATCCATGATGTCGTCCTTCACCGCGCCGGTAAAGGCAAGGTACATGCCGGTACGTTCGTCCTCAAACTTGGGCCAGAGAATACCGGGGGTATCCAGCAGATCAAGGGTCGCATCCACATTGACCCACTGCTTGCCCCGGGTCACACCGGGCCGGTCCCCCGCCTTGGCAGACTTGCGCTTGGCCACTTTATTGATGAAGGTAGATTTTCCAACATTGGGCACACCAACCACCATAGCCCGGACCGGACGGCCCACCTGGCCCTTTTCCCGCCAGCGGGCAATTGTGTCCTTGAGTGCGATTTGAATAACTTGAGAAAACCGACTCACGCCCAAACCGGACTTTGCGTCCGTTTCCAGCACGGTGCAGCCCTTTCCTTTAAAATACTCTGTCCAGACCCGATTGGCATCCGGATCCGCCTGGTCCGCTCGGTTCAGGACCACAAGCCGCGGCTTATCCCCCACGATCTGATCGATATCCGGATTGCGGCTGGAGATGGGGATGCGGGCGTCGATGATCTCTACCACCATGTCCACTAACTTCAGATCTGCCTCGATCTGACGGCGAGTCTTCGTCATGTGTCCGGGGTACCACTGGATATTCACTGCTCCCCCTCCTTTTTCTCATTTTCAAACTATTGTACCACAAGATATTGTAATTTTCCAACGGGAATTTCAACGAAAGAGAAAACAAAAAAGCAGCGCCTTTCGGCACTGCTCTTTTGAATGGTTTTTACAGCTTCTCCTGCAGCTTGGCAGCCTTGCCCACGCGGGAACGCAGGTAGTACAGCTTGGCGCGGCGCACCTTGCCGTGGCGAACCAGCTCGATCTTCTCCAGGGAAGGAGCATGGATGGGGAACACCTTCTCCACGCCAACGCCATAGGAAACGCGGCGAACGGTGATGGTCTCCTCAATGCCGCCGTGCTTCTTGGCGATCACAGTGCCCTCAAAGACCTGGATACGCTCACGGCTGCCTTCCTTGACCTTGATGTGCACACGAACGGTGTCGCCAACCTCGGCAACGGGGGGCTCAGCCTTCAGGTGCTTCTGGGAAAAAGCTTTCAACAGATCCATTTTTATTTCCTCCTGTTTTTATAGGCGTTCATTCCGGTTAAACCGTGTCAATCAGTACTCTTTGACACACCGCAGAGGACCACCCGTTATTCAGACTTCGGTATGATATCATGTCCGGGACAAAAAAGCAAGCAAAATTTACGAAATATTTTCCTCTTATCCTCTTTTTCTCACTCTTCTATGCTCATCCGTGCTGATCTGTGCGCCATCCACCAAAACGATGTCCTCGCCTATTTGCCGGATCGC
>JAZSJB010000029.1:0-12775 GCA_045534105.1 Lawsonibacter sp. | reverse complement strand
GATAAGGGCCTCTGTCTGCCGCACAGACAGGTTTTGGGTAGCTGTCTGCTGGGCGGCCTGGATCTGCAGCTCGGGGGAGGGGGCGGCCAGAATGGCCCGGGCGTGTCCGGCGGAAAGAGAACCCTCCTCCAGCAGGATAAGCACTGCTTCCGGCAAAGCCAACAGCCGCAAGGTGTTGGCGATTGCGGGGCGGGACTTGCCCATGCGCTGGGAGACCTCCTCTTGGGTGAGGCCATACTCTTTCATAAGCACCTGATAGCCCTTGGCTTCCTCCACCGGGTTCAGGTCCTCCCGCTGCAGGTTTTCGATGAGGCCCAGCTCCATGACCTTGCGGTCGTCCGCCTCAATGATGATGGCGGGCACTTCGGACAGACCGGCGGCCTTGGCGGCCCGCCAGCGGCGTTCGCCGGCAATGATCTGATAGTAACCGGAGGCCAGCCGGCGGACGGTGAGAGGCTGAATGATGCCGTGGGTGCGGATAGAGTCGGTCAGATCCGCAAGGGCTTCAGGCTCAAAGCGTTTACGGGGCTGATTCAGGCCTGGCTCTACCTGTGAAATGGGCAGGGAAACGGAGCCGGTGCTTTGGGCGCTTTGGACCTCGGGCGTGCCCAGCAGGGCATCCAGACCCCGGCCCAGACCCAGTTCAGAATTGCGTTTTGCCATAGAGTGCACCTTCTTTATATGTTGAGGTAGGAAGCCGCGCCACAGAATGTTTCACGTGAAACGTTTTGTAGCGGGATTATTATCGGTTTTTTGCCGCAAATTCTTCTGCCAGAGCGGAATAAGCTTCTGCGCCACGGGAAAGGGGATCATAGGCTATGACAGGCTTGCCGTGGCTGGGCGCTTCAGACAAGCGGACGTTGCGGGGAATGACGGTGGCATAGACCTTGCCGGGGAAGTGGCGCTTGACCTCCTCCGCCACCTGGATGGACAGGTTGGTGCGGCCATCGTACATGGTCAGCAGCACGCCCTCCAGATCCAAAACGGGGTTAAGGGCCTGTTTTACACGGCGAACGGTAGTCAGCAGGTCGCTCAAACCCTCCAAAGCGTAGTATTCGCACTGGACGGGAACCAATACAGACTGAGCGGCGCACAGGCCGTTCAGGGTCAAAAGCTCCAGAGAGGGCGGGCAGTCAATGAAAATATAGTCATAGTCGGGAGCCAACTGGGCCAGAGCGTCCTTGAGCAGATACTCCCGTCGGTCTAAGCCAATCATTTCCACCCCTGCGCCGGCCAAGGCCTTGTTAGCGGGCAGGACATCACCGTAGGGGGTGTGTACCACGGCTATTTTTGGGTCGGCCTGGCGAATAAGCACATCGTATACATTGGGGGAGGCTGTGTTTTTGTCCACGCCCAACCCGGAGGTGGCATTGGCCTGAGGGTCAAAGTCGCACAGCAGGGTGCGGGCGCCTCTGTGATGCAAGGCGGCAGACAGGTTCACACTGGTGGTGGTTTTGCCCACGCCGCCCTTTTGATTGACAATTGCGATGATTTTTGACATAGAGACCCCCCAAAACCGCGCAACAGCGACAAAAATACAAATACATTATAGCAATCAACCACCGGCTTTTCAACTGTTTTCGCCAATTTAAGAGGAAGAAAAAATGTTTCACGTGAAACAACGCCCGCCCGCGGACTCAAAGCCAACCCACTGGACTTGAGCTTTTGTTTTGACAATGAGAGCAAGGAGGACCCCCAATGCTGTTTGCTGCATTGGGGGTGATTTAAAGACTGTTTCACGTGAAACATACTGTTACTTGGGAATACGAATGGTCAGACAGATGGCGTCCTCTAGATCCTGGCGCTGACAGCAGGCATCCACCCCCGCAGAGCGCATTATGGAAAGGCCCCGGGAGACAGAATTGAGAAAGAGACGGACGTCCTTAATAATGTAAGTGCGCTTGGGCTTTTGCTTTTTGGGGGACAACAGGCCCTCCACATATTGGTCGGTCTGGGCCACAGTGAGGCGGTGTGTGATAATATACTCTGCCACCTGTTCCAACCGATGATCGTTTTCCAGCCGTAAAAGCGCCCGGGCATGGCGCTCTGTCAATCCGCCCTCTCGCAGACGGGCCAAAACCTTGGGCGGCAGGCGAAGCAGCCGCAGCTTATTGGCTACGGCGGACTGAGATTTGCCGATGCGCCGGGCCACCTCATCCTGAGACAGACAGTATGTACGCAGCAGCTTGTCCAGGGCCAGTGCCTCTTCCAGAAAGTCCAGATCCCGACGCTGCAGGTTTTCTACCAGGGCCAGTAGAGAGGAGCTTTGGCTGTCTGTCTGAATAGAAATGCAGGGCACCCGGTCAAGACCTGCCAGAGCGGCGGCTCGCAGGCGGCGCTCCCCGGCCACCAGCTCCCAGCCATCCTCTCCGGCCTGACGAACGGTGAGAGGCTGAAGGATTCCAAGGGCGCGAATGGAGTTTGCCAGCTCTTCCAGCCCTTCTGGGTCAAAAAAGCGCCGGGGCTGGTCCGGATTGGGGCGAATGGCATCGGTGGGCAGGTATAAAATACGGTCAGAACGGTCTTTTTTGCGCAGCAGAGGCATAGGCTTGTCCTCCTTCGGAAGATTCTGACCACAAATTACCATATTTTGGAAGCGCAAAAGCGGAAAATCTGTCGAGTGGTTTGATTTTGGCAAAAAAAGCCGTGAAGCCAGGGGCTTCACGGCGGAAAGGGTTATGTGTCAGCCGCCAGCCGGACAAACAGCCGGCGCAGGGGGGCAAAAAGGACCAGAGCCAAGGCAAAGTTGCCTCCACAGTGGGCCAGGTCAAAGGGAATGCCGCTCAGCCACCAGCTCAGGGCAAAGGCGGGGCCGCCGGCAAGCAGGCAGACCGGGGTGCATAGAGCGCCGAACAGCAGGCCGAAGCTGCCCGACAGCAGGGCCCAGCCGAGAGGGGAGCGCATAGTCCGCAGCAGCCACGCGGCCAAAGCCAGAAGAGGCCAAATGTACACATAGGCTGCGCTCCACAGGCCAATCCCGAACAGGGAAAGCTCAAGCAGGATGTAGACACAGATGGGGAATAGAGCTTTTTTTCCAAAGGTGACGGCGAAAAGCATGACCAGCAGGGACACCGGTTCGATGTTGGGCAGCCCCATCATCACCACCTTGGCCCCAAAGGTCAACCCACCCAGCATGCCGAACAGAGCCGCCTCCCGGGCGGCGGGAGAGATGCGCCTATCCACGGGTGTATACCAGCTTAAAGACATCTCCATCTTCAAGCACCGTCAGGTCCGCGCCCTGCGCGGCATAGTCATCTCCGTCAAAAAGTGCCCAATACGACTTGTTTTCCAAATAATCTGCAACTTCTCCGTCGACTTCAGTGATATAAAGGCCATAGGGACCCGGATCACCCTTGATAAGCCCTTCGGATAAAAGCAGGGCGCCCAGATAGTTCATATCGGTCTGATAGTGGAAGAACTTTTCGCTGCCATCGGCGTGGGCCACCGTTACAGTTACAGATTTTACACCGGACACCGTATCCGGGCGGGAGGTGAGGTACAGGCCGGCAAACAGACCGACCACGGCCAGAAGTGCTAGCAGCGCAAGGGTAAGTTTTGCGTTCTGTTTCATAGTTTCCTCCTTGGTACGAAAAAAGCGGCACCCTGTTCAGGTGCCGCAGCCGTTTTTCCGCGTGCAAATCATACCCACGGCCCTGTTGCTCGCAGGGACGGGGGAGAGGGCCGTGCTTCGTAGGTCTTCTGACTTGCGCTGTGGACAAAAAGTCCGCCCTCCCGCCTTCCCGGAACGAGTCCAGTGACCGGCTTTCACCATGGAAGGGTTACAGTCGCTTACAGCGGCGGTACCGTTGGGGAGTTGCACCCCATTGTCTTGTTCAGCCTGTGCGGTGCGATTGCCCCCCCACAGGCCACGAAGCAGGTATTTGGTTGTCCAGAGAAAGTATAACACAGAGAGAAGGAGAAGTAAAGGGATATGAGAGAATGAGAAAAACCGGAGATTTCCTTGCGGAAATCTCCGGTTTTTTGGGAATTTTAGCACTTTTCAAACACAGTGGCAACGCCCATGCCGCCGCCAATGCACAGAGTGGCAAGGCCGCGCTTGGCATCGGGCCGCTTGGCCATCTCATGGAGCAGGGTGACAATGATACGAGCACCGGAGGCACCCACGGGGTGGCCGATGGAGATGGCACCGCCGTTGACATTGACCTTGTTCATGTCGAAGCCCAGTTCCCGGGCCACGGCGATGGACTGGGCGGCAAAAGCCTCGTTGGCCTCCACCAGATCGATGTCCGCAATGGTCACGCCGGCCTTTTCCATGGCCTGACGAGAAGCGGGGACAGGGCCAACACCCATGATTTTGGGATCCACACCGCCCTGGCCCCAGCCGACCAGCTTGGCCATGGGCTTCAGGCCGTACTTTTCAACAGCCTCGCCGGAGGCCAGCACGATGGCGGCCGCACCGTCGTTGATGCCGGAGGCGTTGGCGGCGGTGACACGGGGCTCGTGCTTTTTGGCGTCTTCGGCGTGGACGCCGGTCAGCTCAAAGGTATGGACGATCTCGTCCTCCACACCGTCCGGGCCAACGGGGAAGGCACCGCGCAGCTTGGCAACAGACTCGGCGGTCACCCCGGCCTTGGGATACTCATCCACCTTAAATTCTACCAGTTCCTTCTTCTTTTTGATCATAACGGGGACGATCTCCGCCTCAAACTTGCCGGCGGCCTGAGCGGCCTCGGCCTTCTGCTGGGAGTTGGCGGCGAACTCATCCTGTTCCTGACGGGTGATGCCCCACACATCGCAGATGTTCTCGGCGGTGGTGCCCATGTGGTAGTTGTTGTAGGCATCCCACAGGCCGTCGCGGATCATGGTGTCTACCACTTTTTTGTCGCCCATGCGGGCGCCCCAGCGCTCGTCGGTCAGGGCATAGGGGGCGGAGGACATATTCTCGGTGCCGCCGGCTACGATCACATCGGCGTCGCCGCACAGGATGGCGCGGGCGCCCTCAATGACAGACTTCATACCGGAGCCGCACACCATGCCCACGGTATAGGCGGGGACGGAGTAGGGCAGACCGGCCTTCACGCCCACCTGACGGGCCACGTTCTGACCCTGAGCGGCAGTGAGGATGCAGCCGAACATCAGCTCGTCCACCTGCTCCGGCTTCAGCCCGGAGCGCTCCAGAGCCTCCTTGACCACGATGGAGCCCAGCTCGGTAGCGGGCACGTCCTTGAGACTTCCGCCGAAGGAACCCACGGCGGTGCGGCAGCAATTGACAACATAGACTTCTTTCATGACCAAAAACCTCCTGTCAAATGGCCCGGAAAGGGCGGATTTTCTTTCATACTTATTATATCGGAGGACAAACGGGGAAAGCAACCGGATTTTCTGTGGGATTTGGCCCAAATATCGGCATATATTGACCCTTTTGTTGCGAGGAAACAAAAAGATACCCCCGGACCCAATGGCCCGGGGGTGAAAAAGAGAACATCAATCTGCCGGGGTCAGGACTGGCTCAGAAACCAAAATCTCACCGTTACTGTTCCGAACCACGATGGACGTAGGCCCATCCGCCCCACCGATGATGCCAGCGGCGGAATGGGGATCCATATAGATCACGGAGGTCAGCTCCTCCGGGTCGTGGCCCATGGAGCCGTAAATCAGCTTGACCCGCTCCTCCTCGTCCACAATGTCCCGGTACAGCCGCAGGGTAGTGTCCTCGTCCAGAATACCCAGCCCGGTAAGCACCCGGATGGTGTTTTCCGCGTTGGGGGTCAGGGTGATGGAAATGCCGTGGGTAGCGTTGTAATAGGAGGTGGTCGCCGCCTGCTTGGCTCCGGTTCGGTAGTCCTTGTTCCAGTAGATGGTCAAGTCGGCGGTGCAGGTATTTATCTGCCGCTCATCCTCCAGATCAAAGAGATAGCGCTTGCCCAGATCGCCCTGCTTAAAGTCCGCCATGAGGGCGTCGTAGATGGCCAGCAGAGCCCCTTGCCGTTCCTCAGCGGGGGTGTTTTCATTCAGGTCATAATACTCATTTGCTTTTGCTTTGGTGTTCCACAGGTTGGTGATCTCCACGTTTGCCAGCCGGGTGGGGTCAATGTTATCCATGCCGTAGGACAGCTTTGCCACTTCCGGGTCGCAGTAGAAGTTCCGGGCGGGCTGTTCCAGCTTGCTGCCCGGATACACGTGGGTGCCGTACTGCCGACGCAAGGTAGTGCCGTTGGTCAGGGTATAGGTCACATAAAGGCGGATGTAATCGCTGTCCCCGCCCTCACCGGGATCGGGGTTCTTGTGCTGAGCCACGATGGCTTTATGCAGGGCAATAGTCTTTTCAATGAGGGTGGAATCCTCCGTCTCAAAGGCAAAGCTGCGCCCCTGGTCATAGGGATAGCTGCCCATGCCATCCACTTTGACTGACGTAACCTTATTGGCGGCGGGCACACGGGTGACAAAGCCAAAGCCGTCCGTACGCAGGACAGCCAGGCCCACAGCCACCAGCACCAGCAGCACCGCGCAGCCCCGCCACGCCTTCCACACCCGGAAGGACTTTTTCAGCAGCATTTCCGCCGCGAAATAGCCGATGAAGGTCCACAGCAGCAGACTGCCCATGAGGCCGAAGGGGGCCTCAAAGCCGAACATAGCAAACAGCCAGTAGCCAAAGCACAGCCCGGAACACAGGGCCACGCCGTATTTAAAGATGGGCCGCACCGCGGCCACCGCCACCACGTCCCCGGCGCTCTCGATGTGCCGCTTGCGGTAGACCAACAGCGCAAGGCCGGCAAGGGCCAGACCCACAACGGTATAGATCACCAACTCGGGCACGCCCTGCAGGCGATAACCCAGTCCGTTGTTGCTCCAGCGCACATTCTCCCACAGGCGGACCATGGGGGTCAGCCACCAGACCACCTCTTCCGCGGTGTTGGTCATCCCGGCATAGCCGTACAGGAAGGGCTCAAACAGCACGTCAAACAGAAGCATCAGGATCGCGGCAAGGAAGTTGAGAATCCCGTAAAAAGCGGGCAGGGCCAGCAGGTGACCGGTGAACATGGCGCAGAACACGGCAAAAGAGTAGAAGAAGAGGCACATTCCGCTCTGGGCCGCCAGCCACACGGTGACCGTGTACAAATTCACATAGCCCGAACACAGGCCCTCTGCCCCCAGCGTGAGCAGCCACACCAGCACATTTGGGCCAAGCAGACACACAAGGCCGGACAGGTAATTGGTCAAAAACAGACCTTCCCGGCGCACAGGCAGGGAGTGGATCATGCCTGCCGCCCGGTTGTTATAAAGGTAGGAGAACATGGCCATGGCGGCCAGAACGCCAAAGGTGAAGGCCATAAAGGTGCCGAACCCCTCCAGCAGATTGGGAATTTCGTTGGCAAAGGTCTGCACCTGCTTAATGGGAGTCTCCCCCATCCACGACTGGTTTCTGGACACCACCGTAATGCACCGCACGGGCAGGGCATAGATCCACACAAGGGCGTACAGCGCCCAGACCGGCCAGTAACGGGTCAGGTTTTTCTTGAACAGGGTGGAATTAAAGAACGATGTCCCGGACTTCATAGTCCTCACCTCCCAACTCGTAAATAAAGATCTCTTCCAGAGTCAGCGGTAGGGCATCCATGAGCAGCGGCTGGCAGGCGGCCAGCTGGCTCTTAACCTGGGCCGCATTGCCCCGGATGATGAGGGTGTGCACCCGCCCCACCTGGGAGGAATGGAGCAATTCCAGCTCCCCGGGCAGTTCGGGCAGTTCCGGTGAATCAAAGACCACCTGCATTTTGACCACGTTGTCCTGCAGGTCGGTGAGGGAGCGCTGGAGCAGGACCTTACCCTTAGACAGAATGCCCACATGGTCGCACACGTCCTCCAGCTCCCGCAGGTTGTGGGAGGAAACAAGAACAGTGGTGCCCCGCTGGGCCACATCACCCATCAAAAGGGACCACACCTGACGGCGCATCACCGGGTCAAGGCCGTCCACCGGCTCATCCAGAACCAGCAGGTCGGGCTGACAGCACAGGGCCAGCCAGAAGGCCGACTGCTTCTGCATCCCCTTGGAAAGACGGCGGATGGGGTGCTTTTCGTCCACGGCGGAAAAGGCCTCTTTCAGCGCCTCATACCGCTCCATGCTGAAGTTGGGGTAGATACCCCGATAGAACTTCATCATGTCCCGTGTGGTGGCGGAGGTAAAATAGTACAGTTCATCCGGGATGGAGAAGATACGCTGTTTCACCTCGGGATTTTCATACACCGGCTGACCGTCCACTTCGATGGTGCCGGAATCGGGTCGGTAGACCCCGGTAATATGGCGCAGGATGGTGCTCTTGCCCGCGCCATTTGGGCCAACAAGGCCATAAATGGAGCCCTTCTTCACCTGCATGGTCAGCCCGTCCAGCGCCCGGAAGCCGTCAAAGGTCTTGACCACATCGTTGATTTTAATCATGGTTTTCACCCTCCTTTGTCCGGATGTGTCCGCAAATATCCTCCACGGACATGCCCAGATAAGCAAGTTCCTTCACCAGTTCGTCCACCCGCTCCAGCAGCTGCTCCCGCCGCCGGGAATCCACCCCGGTGTGGGGGGCTGCAAAGCTGCCCTTGCCCGGAACGGAGTAGACGTAGCCCTCCGCCTCCAGCGCTTCATATGCCTTTTGGATGGTGTTGGGGTTGATTGCCAGCGTGCCCGCCAGCGTTCGCACCGAGGGGAGCTTTTCCCCTTCCCGAATGGCTCCGGTCACCATCAGCTTGCGCAGGCCGTCCTTGACCTGCTCGTAGATGGGCCGGGCATCCCGATAGTCCAAATGAAGCATATGCGCCTCCTTTCTGCCAACTGTATTAGCCGTATTAGTACAGTTAAGATACCACGACTCATCACAAATTGTCAATAAAGAATTGGTTAAAATTTTCGGGCGCAGGTGAAATAGGCAGCATAGTATGGTATAATAACTGCAAAACAGTTAGTATACTTTGATTTCAGCCCTTTTCCTCGCCGCAGCGCGGCAACCGGAAAAGGTGGCACATTATACTATTACGCCTGCGGCTTCATGGTATAATGGCCGCAATATGACTTGTTTAATAAGGGGTGTGTCCTATGTTCAACACCATTGGCTTTATCGGCTGCGGCAATATGGGCGGTGCCCTGGCGCGGGCGGTGCGCGCGTCCGGCCCCGAGGTGGAACTGTTCTTCGCCAACCGCTCCCCGGACAAGGCGGAGACGCTGGCCCAGGAACTGGTGGGGCAGGTGCAGACCAACGAGTGGGTGGCCCAAAACTGCAGCCTCATCTTTTTGGGCGTCAAGCCCCAGCTGATGGGGGAGGTGCTGGCGCAGCTTGCTCCTATCTTTGCCGCGCGCAAGGACCGCTTTGTGCTGCTGACCATGGCGGCGGGGCTGACCACCGGGACCATCCGGGAGATGGCGGGAGGCGCGTATCCCGTGGCCCGCATCATGCCCAACACCCCCTGTGCCATCGGATCGGGTGTGGTGCAGCTGTACAGCCTCGATGTGACGGAGGTCGAAAGGGAAGAACTGAAAATCCTCCTGTCCGGGGCCGGTTTGGTGGACGAACTGGACGAGGGGCTCATTGACGCGGCCTGCGCCGTCTCCGGCTGCGGTCCGGCCTTTGCCTATATGTTTCTGGACGCGCTGGCGCAGGGGGGCATCTCCTGCGGCCTGTCCCAAGACAAGGCCCTGCTTTACGCTGCTAAAATGCTGGAAGGAGCGGCGAAGCTGGCCGCCCAGAGTGAGAAAACACCTGCCGAGCTGCGCCAGGCGGTGTGTTCCCCCGGCGGCGCCACCATTCAGGGTGTATGCGCTCTGGAACGGGCCAATTTCCCGGAAACCGTCATGGATGCGGTCAAGGCCGCCTATCAGCGGACGTTGGAATTGAAATAATTCTGTAGGGGGGTTATTATGCGTATCGTAGTCAAAGTAGGCACTTCCACCCTTGCCCATCCCACCGGGCGGCTGAACATCCGCCATGTGGAAGAGCTGGTCAAGGTGCTCTCCGACCTGAAAAATGCAGGGCACGAGGTTGTTCTGGTCTCCTCCGGCGCCATCGGCATGGGTGTGGGCAAGCTGAATCTGCCCGGCAAGCCCGCCGACATGCCCACCAAGCAGGCTGCCGCCGCCGTGGGCCAGTGCGAATTGATGTACACTTACGACAAGCTCTTCGCCCAGTACAACCACACGGTGGCCCAGATCCTGCTCACCGGCGAGGATATCGACCATGCCGACCGGCGGCAGAACTTTGAAAATACCATCTACCGCCTGCTGGAACTGGGTGCTCTGCCCGTCATCAACGAGAACGACACCGTGGCCACCGCCGAGATCAAGGTGGGCGACAACGACACACTGGGAGGCGTCGTGGCCTGCACGGTGAAGGCCGACCTTCTGGTGCTGCTCAGCGACATTGACGGCCTGTACACCGCCGACCCCCGCAAGGACCCAGAAGCGTCCCTTATCCCCGTAGTGGAGGAGGTCACTGCCGAAGTAGAAGCCCTGGGCGGCGGTGTGGGCTCCGGATTGGGCACCGGAGGTATGGCCACCAAACTGCGGGCAGCCAAAATGGTCACTGCTGCCGGTTGCGACATGATCATCGCCAACGGAGAAAACCCCGCCCTGCTCTACGACATGGTGGAGGGCAAGGCGGTGGGCACTCGCTTCAAGGGCAAAACCTGATAACAATTAGCAATATTTATGATGTTAATTACGAAACGGAATTGAAAAAGGTGATTTCATGACCACAAAGGAACTGCTGGTCCGAGCCAAGGCCGCGAAGATGGCCATGGCTCTGGCGGATACCGACACAAAAAACAGCGCTCTGCACGCCATGGCTGATGAGCTGCTGGCCGGACAGGAAGACATTCTTGCCGCCAACGCGCAAGATCTGGAGGCCGCAAAAGGAACGGTATCTGACGTGATGTTGGACCGTCTTGCCCTGAGCAGTGAGCGTATTGCCGGCATGGCCGAGGGCATGCGGCAGGTAGCCGCCCTGCCCGACCCGGTGGGTCAAGTACTGCGCCGCGTGGAGCGCCCCAATGGTCTTGTCATTGAGCGTACCGCCGTCCCCATGGGTGTCATCGCCATCATTTACGAAAGCCGGCCCAACGTTACCTCCGACGCGGCGGCACTGGCCCTGAAGGCCGGTTCTGCCTGCCTGCTGCGGGGCGGCAAGGAGGCCCACCGCTCCGCAGCTGCCATCGTTAAGTGCCTGAAGCGCGGGCTGGAGCGGGCGGGACTTCCCACCGATGCCCTCGCTCTGGTGGAGGACACCAGCCGTGCAAGCGCCAACGAGCTGATGACCGCCAGCGGTTTTGTGGACCTGCTCATTCCCCGGGGGGGCGCGGGCCTCATCCGGGCCTGCGTGGACAACGCCACCGTACCCGTTATCGAAACGGGTACGGGTATCTGCCACATCTATGTGGACAAAGAGGCCGACCTTGCCATGGCACTGGATATCGTGACCAATGCCAAGTGCAGCCGCCCCAGCGTGTGCAACGCTGCGGAGGTGTGCCTTGTGCACAAGGACATTGCCCGGGAATTTCTGCCCTCGTTCCGTCAGCGGCTGGTGGAAGACCGCAACCAGGCCGGACAAATCCCTGTGGAACTGCGGTTGGACGAACAGGCCGCGGCCATCATTGACGGCGCTCATGCCGGGGACTCCGACTTTGACACGGAATTTCTGGACTATATCATGGCGGTCAAGGTAGTGGGCAGCGTGGACGATGCTATGGCCCACATCGCCGCCCACTCCACCGGACACTCGGAGTGTATTGTTACCGACAACAATGACGCCGCCCGAATGTTCCTGCAAGGAGTGGATGCTGCCGCCGTCTACCACAACGCCTCCACCCGATTTACCGATGGCGGAGAGTTTGGCCTGGGTTGTGAAATGGGCATTTCCACCCAAAAGCTCCACGCCCGAGGCCCCATGGGGCTGGAGGAACTGTGCTGTTACAAATATATCGTCCGTGGCGGGGGCCAAATTCGTTAAAAATATTTTTTAAAAAAGCTGAAAATCCAAGGCAATCTATGGTATAATAGGTTAAATGGGTGTATTCGTTCCCAGACGAACCCATATATGGCTTACAGGAGGGCTATGCTATGGAAGACGCACTCAAGGTAAAACGGGAAGAACTGCTGGCCGCGGGAGTCATTATGATGGACCCCAACGCCGTGTATGCAGAAGAACAGGTCACAGTGGGCAAAGGTACGGTCCTGCTGCCCGGCACCATCCTGCGCGGAAAGACCGTGGTGGGTGAAAACTGCACCATCGGCCCCAACGTTATGCTCACCGACACCACGGCTGAGGACGGTGCGACCATCAATTCCGCTCAAATTGAAGAAAGCATCATCCGCAAGGGCTGCGAGATCGGCCCCTACACCCATATCCGCCCTCACTGCGATGTGGGGGAGGGCCCCAAAATCGGTGCATTTGTCCAGCTGAAAAACTGCAATCTGGGCAAGGGGACCAAGATGGCCCACCTGACTTATGTGGGCGATGCCGACGTGGGCGAGCGGGTCAACTTTGGCTGCGGTACCGTCACCTGCAACTACGACGGCAACGCCAAGTTCCGCACCACCATTGGCAACGACTGCTTTGTGGGCTGCAACACCAATCTGGTGGCCCCGGTCACTCTGGCGGACGGCGTGTATACCGCCGCCGGCTCTACTGGGACCCGGGACGTGGAGGCGGATGCACTGGTCATCGCCCGCGCCCGGCAGGAGGTCAAGCCCGGCTGGGCGGCCGAGCATCGGAAAAAGAAGGTCAAAAAGTGAGTTTTTGCGGTCTGTCCGCAATGAGCGAAAAGAGAAAAACGGAAGGAT
>JAZSJB010000035.1:0-11330 GCA_045534105.1 Lawsonibacter sp. | reverse complement strand
CGCCGTACTTGGTGGGGTGCAGCTCCAGGAATGCCTGGCCGAAGCAAGCGGAGAAGGTGGGAGTGGGCTCAGTAATGCCGCGCTCGGTGCCGGCCAGCTTGGAAGTGAAGCCGGACAGGAAGTAGTACTTGGTCTGCTCGGGGGTCAGGATGGAAACGGGAGGCAGAACGCCGAATGCGTCAGCGGACAGGAAGATAACGTTCTTGGCGTCGGGACCTGCGGAGACGGGACGGACGATCTTCTCGATGTGGTTGATGGGGTAGGAAACGCGGGTGTTCTCGGTGACGGAGCCGTCAGCGAAGTCGCACTTGCCCTCAGCATCCACAGTCACGTTCTCCAGCAGAGCGTTGCGCTTGATGGCGTTGTAGATATCGGGCTCGGACTCGGGATCCAGGTTAATGACCTTGGCGTAGCAGCCGCCCTCAAAGTTGAACACGCCGTTGTCGTCCCAGCCGTGCTCGTCATCGCCGATGAGCAGGCGCTTGGGGTCGGTGGACAGGGTGGTCTTGCTGGTGCCGCTGAGGCCGAAGAACAGGGCGGTGTTTTCGCCGTTCATGTCGGTGTTGGCGGAGCAGTGCATGGAAGCCATGCCGTTCAGGGGCAGGTAGTAGTTCATCATGGAGAACATGCCCTTCTTCATCTCGCCGCCGTACCAGGTGTTCAGAATGACCTGCTCCTTGCTGGTCAGGTTGAAGACAACGGCAGTCTCGGAGTTCAGGCCCAGCTCCTTATAATTCTCCACCTTGGCCTTGGAAGCGTTGTAGCACACGAAGTCAGGCTCGAAGTTCTCAAGCTCCTCGGCGGTGGGGGCGATGAACATGTTCTTGACGAAGTGAGCCTGCCAGGCCACCTCCATGATAAAGCGGATGGCCATGCGGGAGTCCTTGTTGGTGCCGCAGAACACATCCATTACGTACAGCTTCTTGCCGGACAGCTCGTCCAGAGCCAGCTTCTTGCAGGCGTCCCAAGCTTCCTTGGAACCGGGCTTGTTGTCGTTGGTGAACTCGTTGGAGGTCCACCACACAGTATCCTTGGAAACATCGTCCATGACGATGAATTTGTCCTTGGGGGAGCGGCCGGTATAGGTGCCGGTCATAACGTTGACGGCGCCCAGCTCGGTCAGCTGGCCCTTCTCATAGCCCTCCAGAGAGGGGTCCATCTCCGCCTCAAACAACTGCTCGAAGGTGGGGTTGTAGACCAGCTCGGTGGTGCCGGTAATGCCGTATTTTGCAAGATCTTGAATGGTCATAGATAGTACCTCCTTATAATTTGGAAGATTTTATACATTGGTATTGTACCGTATTTCGTAGATACTGGCAAGTGTAAAAACATGATTTCGTAGATTGACACAGCTAAATCGTTAAAAATTAAACGCAATGGCGCAAAGTGCAAAAAAGGCTCACCAAAAGGGACATGAGCCGCCCCTGTTTGGGGGCGGCTCATGTCTTTAGTCGAGGAATTTGGCCAGTTCTTTGGCAAGGACGGCAAACTCCGGAATGCCAAGCCGCTCGCCCCGCACATCTGACCTCAGGCCACAGACAGCGATGGCAGATGCGATCATTTCCCGGGAAAAAGGCTGGCCCAAAGCGGCGGCCAGGGAGTTGTGCAGGGTTTTACGACGTTGTGCAAAGGCGGCGCGTACCACTCGGAAGAAGAAGCCCTCATCGTCCACCTCGGCAGGCTTGGGGCGGGGGATCAGCCGGATTACGGAGGAGGTTACTTTAGGGGCAGGGAGGAAGCAGGTGTTGGGTACATCGAACAGCAGCTCTGGAACGGTGTGGTACTGGCAGAACAAAGAGAAGGCTCCGTAGTCAGAGCTGCCGGGGGCGGCGCAGATACGCAGAGCTACCTCGCGCTGGATCATCACCGTAATAGATGCAAAGCAATTTGATTCAATCAGGGCGGTGAGGACAGGGGAGGTGATGTTATAGGGCAGATTTGCACAGGCGATGGGGGTCAAACCATCAAAGCGTTCTGACACAAGAGTGGGAATGTCCAGCTTCATAATATCACCGGGGACGATTTCCGCGTTCTTCCGGCCTTCCAGCGTTTCGGCCAGAATGGGCAGCAGGGTGCGATCCAGCTCCACCGCCACCACCTTGCCCGCACGGTCCGATAACTGACGGGTGAGTGGGCCAATACCCGGACCGATCTCAAGTACGCAGCAGTCCTTGCCTGCACCAGAGGCGGCAGCAATATCTTCAGGAACCCAGGATTGGATGAGAAAGTTCTGGCCCATGGATTTGGAAAAATGAAATCCGTGCCGTCCCAGTAGGGATTTGATATCGTTAATGTTACACACGTCCATTGAGGCAGCCTCCCGGATAGATGTTTGAAAAAGCGTACCATACTTATGAGGAAAAAGCAAGCGGAGCGAGTACTGGCATGAAAGCGGCGAGATAAAATTTTGAGGAAAATTTCACTTTAGGGCTTGACTACAGAGAAAAAAATGTTATAATACAATTCGTTGTTCCGCAGACCACGAGCAACAGCCTGGAGAGATGGCTGAGCTGGTCGAAGGCGCACGATTGGAAATCGTGTAACGGTTAATACCCGTTCGAGGGTTCGAATCCCTCTCTCTCCGCCAAAAAACCCGCACCTCATTCGAGGTGCGGGTTTTTATTTTTTTGTAAAATGACAAGCGTCAAAATCGGTCAAAAAACCACCGTTTTTTTGACCGAAATTTTTTGAGCAAAAAGAAAGATAAATACTATGCAAAGCTTTGGAATTTAGAACCGCTGGGCGTGGAAAAACTCTGTGGAGTGCTATTTTTTATGTAATTTCGGGAAAAATGCACAATACAAGCAGGGCAGGACTGTGACATTTTACCCTTGAAACAGGTTGTATAAATCGGTTACAATACGGTTACAAAAAGTAACAACAAGGTGCGAGTGTGTACCTTTGTTGCTTTTCAACTCCCGCAAGAAAGGCGGGGGCCACTAAAACAAGGATGTGAAGAACGACTTGAAACGCAAACTGCTTGCGTTGCTGATGAGCGGTCTGGCCATCATTTTGTTGATGGGAGCCGGAGACCCTGCCGTCCTCGCGGCTGAAGTCGAGGCGGTCGCCAGCAGCATACGCACAGAGGAGCCTATGGCTCCCGTAGAAGAGCCGGTCGAACTGATAGAGACACAAGACAGTATCGGCAACGGACATGAGGCTGAGGTTGTCCCTGAGCAGCCTGTGCAGGAACTGGACCGAATTCTGCTGGTGGATGGCCAGCCGGTCCCCAAGTCTGCGGCCCGCACTACTATCGGCGGCATGACCTATATTTCTCTTAAAGTGATGTCTCAGCAGCTGGACACCTCCGCCCAGGTGGAGTGGAACGCGGACAGCAAAGTGATAACAGTAACCACCGATCAGCTGAAGTTGACTGCAAAGGTCGGGCAGAAATATCTGATAGCCAACGGCAGATACCTCTACATGCCCGAGGGCGTGATCATGAGCGAGACAGATCAGGCCATGGTTAGCCTGGATGCCCTTGCAAAAGCATTTGATGCCCAACTTGGCTGGGATGGCGAAACAGGCACTTTTGTGGTTACCCGCGGCAGCGGTGCCATTGAAAGTGCGGACACCTACTACCGGGAAGACGATCTGTTTTGGCTGTCCCGCGTAATTTACGCGGAAAGCGGCAATCAGGTTTTGGAAGGGAAAATGGGCGTGGGCATCGTGGTGCTCAACCGCGTGAACGACAAGACCGGAATCTGGCCGGACAGCGTTAAGGGTGTGATTTCCCAGCGAAACCAGTTCAGCACCTATAAGAACGGCAGACTGGCCAACCGCACACCCAATGCGGAAAGCATCGTAGCTGCCAAGCTGGTGCTGGATGGCGGTATCGTGGAGGAAGTGAAGGACGCGTTCTTTTTCGACACTTTCCGCAACAACAGCTGGGCCGCCCGGAACAAGAGCGTGTTGGCTGCCATTGGCGGACATCGCTTCTATGGCTGATAAAAAACTCACTCTCTCAGGGGAGTGAGTTTTTTTATAAAACCGCAGGGGACGGTATTTTGTCGGGCGTAGTAATTTATGCTGCATACTTGACTTTCTGTTTTTCCTATGTTACTTTTAATGCCGTTATTCACCTAAAAAGAATGGGAGACTGTGCGAATGAACGAAAAAAAGAATCTGACCGCTCTGCTGCCCATCGGGGTATTCCTTTTGTTGTATCTGGGCTTTGGCATTTTGTTTGAGTATGTGCTCAGGACAGAAGGCGGTTTTTATGGCGTGCAGGCTATTGTAGTATTCCTGATCGCTCTGCTTGTTGCCGTAGTGCAGGACAAAAAACATACATTTAACGAGAAAATATCCATCATGGCCACAGGCGTTGCAGATGAAAACATCATTATGATGTGCCTGATTTTTCTCGTTGCCGGCGCCTTTTCTGGTGCGATCGACGCGGCCGGTGGCGCAGAGAGCACGGTCAACCTGTTTCTTACCTTCCTGCCCAGCAAAATCGCGGTTGGCGGGCTGTTTCTGATCGCCTGCTTTATTTCTCTGTCCATGGGTTCTTCCTGTGCCACCATTGCGGCACTGGCTTCCTTCGCGGTTGGGGTCAGTGAAGCCACCGGATTTTCCATTGCCCTGTGCCTGGGTGCTGTGGTGGGTGGCGCTATGTTCGGCGATAACCTGTCCATCATCTCTGATACCACGATCGCGTCTGTTCGCACCCAGGGCTGCGACATGCGCGATAAGTTCCGCATGAATTTTTGGATCGTTTTTCCCGCGGCAGTACTGACCTTTGTTCTGCTTGTCGTTGTTACGCCCAGTGCCAATACGGCATTGGCGGTAGGGGAGTACGACCTGATGAAAGTGCTGCCCTATCTGGTCGTTCTTGTGGGGGCGCTGGTCGGTGTGAACGTATTTGTTATTCTGATCGCCGGCACGGCACTGGCGCTTGGTGTGGGCGTATTTTCCGGTGCGTTTGTGTGGACCGACTGTTTTAACGTGCTTTATAATGGAATCTACGCCATGTATGATATCACTGTCATTTCCATTATTGTGGCCTGCATTGGTGCGCTGGTCAAGAATGCCGGAGGTATTGATGCCCTGATCCACCTCATTCGCAACCGCATCCGCACCAAACGCGGGGCGCAGATCGGTATTGCAGCCCTGGTCATGGGAGTGGATGTTGCCACTGCAAACAATACCATTGCCATCGTGATGAGCGGTCCTATTGCCAAGGAGATTGCGCAGGAGTTCCACATTGCCCCCAAGCGCACTGCGTCTCTGCTGGATATTTTTGCTTCTGTAATGCAGGGCATCCTGCCTTACGGCGCCCAGCTTCTGTATGCCGTGGGCGGCGCAGCGGCGGCCGGATACGCGATCAGTTCTGTACACATTATTCCGTATCTATACTATCCCTTCCTTATGGGTGTGTGTGCCCTGGCATTTATCCTGTTCGGCGACCGAAGAAAAAAGAATTAAAGAAAAAGACGGACAAATTGTCCGTCTTTTTTTGTTCCTATGTATGGTGACTCCGAAAGGGGAGAGGACATAGAATAGGGGAGAGAGGAGGGAGGTCATGCCCCGAATCATTCCCTATGACCGCCGCGCTGCCATTCGCTACGCCCACCGCTGGGCGTTCGGGCGCAATCCGCGCTATTATGATTACGAGAATATCGGAGGGGACTGCACAAATTTTGCTTCCCAATGCCTGTATGCGGGTACAGGAGTGATGAACTTCACACCGGATTTCGGTTGGTATTACGTGGACGCAAACAACAAATCACCGTCTTGGACGGGCGTTGAATACTTTTATAACTTCATGCTGCGTCGTCAAGCCACGCCGGGACCATTCGGCGTTCAGGCAAATATGAGTATGCTGCTTCCGGGTGATTTTGTCCAGCTGAAGCTGACCAGTGACCGTTTTTCCCACACGCCAATTATCGTGGATATCGACGGCCCGCCCACGCTGGATAATATCCTTATCGCGGCCCACTCCTTTGACTCTGATTACCGCCCACTGAGCACCTACGATTTTCAGGAGCTGCGCTTCATTCATATTGTGGCAGCATATTCAAATAATTAAAAGAAGCGCCTGTGCGTTAAAGTCGCACAGGCGCTTCGATTTACTCAACCGTCTTGAGTTTCATCAGAATCAGTCCGAAGTTTCTCTTTTTTAATCTTTCCCAGCGGATTTGCACGGGCAGCGGTGCGCAGATCTTCGTTGTCAACATGAGTGTAGATTTGGGTCGTATTCAGGTGATCGTGACCCAAAACCTCCTGCAGAGTGCGAACATCCACGCCGTTCTGAAGCATGAGGGTGGCAGCGGTATGGCGCAGCTTGTGAGAGGAATATTGGGTGGAGTCCAGCCCGGCAGCGGTCAGATGTTTTTTGACCAGCTTATGCACAGCTGCAGTGGTGATGCGCTTGTGGTTTTGACGGGTAACAAACAGGGCATTTTTATCGATCAGCCCCATACCGGAGCGCTCTGTAAGCCAGTCGTCCAGTGCTTGCCGACAGGCGTCGTTAAGAAAAATCATGCGCTCCTTATTTCCCTTACCGAGCACACGCAGCTGCTCACCACGGATATCGGTAATATTTAACCCGACAAGCTCGGAAATTCGCAGTCCACAGTTTAAAAACAGGGCTAAAATGCAGTAATCCCGGGTCTGATTTTTTCCATCTACGCTTGTTAATAAATTAACAGACTCATCCAGATTCAAATATCGGGGCAGGGCTTTTTTTAGTCTGGGCGAGTCCAGGTCCTGCATAGGATTTTCGGACAACACCTTAGCCTTGTTAGTGAGATATTTATAGAAAGAGCGGATGGAAGCCACTTTACGGGCTCTGGCGGCAGGAGAAAGCCCGGTACCGGCGCTGGCGCTGTTGCGGTGCGTTGGGCGCTCACGGCCCAGATAGTTCATATAGGAATACACATCACTCAGCGTAATGGAGCGCACAAGCTCCAGATCTACGTCCAGAATAGAAATCTCGTCAAAGGGCGTGTCAGCGGAGCATTTGCCTTTGAGCAGCTTGATGTAGCGAAAGAAGCTGCGCAGATCAAGAAAGTATTCATCGACAGTTTTGCGAGAATGACTTTGAATGGTTTCGTGATATGTGAGAAACTCACGCAGAATGGGCGGCGCATCCGTTATAAAGTTCATAATAATAGAATTGAGCACAAATCATGCTGTGTGAGCGGCGCAGGGCTGAAAACCCCGGAAAACGCCTTGGGAGCTGTTTTTGGGGTCTTATCCTCCCTCTCGGTCAACAAAATTTTTATTTTGTTGACCTGTAAGTGTTTTCGGTCACGCCCCTCCCCGGGCCTGGCGTTGTTTTCAATGGTCCGCTTGTCGATGTTTGCGTGAATTATATTGTGCTCGTTTCTGCACCAACCTTTCCAATTTAATCTATGGTTGCCCGGTACATAATTGTGTGCGCCCGGCGCATCATAACTAAACTTACCGATATTATTTTGGTACATCCGGTTTTGAGGTGTTCTTTATGAGTCTGATTCCCTGCACCGATCAATGCATCTATCAGCAGGACGGTTATTGCACGCTGTCCCGGGCTGCCTCCTGCGCGGCCGTTGGAAGCGCTGCTGGCTGTGTCAATTTTGTCCCTTCCTCAAAGAATAGCGCTGAGCGCCTGTCGGATGTTGTCCACCCGGATCAATTCCAGTCCATCCGGGACCACTAATTTTCCGCTGTTTCGGCTCGGGACGATACATTTGGTAAATCCTAACCGACGAACCTCGCTTAGCCTCTGGCCCAGTGAGTTGACGGAACGCAGTTCCCCTGTCAGTCCCACTTCGCCAATGGCAACAAGGTCGTTTGGAACACTTTTGTCGCGGAAGCTGGATGCCAATGCGATCATCATGGCCAAATCGGCCGCAGGCTCATCCAGATATAGGCCGCCGATTACATTAATATAGGCGTCACAGTTACCCACCAAAAGTCCGCCGCGCTTTTCAAGCACAGCCAGCAACAGCATGGCCCGGCTATAGTCAAAGCCATTGCTGGTGCGCCTGGGATTGCCGAAGCTGCTTGGTACGACCAGAGCCTGCACCTCAGCCAGAACAGGCCGAACGCCTTCTATAACACAGGTTACGCAGGTTCCGGGCGCATCCAGAGGCCGGCCTGCCAGCAGTGCCTCAGAAGGATTTGGAACTTCTGCAAGGCCAATATCCTGCATTTCAAAAACACCGATCTCATTTGTGGCACCAAATCGATTTTTTGCCGCACGCAGGATGCGGTGAGACATATTCTGCTCGCCCTCAAAATAGAGCACGCAGTCCACCATGTGTTCCAGTACCTTGGGACCGGCAATAGACCCTTCTTTGTTGATATGTCCGATTACAAAGACGGTCAACCCCTCCCCTTTTGCCAATTGCATTAGGGTCATGGTACATTCCTTCACCTGTCCAACGCTGCCCGGAGCAGTTGTCAGATCACCGTTATAAAGGGTCTGGATCGAGTCAACGATGAGCACATCGGGCGCAAGCTGGTGGACTGCTTCTACCACATTTTCAAGGTTTGGCTCTGCCAACAGGTAAAGATTTTCACCACCCACGCGCAGACGTTCCGCACGCAGTTTGATCTGCCGCTCGGATTCCTCGCCGGATACATACAGAACTTTGGAAAAACGGCTGAGTTGGTCACAGATCTGGAGCATCAGAGTAGATTTTCCGATGCCGGGTGCACCGCCTAAAAGGACCAGGGAGCCCTTTACGGCACCGCCGCCTAACACACGGTCCAGCTCGTTCATGCCAGTGTAAAAGCGAAGCTCATCGCTGCTTTCCACCTCGCCCATTCGCTTTGGAATTGATTGAGACACAATGGATACAGCGCTTTTTGCGGTTGTTTTCTTGAACTGGGCGGCAGGCTGCTCTGCCATGGTATTCCACTGGCCGCAAGCGGGGCATTTCCCCTGCCATTTTGGCGTTTCATTTCCGCATTGGGTGCAGTAAAAAAGGGTTTTTGCTTTCACGTTTCTCGCTCCTCTTATGTGACAGACCGCAGATAACCTCCCGCCAGAGCCATGGCCAACTTTGTCTGGTAGGAATCGCTGCGCAGCAAACGTTCTTCCTGTGGGTTGGTAAGAAAGCCGCACTCCACCAGTACACCCGGACAGGAGATATGGTTCATTAGAAAAATTGTATCCGGAATCTGCTTTTCCTGACGCGAGTTATCCGGATCCAGTGTCAGTCTCAGTGACTCCTGCATGATCTGGGCAAACTCTCGGGAGCCGGCGGTTGGCGCGTAAAAAGCCTGTGCTCCGCTGTACCGGCCGTCCGGATAGCTGTTTTGATGGATACTGAGCAAAGTTGCGTTATCCTGCTGCTGGACCATTCGCACCCGGTTATGCAGGTCGGAATTTTTCTTTTGCCGCAGGGTTTGGGCATTTGGATCGTGGAGAGATATATCCGCTTCACGCAATGGTAAGGTGTGTACGCCAAACAGCCCAAGCACAAGTTCCACGCGCCTTGCAACTGCCAGATTGATGTGGCTTTCCAACGCTCCGGTCAGGGAGACCGCACCCCCATCCTCGCCACCGTGCCCGGCATCGATGACAAGGATCCTATGGGAAAAACGGGCTGGATAAAAAGTTGCTACAGCTTGGTTTTTGTATGTAATATGCGCAAATGCCCCCAAAAGCACCAGTAAAACCAGGAAAAAACAACCGACTTTTTGCATCTTCCGCTCCCCTTCCCTTTTCCGCTATCCTATGAGGCGTGAGGAGCTGATAGAATAAATTTACCACAGGTATTTTACCATAAATAGGACAATTAGAAAAGGGGCAACGTAAATTTACGGCACAGGACATGCACTGTACTCCCCTGCCCTGACGTGGCCAAACTCACGTGCTGCGCCCGGAGGTCATAGACTGTCTTGGGGGATGACCTCCCTCAATTATCCTTTAGGAGGAACTTGTATATGGAAAACGGCAACGCCGCCAAGTGTCCCGACCGCTGCGGCACTCTGCCTTCCTGTGCCCCACTGGCTACGGGTCACGTTCCCTTCCAGCAGAAGGGCAGCCAACGCTATTCTCAGCGTGATGCGCTAAGCAACGGAACGCTGTTCCCCGGCCTGAATCTTCCCTTTCATCTGATGGTGAGGGGCAGCAGCCTGCCTGACAGCAGCATGGCCGACCTGCAGGCACTTTGTTTCGTGTTGCAGGAGCTGGCCCTGTATCTGGATACTCATCCAGAAGACGAGGAAGCTTTTGCGCTGTTTAAGCAGTTTACCGCTATGGAGAAGGCAGCTAAAGAGGCTTGGGAAAAGGCCGATGGTCCCATCAAGCGCAGCGCTGCTGCCCAGGCGGAGCGCTGGAACTGGCTCCAGGACCCATGGCCCTGGAACTTTGAGCACAACGAGGTGAAGTGAAGCTATGTTTGTCTATGAAAAGAAGCTGCAGTTCCCGGTAAAGATCGCCACGCCCAACCCCAAGCTGGCCGCATTCATTATCAGTCAATACGGTGGACCGGACGGCGAACTGGGTGCCTCCATGCGCTATCTGTCCCAGCGTTATGCCATGCCCTATGCGGAAGCCAAGGGGTTGTTAACAGACATCGGCACCGAGGAGCTTTCCCACCTGGAAATGGTGGCCGCCATCGTGCATCAGCTGACCCGCAACTTGACCGATGAGCAGGTCAAGGCCAATCCCAACTTCGCCGCCTATTTTGTGGACCACACCGCCGGCGTGTATCCCACCGCCGCTTCCGGCTTCCCCTGGACCGCCGCCTCCATCCAGTCCACCGGCGATGTCATCGCCGATCTGACGGAGGACCTGGCTGCGGAGCAGAAGGCCCGCAAGACCTATGACAATATCCTGCGCTTGTCCGACGACCCGGACGTGAACAACGTCATTCGCTTCCTGCGCCAGCGCGAGATCGTTCACTACCAGCGCTTTGGCGAGTGTCTGCGCAACGTGCAGGAAAAGATGGACCAGAAAAACGTCTACCTTTATAATCCGGCCTTTGATAAGGCTCGCCCTGCCAACAGCTAAGCAGCAAAAAAAGAGCAGCCGAAAAACCGGCTGCTCTTTTTAAAATTTATTTCAAACAGTTGATTTCTTTTTGAAGACTCTCCAAAAATCTTCCTGCGTGAGCACCATCCATTTGCGTGTGGTGAAACTGAAAGGATATGGGAAGATAATATCTGAATCGTTTTTTTCTATATTTCCCCCAGATGATAAATGGATTATTAAAAATACCGCTGTTCATGCCCACAGCACCGTCAATTTCCGTATCTACAATGGCAGAGGTACCGATTACCATGCATTCTTCCGATAAATCCCAGTCCCGGCAGGTTTCAGCGGCCTGAGAGGTATATTTAATGTAATTCTCGTTGAATTCATTCAAATCATCCGTATATAGAATATCACA
>JAZSJB010000105.1:0-7266 GCA_045534105.1 Lawsonibacter sp. | reverse complement strand
CCACCCCCCGTCTGCACACGGACAAGGTGCCCATTGCCCTTCCCCCCTCCGCCAACACCGATCCCCTGGCCCAAAAGGCGCTGGAGTGTCTTGGCCAGCTGAAAAACTGCCAGGCCCACTGCTCGGTCATGCTCTCCCCCGCCGACCGTGTGACCTATAAAAAGCTGGGTCTGCTGCTGACCACCGAGCCTCAGTATCAGACCAACAAGCTGTATCACCGCTGACTCTGCCTGCCCGCTCTCTTCGGTGAGCGGGCGGCTTCGTTAAGGAGACCCGCCGTGACCAAAACAGAGCTTTTAAATAAATGTGCCCGGGATGCAGACCAGCGGGTGCTGCTGGCCCGGGTGCTGGACAAGCTGGAGCTGGCCCAAAACCGTTCCGTCCCCACCCACACCTCCTTTCTCTCCCCTGCCGAGCAGGCCTGCATTGCCGACCTACTCAACTGCGCCGGCCATCCCCGCCACTTCTTTTTCGGCGGCTTTGAGGGTGCAGAGCGGCAACTGTGCGTCTTTCTGCCCGACTGGCAGGAGCAGGAAGACTGGCTGGCCGCCCCGGAGGACACCCTTTCCGCCCTGCGCGCCATCTTCCCAAAGGACGCCGACCCCTCTCACCGGGATGTACTGGGCTCTCTCATGGGTCTTGGCATTACCCGGGAAAAACTGGGAGATATCCTGTTCAGCGAGGACGGCTGCGATGTACTGTGCCTTGCCGATGCCGCCCCCATCCTCCTGTCCCAGTGGGAGAGTGTGGGCCGCTGGAAGATAAAATTACAGCAGGTCTCCCTGTCCCAACTGCAGGTCCGCCCCCCGGAGGTGCGCACCATCCGCGACACCGTAGCCACCCTGCGGCTGGACGCGGTGCTTGCAAGCGGCTTTTCCACCAGCCGGGGCAAGGCGGCCGACCTGATCAATGCCGGCCGGGTCATGGTCAACCACCGGGAGTGCCTCAAAGGGGACAAAGCCGTGAGCGAGGGGGATGTGCTCACCTGCCGCGGCCTTGGCAAATGCGTGGTAAAAGAAGTTCTGGGCCAGTCCCGCAAAGGCCGCATCATGCTGGTGCTGGAACGCTATATTTAAGGAGAAACATTATGACACAGGAAAAAATCGACCGCATCAATGCCCTGGCCCGCAAGGCCAAGAGCGAGGGGCTGACCCCGGAGGAGACCGCCGAGCGGGACGCCCTGCGCAAGGAATATATTGAGTCCGTCACCGGCAATTTGCGCGCCCAGCTGGACAACACCGTTATCCAGCACCCCAACGGCCTGCGCACCCCACTGAAGAAGAAAACATTGTCCTGAAATTCCCTGCAAAAATTTGCAAAATCCGTTGCAGACCATCATATTTTGGAGTAAAATGGATGTGTATTTTTTCGGGGAAATGAGGACGATCGGATGGAACTGCTGAAAGACCGCATCCGCAAAGACGGCAAGATCCGGGGCACCGATGTGCTCAAGGTGGACAGCTTCCTCAACCACCAGATGGACGTGGACCTGTTCGATGCCATCGGTGCGGAGTTCAAGCGCCGCTTCGCGGACTGCGACATAAATAAAATCCTCACCATTGAGGCCTCGGGCATCGGCATTGCCTGTCTGGCCGCCCGGCATTTCCACTGCCCGGTGGTCTTTGCCAAGAAGTCCCAGTCCCGGAACATCTCCCCTGATGTCTACACCGCTAAGGTAGAGTCCTTTACCCACGGCAAGGTGTATGACGTGGTGGTGTCCAGGGAGTATCTCAACCCCGGGGACAAGATTCTGCTCATCGACGACTTCCTGGCCAACGGCGAAGCCCTGCGCGGCCTTGCCAAGCTGGTATCCGACTCCGGCGCACAGCTTATGGGCGCGGGCATCGTCATTGAAAAGGCCTTCCAGCCCGGCGGCGACAACCTGCGCGCCCAGGGCATGCGGGTGGAGTCTCTTGCCCGAGTGTCCGCCATGAACGAGACGGAGGGCATTACATTCGTGGATTAAAAGCGGAGCGTCCGTTTTTAATAAATAAAGAGACATCATTTTTAAGGAGGAAATCCCAACATGAAGAAGTTTCTCGCGCTGATCATGGCCGTGGCCATGACCCTGTCCCTGGTTGCCTGCGGCACCGCCGGCACCGCTTTCAGCGGCTCCGCCTCCGGCGAGCAGACCGCCGACCTGACCGTTGGCGCCATCTACATCAACAGCAAGAACGACACCGCCGGCTACACCTTTGCCCATCACAGCGGCATCGTGGGCGGCATGAAGGACCTGGGCCTGGATCCCGAGACTCAGCTGGTCATCGTGGACGAGGTCCCCGAGGACAAGCAGCAGGTTCTGGCCGCTGTTGACACTCTGGTGGGCCAGGGCGCCGACATCATCTTTGGTATCTCCTTCGGCTATATCGATGCCATGGCCGAGGCCGCTGCCACCTATCCCGACGTCATCTTCTCCCACGGCACCGGCTACCTGAGCAACGACACCAACTTCAACAACTACTTTGGCCGCGCCTATCAGGCCCGCTACCTGGCCGGCATCGCCGCCGGTCTGAAGAGCCTGGAGACCGGCAACAACAACGTGGGCTACGTGGCCGCTTACACCACCGCTTACGCCGAGACCGCTTCCGGCATCAACGGCTTTGCCCTGGGCGAGCAGGCTGCCAACCCCGATGCCAAGATCTACGTGAAGAACCTGGGCAACTGGGCTGACGAGGTCAACGAGAAGGCCTATGCCGAGGAGCTGATCAACACCTTCAACTGCGGCGTCATCTCCCAGCACTGTGACTCCGCTCAGCCCCAGATCGCCGCTCAGAACGCCGGCGTGTTCGGCTGCGGCTACAACTCCGACATGACTGCCGATGCTCCTGCCGCTCACCTGACCGCCGCCATCTGGAACTGGAACGTGTACTACGCCACCGCCATGCAGGCTGCCATGGACTGCGCTGGCGATGCCTCCAAGTTCGTTGAGAAGATGGGTGGTTCCGCTTACTACGTCGTCCTGAAGGAAGGCTTCGTTGACGCCTCCCCCCTGACCGAGAACTGCGCTGCCAACACCGATAAGGCCATCGAGACTGTCAAGGAGATGATCATCTCCGGCGAGTGGGACGTGTTCTCCGGCGTGAAGCTGTCCATCGCTGCTGACGGCACCGTCACCAGCGCCGACGCCGCTCTGGTGGACAACGCCGGCAACGAGATCGTTGCTGCCGGCGGCCCCTCTGTTGAGGACGGCGTGATCACCGGCACCATGAACTATCTGGTGGCCGGCGTTGAGGAAGTGTAATTTACACTCTCCCGTATAAGACCCGTGACCCCGGGCCGACCCTCGCGGCCGGCCCGGGGTTTTCTAATAAGAGACAGGAGATAGCAGACACCCCGTTGTCTTCTATCTCGTATCTTTTATTCCATTTTGCAAAAAGGATGTGATCGATATGCCGGAACAGTACGCCATTGAAATGCGGGGCATCACCAAAACCTTTGGCAGTGTGGTGGCCAACAACAATATCAACCTGAACCTGCGGCAGGGCGAGATCCTCGCTCTGCTGGGTGAAAACGGCTCCGGTAAAACCACCCTGATGAACATGCTCTCGGGTATCTATGCCCCGGATGCAGGTCAGATCCTTGTGGACGGCAACCCGGTAACCATCACTTCCCCGGAGGATGCCAAGAGGCTGGGCATCGGCATGGTCCATCAGCACTTCAAGCTGGTGGACGTGTTTTCCGCCGCCGACAACATCTGGATGGGCCGGGAGAAATCCGGCTTCGCCCTGAACCATCGGCGGTACGATGAGATCGGGCAGATGGCCAAAAAATTTGGTTTTGACCTTGACCCGAAGAAAAAAGTCCGCAACATGGCCGTGTCGGAAAAGCAGACTCTGGAGATCATCAAGGTCCTCTATTACGGCGCCAAGATCATTATTCTGGACGAGCCCACCGCTGTGCTCACCGTGCAGGAGATCGAAAAGCTTTTTGCCGTCCTGCGCCGCATGAAGGAGGAGGGCCACTCCATCATCATCATCACCCACAAACTCAACGAGGTGATGGACATCTCCGACCGGGTAGCCATCCTCCGCAAGGGCGAATATATCACCACTGTCAACACCGCCGAAACCAACGAGCAGGAGCTGACCGAATGGATGGTGGGCCGCAAGATCGACCTGAACATCGACCGCCCCGTGGTAGAAAAGACCCGCCCCCTGCTGGAGATCCGGGACCTGACCATCAAAAACGACGAGGGCGCCGTAGCCATCGACAAGGTCAACTTCTATATCCGGGGCGGCGAGATCCTTGGCGTGGCCGGCATCGCCGGCTGCGGCCAGAAGGAGCTGTGCGAGGCCATTGCCGGCCTGCGTCCCATCCAGTCGGGTCTGATGATCCACAAGGGCGACAACATTGTTGGCCTGCCTCCCAAAGCTATTCTGGAAAAGGGCATCTCCATGTCCTTTATCCCGGAGGATCGTCTGGGCATGGGCCTTGCCCCCTCCCTGTCCATCACGGACAATATGATCCTGAAAAACTATGCCGACACCAAGGGTCCCTTCGTGGACCGCAAAACGGGCCGTGGGGACGCCCAGCGGGTCATTGAGGAGCTGGAGGTGGTCACCCCCTCCACCGAGACCCCGGTGCGCCGTCTGTCCGGCGGCAACGTGCAGAAGGTCCTTCTGGGTCGTGAGATCAAGGCCGGCCCCAATGTCATCGTCACCGCCTATCCCGTGCGCGGTCTGGACATCAACTCCTCCTACGCCATCTACGACATTCTCAACCAGCAGAAGCAGGACGGCGTGGGCATCCTGTTTGTGGGTGAGGATCTGGACGTGATGCTGGCCCTGTGCGACAAGATCATGGTTCTGTGCCACGGCCGTGTCATGGGCGTGGTCCACGCCTACAAAACCACCAAGGAAGAACTGGGTCTGATGATGACGGGCGCCCTCGACTTGACCGGCAAGTACGAGGACAAGCCCGCCGGCATCGCCCGGGACACCAACATCACCGAAGAACACCTGAATGCCGCACAAGAGGAGGGGGAGAACTGACATGGGCTTTCACATTGTAAAACGAGACACCTGCCCCCTGTGGAAAAAGGCCCTGCTGTATGTGGCCGCCGTGTTGTTCGCCCTTGTGATCGGCGGCGTGCTGCTGCTGGCCATGGGTGTCGATCCCCTGGCCTACTACAGCCGTATGTTCACCATGGGCATGGTGGGCAACAAGATCGCCTACAAGGCCTTTGAAAATTACCTCAAGGTCTTCGTTCCTCTGGCTCTGACCTCGGTAGCCCTGTCCCTGGCCTTTAAAATGCGCTTTTGGAACATCGGCGGTGAGGGCCAGTTCATTATGGGCGCCATCGTCTCTGCCTCCGTGGCTCTGAAGCTTGGCCCCATCCTGCCCAATGCGGTCACTCTGATCCTCATGTGCCTGGCCGCCATGCTGGCCGCCGGCATCTACGGTGCGTTTGTAGCCGTGCTCAAGGTCAAATTCGGCACCAACGAAACGCTGATGACCCTGATGCTCAACTATGTGGCCCTGTATGTGCTCACCTTTCTCGGTGACCGCAAGGCCGACTGGAACTTCTTCCTACAGGAGCAGTCCGCCCGCCCCGTGTTCCAGAGCTTTGCCGAGCTTGCCTCCTTCCCCCGCATCCTGTTCGGCAAGTTCGGCCTGAACATCTGCGTCATCCTCACCTTCGTAGTGGGCGCGCTGGTCTTTGTGTATCTGAAGTATACCAAGCACGGCTATGAGATCAGTGTGGTGGGCGACAGCGCGGGTACTGCCCATTATGCGGGCATGAAGGTAAACGCCATCGTGCTGCGCACCGTATTCCTGTCCGCCTGCCTCATCGGCCTTGCCGCCGCCTTCAAGGTGGGCACCGCCGGTGTCCTGTCCACCGCCATCACCGACGATGTGGGCTGGACGGGCATTATCGTGGCTTGGCTCAGCCAGCTGAACACCGCAGTCATTTTCGTGGTGTCCGCCCTGATCTCCATGCTGCACTACGGCTCTGTGGCCGCTGCCGCCACCTTCTCCAAGGTGGACTCCAGCTTCGCCAATATGCTTCAGGGCGTGATTTTGTTCCTTGTACTCGCGGCGGAGTTCTTCATCCGCTTCCGTGTGGTGCGCAATACGAAAGGGGGCAAACAGTAATGGAAATGGATAAACTGGGTGTTATCACCACCTTTATCCACAACATTGTGGTCTATAACATCCCCCTGCTCTACGGCACTGTGGGCGAGATCGTGGTGGAAAAGTCCGGCAGTCTGAATCTGGGCGTGGAGGGCATTATGGCCGTGGGTGCCATTTTCGGCTACATCATCGGCTGCTACACCAACAGCATGCTGGTGGGCATCCTCACCGCCTTTGCTATGGGTGCGCTGATGGGTCTGCTGTTCGCCACCCTCACCGTTGGCCTGCAGGCCAACCAGAACATCACCGGCCTGACTCTGACCACCTTCGGTTTGGGCGTGTATTTCTTTGTGGGCAATGCCATCAAAGCCGTCCGCTGGCCTATTATGGGTGACTATTCCAGCATCAAAAACGGCTTTGCCGACCTGCCCATCCCCTTCCTGTCCGATATCCCGGTGATCGGCAAGGGTCTGTTCAGCCACAATATTCTGGTCTATCTGGGCATCGTCATCGCCCTGTGCATGTGGTACTACCTGAACCGCACCACCCCCGGCCTGCGCCTGCGCGCCGTGGGCGAGAATCCCGGCTCTGCCGACAGTGTGGGCATCAACATCAAGCGCTACAAGTACCTGCACATCTGTCTCGGCTGCGGCATTATGGGACTTGGCGGCTACTATATGGGTCTAAACATGTCCGGCTCCTTCAGTAGCGCCTGCTGGATCAACGGCTACGGCTGGATCGCCGTGGCACTGGTTATTTTTGCCAACTGGAACCCCGCCATGGCTATTCTGGGCACCTTCGTGTTCGGCTTCTTCAACACCCTGCGTGTGTCCGGCTCCAGTCTGGCCGTGGCCTTCCCCGAAACGCTGGGCTGGCTGGCCGCCGTCCCCACTCAGCTGTATCAGGCTCTGCCCTTTATCATCACCGCCATCGTACTGGCGGCGTCCTCCATCCGCAAGAAAGATGGCTCCGGCCTGCCCGCTGCCCTTGGCCTGAACTACTTCCGCGAAGAGCGGTAATTGCACAATCAAAAAGAGCGCACCCTTTGGGTGCATCTGGTAAGATAAAAGTAGACACTCACGAAAAGCGTGAGTGTCTACTTTTTCGTATCTGTTAAAATAAGAGCGGAGGTGAAATCATGGGAAAGAAAGGGCAATCGCATCGCAAATGGAGCAAAGAAGAAAAACTTAA
>JAZSJB010000024.1:0-4040 GCA_045534105.1 Lawsonibacter sp. | reverse complement strand
CCCTCATCGTTGTTGTAAGACATACAGGGATACCAGATGGCATCCACCCCCTGCTCCACCAGCGCCTCCACATGACCGTGGAGCAGCTTGGCCGGATAGCAGACCGTGTCCGATGGAATGGTGCGCTGCCCTTTGAGATACAGCTTGCGGGAGGATTCCGGGGACAGGACCACCTCAAAGTTCAGTTTGGTGAAGAAGGTGTACCAGAAGGGCAGATTTTCGTACATATTTAGGCCAAAAGGAATGCCCATACGTCCCCGGGAGCCATTACCCTCCCCCTTGCCCTGCATGGCACGCAGTTTATTGTACTTATAGGTCATCAGGTCGGGCTGAGTGTCCTTTTCCCCACCCAGCGGCCGGGAACAGCGGTTGCCGGAAATGAATCTGCGCCCACTGTCAAAAGTGTTTACCGTGAGGGAGCAGTGATTTGTGCACAGACCGCAGGTGGCCGGCTTGGCTGTGTGCGTAAAGTGCTCCAGCGCCTGCGCGTCCAGCAGCGCGCTTTTTTCAAGTCCCAGATCCCGGGCGGCCAAAGCCGCCCCAAAGGCACCCATAATGCCCGCGATAGTGGGCCGGGTAACCGTTCGATCCAACTCCCGTTCAAAAGCCCGCAGTACCGCGTCGTTGTAGAATGTGCCGCCCTGGACCACAATATTCTTACCTAAATCGTCTGCGTTTGCGGCCCGAATCACTTTATACACGGCATTCTTTACGATAGAGGTGGAAAGCCCGGCAGAGATATCCTCCACGCTCGCCCCATCCTTTTGAGCCTGCTTCACAGAAGAGTTCATAAACACGGTGCACCTGGACCCAAGGTCCACCGGCTGCACGGCAAACAGGCCCAGTTTGGCAAAGTCGCCGATGGAATAGCCCAAAGCCCGGGCAAAAGTCTCGATAAACGAGCCACAGCCGGATGAGCACGCCTCGTTAAGCAGGATGGAATCCACCGCGCCGTTGCGGATCTTGAAGCACTTCATATCCTGACCGCCGATATCAATGATAAAGTCCACGTCCGGATCAAAGTGGGCTGCAGCCTTGTAGTGAGCCACAGTCTCCACCAGTCCCAAATCGCAGGAGAAGGCGTTTTTAATGAGATCCTCACCATAGCCGGTGACTGCCGCGCCTTTGATCTGAATACGCCCGCCACACAGGGTGTAAATCTCTTTCATCTGCTCCAGTACAATGGCCACGGGGTTACCCTGATTGGAGTGGTAATAGGTATAGAGCAGCCCCCCATCCTCCGTCACCAATACCATTTTCGTGGTGGTGGATCCGGCATCGATACCCAGCCACGCAGGCCCCTGATAAGTATGGATATCCACTTCAGGAGGACGGTTGGCGTTGTGCCGGGCAAGAAACGCCTCGTAGTCCTCCCGCCGTTCAAACAGGGGCGGCATGGTATCCATCAGCGTGGTGTTGTCCACACTGTGCTCCAGTCGGGAAAGGGCATCGTCAAACAGCACGCTTTCATACTCCCCGGAGCACAGAGCCGCGCCCATGGCAGCAAAGCAGTCCCCGTTCTCCGGAAAAACAGCGTGCTCGCTGTCCAGCTTCAATGTTTCCACAAAACGTGCCCGCAGCCCCAACAAAAAATGCAAAGGCCCACCCAGAAAGACGATCTTGCCCTTAAGTTCCCGTCCCTGAGTCAGGCCGGCTACCGTCTGGTCCACCACCGCCTGAAAGATAGAGGCGGCCACGTCCTCCTTGCGCCCGCCCTGATTCAGGATAGGCTGAATATCGCTTTTGGCAAACACGCCGCACCGGCTGGCGATGGGATAGATCTTTTCGTGCTCCAGGGACAGCTTGTCCAGTTCATTCACCGTAACATTCATCAACGTAGCCATCTGGTCAATAAACGCACCCGTACCGCCGGCGCAAGAGCCGTTCATGCGTTCCTCCAGCGCACCGCCGAAAAAGATGATCTTGGCGTCCTCTCCACCCAGCTCGATGACCGCGTCCGTGTCCGGAATGTAGGCATTTACCGCCGCAGCGGTGGCGTACACCTCCTGCACAAAATCAAGCCCGGCCGCCTTGGCTACACCCAGGCCCGCTGAGCCGGTGATCACCAGCTTCACCTGCCGCCCGGCCAGCATATCCGTAACGCAGCGCAGAGTTTGGACCGCCCGCTCCCGTGCCTTGGAATAGTGCCGCTCATAGGAGCGGAACAGCAGCCTGTTATAGTCGTCCAGCACCACCACTTTCACTGTAGTGGAGCCGATGTCGATGCCAATGCGAAGACTCATACATACCTCTCCTGTATCCGGAATACCCCCGGACCGTTTCAAAATACACCTATTACGGCAGTTTAGTTCCTATGCATGATACCGAAGCAATCGACCCTTTACAACAAAATTAACGACATCTTTATTTCAAATTTACAATTCCACAATATCCTCCTCTTCGACCAAAAGGAAACCGCATCGACACACTTCGTCGATGCGGGTTCCGCCTTATTGTGGTTCTTTAAAGGGCACGTCCTTGAACTGTTCTCCGCTCACCAGAGGTTCCACCGTTCCAGCGGACACATCCACAATGCGCTCTGTGAAGTTCTGCGCCCGCTCCTCCGGCAACAGGACGGAAAGGACCACGTCCGCGCCGTAGTCGATGTTCTCCACCACTCCGTCAAAGGCGGCCACCTCCCGGCGCATGGTCTCAAACTGGTTGTAAGTACAGGGCAGTTCCATGGCCACCCAGCGGCGAACCACGGAGATGCCCGCCGCGTCCAGTGCATCCTTGGCGCTCTGGGTATAGGCCCGGACCAGGCCGCCCGCTCCAAGCAGGATGCCGCCAAAATATCGGGTGACCACGCAGCACACATTTTCCACGCCCTCCCGCTGGAACACGTTGAGCATAGGCTGGCCGGCAGTACCCTGAGGCTCACCGTCATCGGAATAACGCACCGCGCCGTCCCGGATGATATAGCACCAACAGTGGTGATTGGCGGCATAGTCCTTTTTCCGGGTGGCTTCGATGCACATGCGAGCCTCTTCCTCACTCTCCACCCGCCAGACCCGGCCAATGAATTCCGAGCGCTTTTCCGCCAACCGCGCCTCACTGCGCTTGGTGGGGATATAATATTCGGTCATGGAGATTTTCCTCCTGTTTTCGTTTGGTGTATCATGTTTCGCCCTAAGGGCGAGCTACTTTGCCAACAGCGGCAAAGTAGCCAAAACGCCGCCGGGGTTTGACTGGATGTGACTTCCGTCACAAACAGTCTGCACCCCGGACCCCGGAGAAACGGCTCGTCTGCGCAGGATATTCCTTGTGTCCGGCGCTGTCATAACAGGACTGTGTAAGCGCCGATTAGGCTGCCGCCCCTCGGATATACAATCGGCTTGTTTTTCTAACGAACAAAGCGCCTTGTGCGGTGCGACTGTAGTTCCCGTGCAGACAGCCGCGCATTTACAATAGCCGCTGCAAATCAGGCGCAGATATCACACCCCATAAATCTTTCTGATTTTGATGGCAGCAGGGGCAGGGTGCCCCGGAAGGAGCGGCACAGACCACTCAAATTTTGCGCGCCGGATATTACAGCCAATCCGTGCGGAAAACCCGTTCCCTTTAGGGGGTCCGGGGGACGGACAGCATATGAGACAAGGCGGACACGCCGAAGTCTCATCGTGTCCGCCCCCGGCGATTTTCAAGGTGAATTGGCCCAAAGGGCCAAGAGAGGGTGGCCTGGGCCATGGTTGCTTTGCATCGCTGCAAAGCAACCCGCCGCCGAAGCGGCGGAACATTCCTTTATTCCTCCGGAAACACTTTAATATCCAGCGCTTCGCAAATGCGAAAAAACACCTCAATAGATGGACTTTTTTTGCCGCTTTCAATTTCATTCATAAAGGACTGGGTAATACCCACCATTTTTGCCAGCTTATACTGGCTCAGTCCCTTTTTCTCGCGTGTATTTCGAATCACAATTTTGTAGTCTTTCATTTTCATCACCGCTTCTATTATAGCTCACAGCTATCCCCTCGAAAATATATAGCTTTCAGCGATTGACTTTCGAGTTTCATTGCGCTATAATCGCCATTAGCGATATA
>JAZSJB010000085.1:0-4663 GCA_045534105.1 Lawsonibacter sp. | reverse complement strand
GTTTGGTAGGCAGTGCCCGTTTACGGGCAGCAGGGCATCTGATGCAAGAGAAAGAATTTTCAGTGCGTCTTGAGACGCTTGCCGGTAATAAGCCCTTATAGGGCTTACTCAAGCCCCCGGCTTAGCCGGGGGTTTTGACTTATACGGCGGAAAGAGCGTTTTCGATGTCTGCAATAATGTCCCTCTCGTCCTCAATGCCCACGGAGAAGCGCACCAGATCGGGGGAGATGCCGGCGGCGGCCAGCTCTGCGTCGTTCATCTGGCGGTGGGTGGCGGAGGCGGGGTGGAGCACGCAGGTCTTGGCATCGGCCACGTGGGTGGCGATGGAGGCCAGCTTCAGTCCGGCCATAAATGTTTCGGCCGCTTTGCGGCCGCCCTTCACGCCGAAGGAGACCACACCGCAGGTGCCATTGGGCATGTACTTCTGGGCCAGTTCGTACTGACTGTCACCCTCCAGACCGGGGAAGCGGACCCAGGCCACCTTGGGATGGGACTGCAGGTACTTGGCCACGGCCAGACCGTTTTCACAGTGCTTTGCCATACGCAGGGGCAAAGTCTCCAGTCCCACGTTGAGCAGATAGGCGTTCATGGGGCCGGGGATAGAGCCGAAGTCGCGCATGAGCTGGGCGGTGCATTTGGTGATGAAAGCGCCCTCCAGACCGAACCGCTCGGTGTAGGTCACTCCGTGGTAGCTCTCATCCGGGGTGCACAGGCAGGCAAACTTATCCGGGTACTTGGTCCAGTCGAAGTTGCCGCTGTCCCCGATGGCGCCGCCCACAGCGTTGGCGTGGCCGTCCATGTACTTGGTGGTGGAGTGGGTGACGATGTCCGCACCCCACTCAAAGGGACGGCAGTTGACCGGGGTGGGGAAAGTGTTGTCAATGATGAGGGGCACGCCGTGGGCGTGGGCGGCATTGGCAAACTTCTCAATGTCCAGCACGGACAGGGCGGGGTTGGCGATTGTCTCACCGAACACGGCCTTGGTGTTGGGCTTAAAGGCGGCGTTCAGCTCCGCCTGAGAACAGTCAGGCTCCACAAAGGTGAACTCGATGCCCATACGCTTCATGGTGACGGCAAACAGGTTGTAGGTGCCGCCGTAGATGGCGGAGGAGGCCACCACATGGTCGCCGCAGGAGGCGATGTTGAACACGGCATAGAAGTTGGCTGCCTGACCAGAGGAGGTCAGCATGGCGGCAGTACCGCCCTCCAAGGCGCAGATCTTGGCCGCCACATGATCGTTGGTGGGGTTCTGCAGACGGGTATAGAAATAACCGCTGGCCTCCAGATCGAACAGCTTGCCCATGGCCTCGCTGGTCTCGTAACGGAAGGTGGTGGACTGGACAATGGGGAAATTGCGGGGCTCACCGTTTTTGGGGCGGTAACCCGCATGGAGGCAGTTGGTGGAGATACGGTGATCACTCATGGGTAAAACTCCTTCTTGCCGGAGATGCCGGCTGCCGTCTTTGACAACATACATAATAAATAAGATTACAATTCACAGGCACATTTGTCAAGATGTGCAGAGAAATTATGGTTAAGTTCCCATGTTAGTGCAAACGGAAGGGGAGGTTCCTAACCCCACTCCAAACGCGCAGGCAAGCTTGATTTTATGTAAACCCCGGAGCCGCTTTGCAAGTTTTTCGGCCCCGGGGCTGCTGCTTATTTGGACATGTTGTGGGTGAAGGTGTCTACGGCGTCGGAAATGGTATCCATGGCATCGTTCATGGCGTGGTTTACGCTGCGTACCGCGCGGCTGGCAGCACGCCGCACATCCCGCCGGGAGGCAGCCACCACCATGCCCGCCGCTGCGCCTGCCATCAGGCCCACAGCCATGCCGCATGTGAATCTTCCACACATCATTTTTAATTCCTCCTTTCCACAGGAATTATTCTGCCCCGAAATTGCGAAAAATCCGTTGCTAAAATATGTGTGTTCTTTTATAATATATGTTAGACATCGTATGCGCCTTTTAACGAACCGATATTTCCAAATAATAAGGAGAACGACCATGAAAATGCTCATCAAGCGTGGACGCCTTGTGGACCCGGTGGGCGGCATCGGCGGCATCATGGACCTGCTCATCGAAAACGGCAAGATTGCCGGTTTGGGCAGTGACCTTGGAAACGAGGCCGACCGGATCATCGATGCCAACGGCAAGGTGGTGTGCGCCGGTATCGTGGATATGCATGTGCACCTGCGCGACCCCGGTTTTGAATACAAGGAAGATATTTTTACAGGCACGCTGGCCGCCGCCCGGGGCGGTGTGACCGCCGTAGCCTGTATGCCCAACACCAACCCTGTTACCGACAGCCCGGAGCAGATCCGCTATGTGGCGGAAAAGGCTGCCACCGCCTGCGGCGTTCGGGTGTATCCCATCGGCGCGGTGTCCGTGGGACAGAAGGGCCAGCAGCTCACCGATGCCGAGCAGCTGAAAAAGGCGGGCGCCGTTGCTCTGTCCGATGACGGCTTCCCTGTGGACAGCTCCAACCTGATGCGGGATGCCCTCATCCGGGCCAAGCGGTACGACATGACCGTACTGTCCCACTGTGAGTACAGCGACATGGTGAAAAACTATGCCGTGAACGAGGGACGCATCTCCCGCCAGCTGTGGCTGGAGGGGCGCCCCGCCATCGCCGAAGAGCTGATGGTCATGCGGGACGCCATGCTGGCCGAGGAGACGGGTGCCCACGTGCACATCCAGCACGTATCCACGGGCAAGAGCGTGGACATCATCCGCAAAATGAAGAAAAAGGGCGTGCCCATCACCTGTGAGACCTGTCCCCAGTATTTCACACTCACTGAGGACGAGGTGCTGACTCAGGGCTCCATCGCCCGGGTCAATCCCCCTTTGCGCACCAAGCGAGATGTGGAGGAGATCATCCGCGGCCTGCAGGACGGTACCATCGATGTCATCGCCACCGACCATGCCCCCCACTCCAAGGAGGAGAAGGGGCGTCCGCTGGAGAAGGCACCCAGTGGTATGGTAGGACTTGAGACCTCACTGGCCGTCACCCTTACCGCCCTGTACCACACGGGCAAGATGGACCTGTCGGCCATCCTGCGCAAAATGACCGTCAACCCTGCCGCTATCCTGCGGGTGCCCGGTGGACGGCTGGCCATCGGTGCGGACGCGGACGTGACCATCTTTGACCCGGACGAGGTTTGGGTCGTGGACCCGGACAAGTTTGCCTCCAAGGGCCGCAACACCCCCTTTGTGGGCCATGAGCTGAAAGGACGGGTCAAGTACACCATTGTGGGAGGAAAGAACATCTATCAGGATAACTGAACAGGGAGGTAAAGGATGAAGAATCGAACAGTGCAGTATGTCGTCTGGATCGTCGGCTCGCTGCTTCTGCTGGGAGCGGCCTTTGTGCTGATATTTGACGGGGTTTTTCCTGCGCGCAGCGGTGGCGCCACCATCGGTTTATTTTGGGCATGGACGGGCTTTTTGCTGATGATGGGCTGGCACCCGGAGTACCGCCAGTGGGACCGTTGGGAACAACAGGTATACGGACTTGCAGTTGCATGGGCGGGCGGAGCACTGGCTGTTATGGGATTTACCTCGTTGGTTGAGCGAATCAATATATGGCTGTTTCTTTGTCTTATCTTTGTACCTCCTGCTCTGATTGCCCTGGTTGGCCGCTTCTGGTACGTGGAAAAGAAGCGCAGTGGAGAATGGAAGAAACAAAATCTAATTGAAAAGGATTGATATAAATGTCTTTTGATATTCTGCAGGATAAAATTCGCGCTATGAAAAACCCAACCGTGGCGGGTCTGGACGCGCGCATCGAGTATGTGCCCGAGTATATCCGCAAAGAAGCCTTTGAGCAGTACGGTGTGGGCCTGAAGGGCGCGGCGGAGGCCATCTGGCAGTTTAACGTGGGCCTCATCGACGCTCTGTGCGACATCGTGCCCGCCGTCAAGCCCCAGGCTGCCTATTACGAAAATCTGGGCTGGCAGGGCATGGAAATGCTGGAACGCACCATTGCCTATGCCAAGAGCAAGGGTATGTTCGTCATCGCCGACATCAAGCGGGGCGACATCGGCTCCACCGCCTCCGCCTATGCCGAGGGCTGGCTGTCCGGTGCCAAGATCGAGGGTCAGCAGTTCAAGTCCTTTGACGCCGACTGCGTCACCCTGAACGGCTATATGGGCTCTGACTCCATCAAGCCCTTCCTGGCCGCCGCCAAGGAGGAGGACAAGTGCGCCTTCGTGCTGGTGAAGACCTCCAACCCCGGCTCCGGCGAGCTGCAGGATCTGATGATCGGCGACAAGACCGTCTATCAGGTCATGGGCGAGCTGAACGAGTCCATCGCCGCCGGCACCGAGGGCAAGTACGGCTACACCATGGCAGGTGCCGTCACCGGCGCTACCTACCCCGCACAGATCGAGGCTCTGCGTGCCACCCTGAACAAGACCTTCTTCCTGGTCCCCGGCTACGGCGCTCAGGGCGGCACCGCCGCCGACGTCAAGCACGCCTTTGACAAGTTCGGCCACGGCGCCATCGTCAACTCTTCCCGCGGCATCATGTGCGCATGGAAAAAGACCGGCAACAACGGTCTGGACTTTGCCGAAGCCGCCCGCAACGCCGCCATCGCCATGCGCGACGACATCGCTCAGTTCGTCACCATCGAGTAATTGTTTTGCACGGGGCGGCCTGACC
>JAZSJB010000013.1:0-9525 GCA_045534105.1 Lawsonibacter sp. | reverse complement strand
GTTTGGTAGGCAGTGCCCGTTTACGGGCAGCAGGGCATCTGATGCAAGAGAAAGAATTTTCAGTGCGTCTTGAGACGCTTGCCGGTAATAAGCCCTTATAGGGCTTACTCAAGCCCCCGGCTTAGCCGGGGGTTTTGACTTGTGAGGGGTTGTCAGGTATACTGTAGGCAGAAGAATAAAAGGAGGGATATTCCATGACCTTTACCTTTGCACACAACAATTTCAATGTCCGTGATCTGGACAAGTCCTTGGCATTTTATAAAGAGGCTCTGGGGCTGACCGAAGTGCGCCGCAAGCAGGCCGCCGACGGCAGCTTTACCCTTGTCTTTTTGGGAGATGGGGGCGGCAGCAGCCACCAGCTGGAACTGACCTGGCTGCGGGACTGGGATCGGCCCTATAATCTGGGGGACAACGAATTCCACCTGGCCTTTGTAGTGGACGATTTCGATGCCGCCCACGCCCATCATCAGCAGATGGGCTGCATCTGCTATGAAAACGAGAAGATGGGTATCTACTTCATCAGCGACCCGGACGGGTACTGGGTGGAGATCATCCCAGCAAAGCGATAAAACGATAAGAAACCGGCCGTGCTTGTGCACGGCCGGTTTTTGCGTTTATTTCAATTCGGCATCGCAGAAGGCGCAGCAGTCCTTGCCGCTGTTCTTCTTTACCAACGGAGGGAGATAGTGCTCCGTTTGAGTGATGCACCGGGGATTGGAACACACGGGCTTTGTGCCGATCTCAACCACATCGGTCTGCTCCAGACGGGGCTGGTTGGCAAGGTCGGCCAGCAGGGCCATGCGGGCGAACATGCCATAGCGGGCCTGCTGGAAATAGGCGGCCCGGGGATCGTCGTCCACATCTACGGTGATCTCGTCCACACGGGGCAGGGGGTGCATGATCAGCATGTCCGGCTTGGCTCGCTCCAGCTTGCGCCGGGTGAGTACATAGATGCCCTTGTTGCGCTCGTATTCCAGCGGGTCTACGAAACGCTCACGCTGGATGCGGGTCATGTACAGCACGTCCAGCTGGGGGATGACCGCCTCAAGCCCAGTGACCTCGGTGAACCAGATATTATGTTCCCGCATAAAGGAACGCATATATTCCGGTATGGCCAGCTCACGGGGGGAGATGAGGAAAAATCTTACATCCTTAAATTTTTCCATGGCCTTGATCAGAGAGTGGACAGTGCGGCCGTTTTTCAGATCGCCGCACAGGCCGATAGACAACCCGTCCACACCGCCGTGCAGGCGGGTGATGGTGGTCAGGTCGGCCATGGTCTGGGTGGGGTGCATATGTCCGCCGTCACCGGCGTTGATGACCGGTACATGGGAGTAGAGGGAGGCCGCTTTGGCAGAACCCTCCCAAGGGGTGCGCATGACCACCACATCGGCATAGCCGGACACCATTTTCACAGTGTCCTTCAGGGTTTCGCCCTTGGATACGGAGGAGGAGTTTGGATCAGCAAAGCCGAACACCGTGCCGCCTAGGCGCATCATGGCCGTCTGGAAAGAGAAGTTGGTGCGGGTGGAGGGCTCGTAAAACAGATTGCAGGCTACCTTGCCCCGGCAGGCGTCCATAAAGCGGGCCGGATCGTCCATAATCTGGCTGGCACGCCGGTACAGCTTGTCCCACTCCTCACGGGGCAGGTCACCGAAATCGATCAGATGACGCATAGTTACTTCTCCTGTCCAACATAATTTTCATAATATATTACCACAAGAAATATGGTTTCGCAAGGTATGTCACGGGTGTTTTTCGGCAGGAACTGCATATTTGGAGCGCAACTGGGAAACAGTAGAGTCAGAAAGCGGGGTGTGCCTTAATGAGCACGAAGAAACTGGGGGAACAGACCGTGGCCCTGAACGACCCGCCCTCCATTATGGGACATGCCAACGTCGTGGGCAAAAAAGAGGGCGAGGGGCCGCTGCAAGAAACCTTTGATTATATTGACAAGGACGATACCTTTGGTCAGTCCAGTTGGGAAAAGTCGGAGTCAGAGATGCAGAAGCAGGCGCTGACCGGGGCACTGGACAAGGCGGGAAAGTCCGTGTCTGATCTGGATTTCCTCTTTGCCGGAGACTTGCTGAACCAATGTATCAGTTCCTCCTATGCCGCCCGGGGACAGGATGTGTCCTTCTTCGGCCTGTACGGTGCCTGCTCAACCATGGGTGAGGGGCTGGCTTTGGCGGCTATGACTCTGGACGGCGGCTTTGGCCAGTGGACGGCGGCGGTGGCTTCCTCCCATTTCTGCACGGCGGAACGGCAGTACCGCAATCCCCTGGAATACGGCAGCCAGCGCACGCCCACCGCACAGTGGACGGTGACGGGAGCCGGAGCGGTGGTACTGGCAAAGGAGGGGCCGGGACCATATATTACCCATTGCACCATAGGTAAGATTGTGGACAAGGGAATCAAGGATGCCAACAACATGGGGGCTGCCATGACCCCCGCGGCGGTAGAAACCCTGAAGGCCCATTTTCAGGATACCGGGCGTACTCCGGGCTATTACGACCTGATCGTGACCGGGGATCTGGGCGTTCTGGGCCGGGATCTTTTGCTGGAACTGTTGGGGCGGGATGGCTATGACCTGTATGCCAATCACACGGACTGCGGCGTTCTGATTTTTGACGAAAAGGCTCAGGATGTACACTGCGGCGGCTCGGGATGCGGATGTTCCGCTTCGGTGCTCACAGGATACCTGCTCAATGGAATGAAGGCGGGGAAGTGGGACAATATCCTGTTCTGCCCCACCGGAGCACTCCATTCCCCCACCTCCTCCATGCAGGGCGAATCCATTCCAGGCATCTGTCACGCGGTAGCCATCTCTACCCGAAAATAGGAGGAAACCATGGAATATGTGAAGGCGTTTTTGTGCGGGGGCGTGTTGTGCATTATCGGTCAGCTGCTCATTGACCGCACTTCCCTGACCCCGGCCCGCATTCTGGTCAGCTATGTGGTGGCCGGTGTGATTTTGGGCGGCCTGGGGCTGTACCAGCCCATCATCGACTGGGCGGGGGCGGGAGCCACGGTTCCGCTGACCGGCTTTGGCAGCCTGCTGGCCAAGGGCACGAAAAAGGCGGTGGCGGAAAAGGGGTTGATCGGTGCTCTGACCGGCGGGATCACCGCCGCGGCAGGGGGGATCACCGCGGCGGTCTTTTTTGGTTTTCTGGTCGCGCTGCTCTTTAAATCCAAGCCTAAACGTTAAGAAATGAGGTAATAGCATGAAATATCCTGACCTGAATGCTTTGCTGGACGCCCAGCCTGAGGCGGCAGCCTATTTCCGTTCTCTGCCCGACTATGTCCGGGAGCAGATCAATGCCCGCCCCGGCGGTGTCAACTCCTTTGAAAGTCTGAAAGACTATGCGGAAAACCTGACCCGGGGTGACGGCTGAAATGGCGAAAAAGGGCATGAAGCGCATAGACCGCACCCATGTCAAGCCTAAAAATGAGGTAGAGCCTGTGCCCGAGCTTCAGGGAGCGGCCAAACGCACCAAACAGAAGGCCAAGCCCATCACCGAACCCTGAGTGCAGCCGCCCGGCACTGTTGCCGGGCGGCTTTTGGGTTGAAAAATGAAGGAAAACTGATATAATACAATCAGTACACTGGGAAGGAAGGCCTGCCAAATGTCTACTCAGGAACCAAAGCGTACCATCGCTTATATTTGCCCGGAATGCCGTCAGTCTGTCATTGTAGAAAAGGATCTGTTTGCCCTTGCCGCCGCACCGGTAAAGCTCCCCTGCCCCTGCGGCAAGTCCGCACTGGAAGTGGAGTTTTTGGCCGACAAGGTAAAGATGGGTGTGCCCTGTCTGTTTTGCGGGCGGGAGCACCGGGTCACCTGCTCCTCCACCGCCTTTGTGCGGGAAAAGGCGGTGGCCTTTGCGTGTGCCGCCTCCGGCCTTGACTGCTGCTATGTTGGAGAAGAGAGCGCTGTCTTTGCCGCCACCGCCCGGTTGGAGCAGGCGGTGGATAAGCTGGAGCAGGGTGCGGGTGCGGAAAACGTGTTTTTGGATGAAATTGTCATGCACGAGGTCCTCTCCGAAATCAAAGACATTGCCCAGCGGGAGGGGATTTCCTGCGCCTGCGGCAGCAAGGATTGGTCCTTTCAGGTCAATTACAGCTCTGTGGACCTGATGTGCGCCCAATGCGGGGCGCAGATGCGCATCCCCGCCGCTACGGCGGACGATATTGATGATATTTGCTGCAAAAATACCATTCTGATCCGGGGGAAACATGAACTATGAGCGTCTGGTACGAATATAAAACAAAAATTGACACCCGTGATGTGGACGGCTGCAGCCGCTGCCGCCCCTCTGCCTTGCTGGGTTATCTGCAGGAGGCGGCCACGCTGGCCGCCGAGAGCCGGGGCTTTGGTCGGGAGGTGCTTCTGGAAAAGCACGGTGCGTTCTGGATGCTGGCCCGGATGTGGTACCGGCTGGACCGGCCTCTGCGCTGGGGGGAAGAGCTGACCGTACATACCTGGCACCGGGGCGGGAAGGGTGCGTCCATGTACCGGGATTTCGACCTGTTTGTGGATGGAACGCCCGTGGGAGAAGCCGTTTCCCTTTGGGTCCTGGTGCGGCTGGAGGATCGAAAAATGCTGCGCCTTTCCCAGATCCCGGAGCTGGAGGGGACTTCCGGCGGCGAGCGAAATAAGGACATTCTGCTTTCCAAACTGCATATGCCGGAGGAAATGGAACTTGCCGAACGGCGGATGATGCATTACAGTGATACGGACATCAATGCCCACGTCAACAACACCCGCTATGCCGACTTTGCCTGTGATGCTATCCGGGCCGACCTGCTGCCGGAGGATGTGTTTGTGGCCGGGATGCAGCTGGGCTACCATGCCGAATGCCGCCCCGGTGATGTCATCGACCTGCTTGCATTTCGGGAGGACAACGGCTGCTTTGTCCACGGTATAGACGAAAGTGGCAAAAGTCGGTTTGATGTGCAAATATTTCTTGGGCAAGACATTCCTTGACATTGAGCCAAGCGGGCGTTAAAATAGTTAAAATGCCACTTTGTACAGTTGTCCCCTTTTTGGGGGTCGAAACGCAGAAAAGGAGTTGTGACAACATGGACGCCAACCAGAAGTTTGTCAAGCAGGGTCTGACCTTTGACGATGTGCTGCTCATCCCCGCTGCCAGTGATGTGCTGCCCGCCGACATCGACCTGCATACCCAGCTGACCAAAAAGATCCGTCTGAATATTCCCCTGATCAGTGCTGCCATGGATACCGTGACCGAGTACCGCATGGCCATCGCCATTGCGCGCGAGGGCGGCATCGGCATCATCCACAAGAATATGTCCATCAGCCAGCAGGCGGAACAGGTGGACATGGTCAAGCGCAGCGAGAACGGCGTCATCACCAACCCCTTCTGGCTGGCTCCCGGCCACACTCTGGCTGAGGCGGACGAGCTGTGCGCCAAGTATAAGATCTCCGGTGTGCCCATCTGTGACAACGGCAAGCTCATCGGTATTATCACCAACCGTGATATGAAGTTCGAGACTGATATGACCCAGCTCATCGACAACGTGATGACCAAGGACAATCTGGTCACTGCGCCCGAGGGTACCACTCTGGCCGAGGCCAAGGAGATCCTGCGCCGCCACAAGATCGAGAAGCTGCCCATCGTGGACAAGGATTTCCATCTGAAGGGCCTCATTACCATCAAGGATATCGAAAAGGCCGAGGTGTACCCCAACTCCGCCCGTGACGAGAAGGGTCGCCTGTTGGTGGGTGCCGCCATCGGTGCCACTGCCGACGTGCTGGACCGCGTGGCCGCTCTGGTGGAGGCCGGTGCGGACGTGCTGGCTCTGGACTCTGCCCACGGCCATAGCCAGAACATCATCGAGACCGTCAAGCGGGTCAAGGCCCTGTACCCCGACGTGCAGCTCATCGCCGGTAACGTTGCCACTGCTGAGGCTACCCGCGCCCTTATCGAGGCGGGTGCCGACTGCGTCAAGATCGGTATCGGTCCCGGCTCCATCTGTACCACCCGCGTGGTGGCCGGTATCGGCGTGCCCCAGATCACCGCTGTGTATGATGCCGCTCAGGTTGCTGCTGAGTACGGTGTTCCCATTATTGCCGACGGCGGCGTGAAGTACTCCGGCGACATCGCCAAGGCCATTGCCGCCGGCGCCAACGTGGTCATGCTGGGCTCCCTGCTGGCCGGCTGTGAGGAGTCTCCCGGCGAGACCGAAATCTATCAGGGCCGTCAGTTCAAGGTCTACCGCGGCATGGGCTCTCTGGCCGCCATGTCCAAGGGTTCCAAGGACCGCTACTTCCAGCAGAACAACAAGAAGCTGGTTCCTGAAGGCGTGGAAGGCCGCGTCCCCTACAAGGGAGCGGTGGGCGAGACCATCTATCAGCTCATGGGCGGTCTGCGCTCCGGCATGGGCTACACCGGCTGCCACACCATCGACGAGCTGCGCACAAACGCCCAGTTCATCCAGATCACCGCTGCCGGTCTGCGTGAGTCCCATCCCCACGACATCTATATCACCAAGGAAGCCCCCAACTACACCATCAGCCCCAACGGCTAATATGCAAACCGGGTCACACAGTTGTGTGACCCGGTTTTTTAGTTCTTTTCCGGACTATCCTGCGTCAGGTCGTGGGTTGCCTCCCGGTCATTGCCGATGTCCGTCTGGTGGCGGAGCAGATGCAGGCGGTGCTTGTCGTAACTGCCCGCGGCAATGATGGGGAAGAAGTTTTCTGAGTTGCTGGTTCGCTGAATCTCATAGGTGCCGTAGCGGTTGACCATGTCAAAAGCGTCGGGCACCATGCCCTGAATGGGTTGACCCTCTAAAAAGGGTACGCTGTCCGGTCCGGACAGGGGCTTTTTATCGTCAGACATACTGTCACCTCAAGTGCAGTATGCGCAAAAAAGCGCTGTGCTTTTCTCAAAGCACAGCGCCAAATTTTTGTTTTTGTCAGTGGAGCAGATAGTCCTTGACCAGCGTCTGCAGCAGCTCGTCCCGGTCCACCTTGCGGATGAGGGCGCGGGCATTGTTGTGGTTGGTGATATAGGTGGGGTCCTCGGACAGAATATAGCCCACGATTTGGTTGATGGGGTTATAGCCCTTTTCCTGAAGGGCCTGATACACCGTGGTGAGGATAGCCTTGATCTCAAGGTCACGCTCGTCAGACAGGCGGAATTTGCGGGTAAAATCCATTTCCATACAGGCACCTCCTTTTAATGGGTATAGTTTACTCTAAAAACGCGTTCTTGTAAAGGGAAAATCATCAAAAGTGTGTCAGATACTCCGTTGGCGCAATATCAAGCCCCGGCTTGCCCTGCCGTACGGCCTCCACCAGTATTGTCGAAGGGGGCAGGGTGGGGGAGTGGGCGAGCAGTTTGAGCCGTTTGGGTTCCAGTCCGTGGGCGCGCAGGGCGCACAGTACATCTGTCAGCCGTTCCGGCCGGTGGCACAAGGCAAAGCGCCCGCCGTTTTTCACCAGACGACCCGCTGCACGGCACAGCTCGTCCAGCGTGCAGGTCTCCTCACACCGGGTACTGCCGCCGGAGGTGCCGCTGCCCACGGAAAAGTAGGGGGGATTGGAGATCACAAGGTCAAACTGTCCCGCGGGCAGGGGAGCGGAGCGCAGGTCACAGCACGGAACCTGCCCCACAAGACCGTTGGCCGTCAGGTTGTTTTGTGCAGCCTGTGCGGCGGTGGGGTCCAGCTCCACCCCGGTCAGGGTAAGGGAGGACTCCCGCCCGGCCAGCAGGAGCAGCAGCGCCCCGGAGCCTGTGCCCAGATCGCATACCCGCCAGTGGGGACGAACTGTGGCAAAGGCGCCCAGAGCCAGTGTATCACCCCCAAGAGGGAATACCCCCTCAGGCTGATTCAGCATATAAGGGCCGAGCTGTTCCGGCTTGGGCATAAGGTCACATCCTTTTTTCGTCCATGAAAGTGAGTAAATGGCGGGTGATGCGCCCGGTCAGGCCCCAGATGGTCTTGCCCTGCCAGCAGTAGACCGGGAAACTTTCCACACCCTTTTTCCAGCGGTAATCTCTGGGAATGCCCAACCGCTCATAGGGGAAATCCGCGCCGGGCGCGGGGATCAGGTCGTAGCGGTACTCCTCCTGAGGCATGGCGCGCAAGGCGGACAGGGGAGCGAGAAAGGTATCATCCACCTCGGCGGGATTGGGAATGAGATCTTTCACCGCCTGCCCGTCCACCCGGGCGAGAATGGGATAGAGTACAAACCCGCTGCGGTGGCAGATAAAGTCCAGCGGGCCCAGGACCTGAACGGCGGTTTTGGGGATGGACAGCTCTTCCTGTGTCTCACGCAGGGCACATTCTTCCGCAGTTTCTCCCAGCTCCATGCGCCCTCCGGGAAAGCAAACCTCTCCGGGCTGATGGCGCAGGGCGGCAGCGCGCACCTCGTACAGCAGGTGTGCTTCGCCCTCCACATCCACCAGCGGCACCAGAACGGCGTAGCGGGCAGAGGCATCCATGGGGCCTGGGGTGTGTTGGGTCAGAACGTTCTGCAGTTGATCAAAGGTCATGCCAGTCCCTCCCGGAAAATTTTTGAATCGTAGCTATCCTATCAAAAAAAGGAAAATATGTAAAGATAGTGCGGGAAAAGCAGACAGACCAAACGGATTTTATGGGATTTGGCGGTTGCTATTTTTATCGCTTTATGGCACAATATAAAATAAAGAAAAATAGAGTTTCATGGGCGAAGGGAGAGAACGGAATGAAACGCGTGGGACGGCTGCTGACGGTGCTGCTGCTGGGTCTTCTGCTGTCCACGGCGGCCTTTGCCTCGGAACAGAACACCACTACGGTGCTCTTTACCCACGACCTGCACTCCCACTTTATGCCTGTGCCTACAGCGGACGGAGGCGAGTCAGGGGGCTATGCCCGTCTGGCCACTCTGCTGAACCGCCAGCGGGAGAAATACCCCGACGCTCTGACGTTGGACGGGGGCGACTTTTCCATCGGTTCTCTGTTCCAGACCCTGTACACCACCCAGGGGGCGGAGCTGCGCACCATGGGTGCCATGGGCTACGATGCCACTACCCTGGGCAACCACGAGTTTGACCATACGGGCCGCGGGTTCGGGGAGATGCTCAACGTGGTGACCAAGGCCCGCAATGCCGCAATGGGTGCGTTGGTCAGTTCCGACTCGAATGTCATTGCGGACAGGCTGGCGAAATATGAGCAGCAGTATGGTGCTTTCACCATTGGTTGGCCTAAGGTCCTGCGGGCAAACTATGAGCCTGTTTCCTCCAATCCGGATGAGCGTTTCATTCAGGAGGCTCTGAATGACTATCAGAGCGAGGTTGGAACCCTCCTGCTGGAGCGGGGCGGCGTGACCTACGGTATCTTCGGTCTCATGGGTCAGGACTCCCACGATTGCGCTCCTACCTCCGGCTTCGAGTTGGGGGATATGGCGCTGGCGGCGCAGACCTGCGTGACCGAGCTTGAGAAACAGGGCGCGCAGTTTATCATCTGCCTGTCCCACGGCGGCACGGACGCTGACCCGGACAAGTCCGAGGACGAAC
>JAZSJB010000050.1:0-5874 GCA_045534105.1 Lawsonibacter sp. | reverse complement strand
CTTCTGTGAAGCAGGCCCAAAAGGATGGGGCAAGCGTGGAGGATATCTCTGCCGGGCTTTCCACCTCCATCGTAAAAAATGCAGTGTATAAGGTCATTCGGGCCGCAAACGCGGACGATTTAGGTAAGAATATTGTGGTCCAGGGTGGTACATTTTACAACGACGCGGTACTGCGGGCTTATGAACGGGAGTTGGAGCGAACGGTTACCCGGCCCACCATCGCGGGCATCATGGGCGCCTTTGGCGCGGCTTTGGCCGCCCGGGATCTGGGCCTTGAAAAAAGCGCGCTGCTGGACGCACAGGCACTGGAGCACTTTGCGCACACAGCCAAGCCGGCCACATGCGGCCTGTGCACAAATCACTGTTCCCTCACGGTGAACACCTTTGACGGTGGGCGCAGATTCATTTCCGGCAACCGTTGTTCCCGGCCGCTGGGTGGGAAAAAGGATGCTCAGCCTGACCTGATGACCTATAAGTACAATAAGCTGCGTGCCATGCAGGGCAAGGGGGAGGGTGATGGCTCCCGGGGACGTATGGGCATTCCTTTTGGTCTGAACATGTACGAAAACCTGCCCTTCTGGTACACCTTCTTCACCAAACTGAATTTTCAGGTGGTGCTGTCTGCCGAGTCCTCCCGCAAGCTATATCTGAAGGGGCAACGCACCATTCCCTCGGATACCGTGTGCTACCCCGCCAAGCTGCTCCACGGCCATGTGGAGGATCTGGTGGAGCAGAGCGTGGATGCCATATGGTATCCCTGTATGTCCTACAACAACGATGAGGGGATCGGGGATAATCACTACAACTGCCCTGTGGTGGCCTACTATCCGGAGCTGCTGGCGGCCAACGTGCCAGCCCTGAAAAAGGTCCGGTTTCTGGACCCCTATGTTGGCCTGTGGCGGCGTGGGGATTTTGAAAAGAGGATCGTCAAAATGATGCGCCGGGAGTACGGTATCCCCCAAAGGGAGACTGTCCGGGCGGTCCGGGCGGCCTACGTGGCCTATGAGGCCTATCTTGCCGACGTGCGGGCCACCGGCAAGCGGTATATCGAGCAGGCGCGTGCCGAGGGGAAGAATATCATTGTAGTGTGCGGACGACCCTATCACATCGACCCGGAGATCAACCACGGCATCAACGATCTGATCACCTCCTTTGGCTTTGTACTGGTGACAGAGGATGCCCTGAGCCATCTGGAGGGCTACGCCCCCCGGAAGGTGCTCAACCAGTGGACATTCCAGAGCCGGATGTACAACGCGGCCCGCTATGTGTGCACCCAGCCGGACATGCAGGTGGTACAACTGGTCAGCTTTGGCTGCGGAACCGATGCCATTACCACGGACGAGATGCGCTCAATTCTGGAAGAGGGCGGAAAGCTCTATACCCAGCTGAAGATCGACGACATCAGCAATCTGGGCGCGGTAAAAATTCGTATCCGCAGCCTCATGGCGGCCATCGAGGCCAGAAAGGAGCGGGAACATGGCTGAATTGGTTTATGACGAACAGGGCCGTCTGCTCTTTACCGAGGAGATGAAGCAGGAGTACACTATCCTCATGCCCCAGATGCTGCCGGTCCACTTCGGTATGTTCCGCCAACTGCTGGAGCTGGAGGGATACAGGGTGGACCAGCTGAACAATAACAGCCGGGCCGTGATCGATGAGGGACTGAAATACGTTCACAATGACACCTGCTATCCGGCCCTACTGGTCATTGGACAGCTGATCGATGCCGTTAAGAACGGTGGCTACGATCCTCATAAAGTGGCGCTGTTTATCACACAGACCGGCGGAGGCTGCCGGGCGTCCAACTACATCCATCTGCTGCGCAAGGCGCTGGAAAAGGCGGGACTGGAGTTTGTGCCGGTTATTTCCATCAATGCGTCGGGGCTGGAGAAGAACCCTGGTTTCTCCATGACTCCCGCCCTGCTGTTTAAGTTGCTGTGCGCCATTGCTTATGGTGATTTGATCATGGATGTGGCAAATCAGACCCGCCCCTATGAGGTAACACCGGGCAGTGTGGATGCGCTGGTGGAACGGTGGTCTCGACACCTTGCAGAGGAATTTCAGCGGGGCGCGGGACTGAGCGGACACCAGATGAAGGCCAATTTCCGGCAGATCTGCCGGGAGTTTGCCGCCATCCCGACCCAAGGGGAGAAAAAGGTGCGGGTGGGCGTAGTAGGTGAGATCTATGTCAAGTTTTCCGCCCTGGGCAACAATGATCTGGAACGGTTCCTGCTTGAGGAAGGGGCGGAACCGGTGGTGCCCGGTCTGATGGATTTTGTCCTTTACTCTGTGCACGCCCGAATAACTGATGTGCGGCTTTATGGCGGGTCCGGAGCGGGAGCCGCGCTGTGCAGGGTGCTGATCGCCTATGCAGAGGGATTCCAGAAGAAGATGGCTGCAGCCATGAAAGAGGCGGGGTTTCGCCCTTGCGGCACGTTTTCTCATCTGCGCGGCCGCATCAGGGGTTATCTGGGCGATGGCAATAAAATGGGGGAGGGGTGGCTGCTCACGGCAGAAATGCTGGAGCTGATCCATTCCGGTACACCCAATATCGTATGCACTCAGCCCTTTGGCTGTTTGCCCAACCACATTGCGGGCAAGGGAATGCTGCGCAAGATCAAGGACGATCATCCCCTGAGCAACGTGGTGGCCATTGACTACGACCCGGGTGCTACCAAGATCAATCAGGAAAACCGTATCAAACTCATGCTGGCCAACGCCAGAGAGCTGGCCCGCAAACAGGAAGCCGATTCCCGGCAGGACCACCCCTCAAACAAATCAAAAATTTATTGTACAGCCGGGGAACAAAATGTGACTTCTGCCGTCTAAACCCATGTCCGCAGAGGAATATGACATCCATATTGCGGAAATTTTACAGTTGTGTTACATATCGCAACAAGATATTGACGGGTAAAAGGGGTTGCGTTATAGTACACACAGAGGCAAGGGGAGAATGTTCCCCAAAAGCCAAAAATAAAAGGAGGAATATCCAAATGAGAAACCTGAAGCGCGCTCTGAGTCTGGCTCTGGCTTCCGTTATGCTGCTGGGCATGATGGTCGTTGGTTCCAGCGCGGCTTTCGCTGATGCTGACGAGATCGTCAACACCGAAGCCGTTGAGATCACCGCTGGTCTGGGCCTGTTCGCTGGCTCCGACGGCAAGTTCAACCCCAAGGGCACTGTTACCCGTGCTCAGATGGCCACTGTCATCGCTAAGATGCTGTATGGCTCCGAGATCAATGCCGACCAGTTCAAGGGCACCGGCAAGTTCTCCGATACCGCTGCTTTCGAGGGCGGTTGGGCTGAGGGCTACATCAACCTGTGTGCCAACCTGGGTATCGTCGGCGGCTACGGCGACGGCACCTACAAGCCCGGCCAGGCTGTGACCACCGCCGAGGCTGTTACCATGATCATCAACGCTCTGGACGTCGACGCCGGCGCCGGCACCTGGCCCATGACCGTTATGGCTAAGGCTGAGGAGATCGAGCTGTTCAAGGACATGGAGGGCGTGAAGCCCGGCACCAACATGGCCATGACCCGTGACCAGCTGGCTGTTACCGTGTGGAACGGCCTGAACTACAGCGCCGAGGGCGTTAAGGGCTACAGCGTGACCGGCAGCAACATCGTGTTCGACAGCTGGGCTGACGCCGCTGCTTACGCCGACAAGGCCATCACCGATGGCGAGGGCAATGCCAACTGGACTCCCACTGACATCCAGCCCATCAAGAACGACACCCTGGCCAAGACCGTGTTCGAGCTGGCCGCTCCCGTTACCGGCTACATCACCGAGAACCAGGCTACTGGCGGTGACTGCACCATCATTAACGACACCCTGAAGGTCGATCTGGAGACCGGTCTGGACATGCTGGGCCACTTCGTGACCGTGTACTACTCCGAGGCTTTCCAGAACGAGAAGAAGCCCGGTGTGGCTTACTGCCTGGTTGAGGCTGCCGAGTACGTTGAGGTTGCCGAGAAGATCGATGAGGACCGCAAGGACTACCTGGCTGCTTTCGGCACCAAGGTTGAAACTGATGCCATTGCTATCATGAGCTTTGACGGCGCCGCTGAGGCTCCCGAGGCTGTTGACTATGACGAGGACGACTACACCGCCGATGCCGGTACCTATGTTATCGACAACGAGACCGGTAAGATCCGTGCCTTCATCGCTCCTGTTTCCTACGCCGTTAAGCAGGTTGGCCGCGTGGTCACCACCGCCGGCAAGGAAGCCATCAAGATCGGCACTGTTTCCTATGACAACACCGAGGACAACGATGTTATCGTTGAGTACGACGGCATTGCCGAGGACGACGTTGTTGTGGTGAAGAACTACGACGGCGTTATCTACGTCACCAAGGCTGAGATCGTCTCCGGCAAGGTCACCAAGACCCAGACCAAGGACGGCAAGGACTACACCTACATTGATGGCACCGCTTATGTGAACTCTGGCAAGGACGTTGAGGGCATCCTGACTGCTCCTGAGGGCATCGCTGCCAGCAACGAGTTCACCTATGACGCTTACATCTACAACGGCAAGCTGCTGGGCCTGATCGAGACCGCCGGCGCTGCTACCCTGTCCGACACCATCTACGTTGTTGGCGCTTACGAGCGCGCTGTTGCTGGCACCTATGCTGACAGCACCAACTACTATGCTCAGGGCATCGATGCCGAGGGCAAGGAAGTTTCCATCCTGATCGGTGTTGACGATCTGGGTGAGACCACCATCGAGGAAGGCTTCTACACCTTCAAGAAGTCCACCGTTAAGGAAGAGGCCAAGAAGGACATCATGGTCGCTACCGGCGCTGAGGACGCTGAGTCCTTCAACGAGGATACCGACAAGTTCTACACTGCCGAGCTGACCGGTACTGAGAACGCTGGCGAGCTGAAGAAGGCTGACAAGTACGTCTTCATCGGTGGCGGCACTGCTGCTGCCAACCGCGTGTACCTGACCGCCAACACCAAGTTCGTGGTGATCGACAAGGACACCGTCGGCGACGAGCTGGAGGTCGTGACCTACACCGGTTCCATTGCCAAGACCATCGACGAGGAAGACATCATCACCGTCGCTGTCTCTCTGGACGCCAACGACAACAAGCTGGCTGAGATGGTCGTCATCAACACCGCCGCTGTCAGCCTGAAGGCCGAGGACTACATCTTCGTGGTCGACGCTGATGACTACAGCGCTGTTAAGGACGGCTACGAGTACAACGTGTTCTTTACCTCCACCAACGAGTTCAAGACCATCATCTCCAATGTTGAGGTCGAGGCTGGCTTCTATGGTGACTACACCATCGACGAGGACGGCATCTACGATCTGGGCGAGACCGATGCTTACGCTGACATTCTGGCTGAGCAGATCTTCTCCGGCGTCTTTGGTGAGACCAACATCTCCTCCGACGATATCGACCTGTATGACGCTGCCAACGCTGTCATCGTCGACATCCGTGGTGAGGACGTGATCGAGGATTCCGAGGTTGCTGAGATCGAGACCCTGAAGGACATCATCTCCGCCAACAAGGCCAAGTATCAGGTCGTCTTCACCGCCATCGTTGATGACGTTGACACCGATGAGCCCGTGGTTACTCACATCTTCGTGACCGGCATCAACCTGCCCGATTACGACGAGAACGACGAAATCGTGGGCTGGATTCCTGAGGCCTAATCCATAACGGATTACTCTCCACAAAAACTTAGCTAAATAAGTTCAGCGCCCACTCCATTTGGAGTGGGCGCTGTTTTGTTTGTCGTTGACAAAGTAAACCACTGGCTATGCCAGTGGAAAATAAAAAGCTTATAGCGAGGAAAGAAGTAGACAAAGAAAAAACTCCTCGATAAAGTAAAGTCAAGGTTTGCCGACCAGACTAACAAAATCGAGGAGG
>JAZSJB010000026.1:0-11316 GCA_045534105.1 Lawsonibacter sp. | reverse complement strand
TGCCGGGTCCAGGTGCAGCGCCTTTGCCGCCAGGGGCAGCGTACAGCCCACCAGCTTGGCACACAGCACCGTCAGCACAAGAGTCATGCTGACCACGGCGGCCACGGCCACGGTGACCTCGGGGTTGTGCATCAGGGTACGGTCGATGAGGAGCATTTTCACAAAATTCGCTCCGCCCAGACACAGGCCGCACAGCAGGGCTACCCGCAGTTCTTTCAAAATGACCGCCAGAATATCTCCAAATTCCACCTCATCCAGCGACAAGGCGCGGATGACGGCCACGGAGGACTGGGAGCCGGAGTTACCGCCGGTACCCGACAGCATGGGGATGAAGGAGGTCAGCACCACGCAGGCGGCCAGAGCGCTCTCAAAGCCTGTCAGGATGATTCCGGTAAAGGTGGCTGACAGCATCAGCAGCATGAGCCACGGGATGCGGGAACGGACGGTCTCCCACACGCCGGTGCGCAGATAGGGTTTATCCACCGGAAGAATAGCCGCCATCTTCTCAAAGTCCTCAGTGGTCTCCTCCTCAAGAACGTCCATGGCATCGTCCACGGTGACGATGCCCACAAGCCGGTCATCCCTGTCCACCACGGGCAGGGCAGTCAGGTCATAGCGGGAGAACATCTGGGCAACCACTTCCCGGTCCTCCAGCGTATGAACGGACAGGATGTTGGTCTCCATGATATCCTCAATCAGCGTGTCCTCCGCGGACAGGAGCATCCGCCGCACGGTCACGACTCCCTGCAGGACCCGGTTTCGGATCACATAGCAGGTGTAGACCGTCTCCTTGTCCACTCCTTCTGACCGGATGCGGGCAAAGGCCCGGGCCACCGTGTCCTCCGGACGCAGAGCGACAAATTCTGTGGTCATAATGGAGCCGGCGCTGTCCTTGGGGTAGTTGAGCAGCTGATTGATCTGGCTGCGGGCAGAAGTGTCGCAGTTGCGAAGAATACGGGAAACGACGTTGGCAGGCATATCCTCAATGATATCTACCGTATCGTCCAGATACAGCTCGTTGAGCACTTCACGCAGCTCCTGATCGCTCAGGGCATTGATGAGCCGCTCCTGGTCGTCGCTGTCCTCCAGATAGGCGAACACCTCTGCCGCCAGCTCCTTGGGCAGAAGGCGAAACACCAGAAGTAGCTGTTCCGGCGCAAGTTCATCCAGAAATGAGGCAATATCTACCTCGTTCATGGTGTCCAGCTCCTGCCGGAGCTGACGCAGCTGACGTTGCTCCACCAGTTCCAGCAGAGTTTCGAAGTCAAAATTTTCGTGCATGGCGATTTCCCCTTTCAAACAAGTTCTTTGAAAGTGGGCACAAAAAGACCACAGGGGCAGTATTCCCTGCGGCAGCTGTCACCTATGCAGATGGGCATAAGCCCGTCAAACCGGTCGGGCAGACTGCGCCCGGCATATTTCCCGGCATAAGTGATAACCGCTTCCTGTGCTTCCACTACTTCGGTCGTCCACGCAGTCCACCTCCTTGATGTGCTATACTAATACTATTATAGCACCAACGGAAAAAAGATTGCAACCATGAATTGCAATCAGGATAACAGACAGATCATCTCTGCCATTGGCTTTTACGCAAAAAACCCCCGGAAACTTGCGTTTCCGGGGGTTTTTGTTTGTGAGATTAGATGAGGTTTTTCTCGGTCTCGGGGTTGAACAGGTGGACCAGGTCGGCGCGGAAGGTGAAGCCGATCTGAGAACCGAAAGCGAAGCCGGCGCGGTGTTCCTTGTCCAGATCGGCAGTCTGCACGATCAGGATGATGTCCTTGCCAGCGGCGTTGACGTGCAGGTGGATCTGGGAGCCCATCATCTCGGACACGTCCACGGTGCCCTGGATCACATCAGCACCCTCGGTCTTGAGCTGGATGTGCTCGGGACGGATACCCATCTTGATGTTCATGGTGTTCACGCCATTGGCGGCCAGCTTGGCGTTCTGCTCGGCGGTCAGGGCAATGGTTGCGCTGCCAACCTCAACGGCGTAGGCGTCGCCGTTCTTGACCAGCTTGGCGTCGAACAGGTTCATCTGGGGAGCGCCGATGAAGGTGGCCACGAACAGGTTGGCGGGATGGTCGAACACTTCCTGAGGAGTGCCGATCTGCATGACCCAGCCGTCCTTCATGATGACGATACGGTCGCCCAGAGTCATAGCCTCGGTCTGGTCGTGGGTAACGTAGATAAAGGTGGTATCGATACGCTGACGCAGCTTGATGATCTCAGCACGCATGGCGTTACGCAGCTTAGCGTCCAGGTTGGACAGAGGCTCGTCCATCAGGAAGACCTGAGGCTCACGCACGATGGCGCGGCCGATAGCCACACGCTGACGCTGACCACCGGACAGAGCCTTGGGCTTGCGGTCTAGCAGCTCGGTGATCTCCAGGATGCGGGCGGCTTCCTGCACCTTGCGGTCAATCTCCTCCTTGGGCAGCTTGCGCAGCTTCAGGGCGAAAGCCATGTTGTCGTACACGGTCATGTGGGGATACAGAGCGTAGCTCTGGAAGACCATGGCGATGTCACGGTCCTTGGGCTCCACATCGTTGACCAGCTTTTCACCAATGTACAGCTCGCCCTCGGAAATTTCTTCCAGACCGGCGATCATACGCAGGGTGGTGGACTTACCGCAGCCGGAAGGACCGACCAGAACGATGAATTCCTTGTCGGCGATGTCCAGGTCGAAGGCATGCACGGCCTCAAAGCCGCCTTCATAGATCTTCTTCAGCTTCTTCAGGGTAACAGTAGACATAGTTTCTTGACCGCAGGGATCCTGCCTCCGCAGAGGTCCCCTCGCGCACAGGGAGCAGCCCTGAGCACTTTACGACAGGTCTCCACACTGCCGCACCGCCGGTCGGCGGATTTTCCTCCTTTAATTTGACCTCCGCACACCTATAAAAATGGAGTAGGGGTGCGTGGCTTGAATGAGGTGCACCCGTCCTGGGACGGAGTGCGTGTATACCAAGGGCCAAACGGCCGCAAAGTACCATTGGTAGTTTAATACAAGAGGGGCCTCTTGTCAAGGGAAAGGGCGCCTGAATTCTCGTTTTCGTCACATTGGCGCTTTTATAATGACAAAATTGGACAATTTGCCTGTCAGGAAGCAGGGGCCAGCAGGATAGGCAGGAATTGCTGTACCTTTTCCGCACGGCCTGTATCGTTCAGGGCAAGGACAAAGAGGGGCTCCTCGATATCTGTGGCCACCCCCAAGCGGGTATCATCCAAGGCAGTTACAGAGCAGTTGATTGTCTGGTCCGAGGTAAGCAGGTGCATAGTGTATTCATCACACACGATGAAATCCAGCTCGTCCGCCGCCAGATACATGCTCAGCTGCATACTGCCCAGACCGTCCTGACTTGCCGCGCTGGAGAAGGACAGGAAGTTCAGAGCTTCAGGCCACTGTGCGTCCCGGGCCAGTGCCTCCGCCTCAGGGCGCAGCTGGTCATGGTGTTCGACCTGAATGCCGATGTACAGGTGATTGCGCGTGGCGGCGGATTCCTGCCAGGTGACTACAAATACCACCACCACCACCAGGGTGAAGATCCCTGCCAGCATGTGCAGCCAGTAGTATTGAAAAATATGGCTTGCCTTTTCCTGGAGGGTCATTTGACGGAACATATCTTTGGCTCTGGCACGGTCGGCATCCTGTTTCATGGCAAAAACTCCCTTAATATATTGTTTCTTTGAGTATAGCGGACGCAGAAGGAAAGCGCAAGCAAACAAACTGTAAATGCGGTGAACATTTTGTGAACGTGACAACGTCCCCGCCGCGAAAGGCGGCGGGGACGTTGAAGTTGAGGAAGGGATTACTTCTTGAGGAAGTTCATCAGCATCTGCGCGGTCTGTGCACGGGTAGCATTATCGGTGGCGTTCTCGATGGGAACACCCTTCATGATACCGTTCTCCACAGCCCAGCTCAGACCGTTCTTGGCCCAGTCGTCGTACTTGCCGACACCGTCGGGAGTGCCGGTGAACTTGGGGTTGCCGGAGTAGTTCCACAGGATGACGGCCACCTGCTCGATGGTCACCGCGTCATTGGGACGGAACTTGCCATCGCCAAAGCCGCCCACAACGCCCTTCTGGGAGCCCCAGGTGATTGCGTTGTTGAACCACTGGTCGGCAGGTACGTCAGGGAAGTTGTGCTTGCCGGTGATGGCAGGCTGGCCTTCCTTGTTGTACAGCACCTGCACCACCTGAGCGCGGGTCAGGGTGTCGTTGGGGCCGAAGGAGATGGAGTTGTAGCCGGACATGATGCCGTTCTTGATAGCATAGTCCACCGCGTCATAGTACCAGGCACCGGAGGGCACGTCCAGCATGAAATCGGCGCCCTTGCCCTGCTGCTGGGTGATGGTCAGGTTGTCGATATACATGGCGGTGGAACTGGCCCACTGCAGACGGAAGTAGGTGCCCTGGTTGGCGGCCAGCTCGGTGTCAAAGGCCTCGGTGCTGAAGAACTGGCTCCACTGCTCGGGCTCGGGTTCGCCCTGCTTCCAGAGCTTCACATACAGGCCCTGGTCAGCACGGGTGATCTTGATGGTGTACCACTGACTGGTGCCGAACTTGCTCAGTCCGCTCACACCACCATGCATGGCGGGGTTCTCGGGATAGTTGGTGGCCGTACCCGATTCGTCATACTGGATACGGGTACCGGCGGTCTTGCCCTCGACCAGATGGATGAAGGCACGGGTGGCGTAAGAATCGTCCTTGCCCTGATTCAGGGTGGCGTACAGGGTGCCGTCACCGCCGAACTTGAAGTCGAACTGGGCGGTGTAGTCGCCGGTGATGGCTTCATTCACGCGGATCCAGGAGGACTTGCCGTTGAGCTTCAGATACTGCTCAGAGCCGTTGGACTCCAGAACCAGAGTGGAGGAGTTGCCGGCCTCGCCGGTGGTGCTGGTGTTATAACCGTTGGCCTTCATCTGCTCCCACAGATTGCCGGAACCGTAGTTCTGGAAGTCGTCGGAGAAGATGGTGACCTTTTCGCCCTTACCGGACATCTGGGCGGGAGGACCGCTGACAATGAGGGTACAGGTGGCCTTCACGCCGCCGGCGTTGACCGTGATGTCCGTCTGGCCCTCACTGAGAACAGTGATCACGCCGTCCTTGACAGTGGCCACCTTGGGATTGCTGGAGGTCCAGGTCACGCTATCGGGAACGGGCATGATGGCGCAGTCCAGAGCGAAGGGAGCATTGGAGGTGGTAACGGACTTGGTCTTGGGCATCTCAATGAGCACACGGCGGGACACCTTCAGGGTGTTCAGCGCGGCGTCGGAACCGGTGACGGTGACCTTGCTGCCCATGTTGTTGGTGCCGGACAGCGTCCAGCCGGGCTCCTTGTCACCCTGCCACACCTTGACGTAGCAGGTGTTGCCCACAAAGCTCATGCGGATATAGGTCAGGGTGTCAGCGGCCAGAGAGACATCAGCGCTCTTGCTGCCGCAGGTGAGCTTGGAGGTGGTCACGGACACGTCGCCGATGGTCAGCTTGCCGGAAGCGCCCAGCTTGAAGGAGGCATCCACAGAGTAGCTGCCGGAGACAGTCGCATCCGCGGTCACGCCCTTGCTGTCCAGCTTCTGACCCGCATAATCCTTCTCGAAGATCACTCCCTGGGGAATTTTGCTGTTCAGCTCCACGGGGGTGTTCACAGGAGAATCGGGATCCACCACGGTGCCTACGATGGAGCGGAACTCGGTGTCGTAGCACACCACCAGCAGCTTGCCATTGGCCATGAGGGTGGAGGAGGGGTCGCCCATGTCGTGCTTGACGGTGTTGGGAGAGGCATAGACCAACTCATAGTCGGTGTCATCCCAGGCGCCGTTGACGTACATCATCTTGCCGTATACGAAGCGGGGGGAGGCCCAGGCTCTGGCCCAGGTGACATATACGCGGTCTTCGTCCACCACCTGGAAGCCGGGCTGATGGATGATGCGGTCCGCATTGCCGAAGTGCTCCCAGGTCATGCCGTAGTCCATGGACTTGAGGACCTCGCCGGACTCACGGGCAAAGGCATAAACCATGCCGGTGCTGTTGGGAGGTGCCACGAAGGAAATCTCGTTGATGGTGGCGCTCTCGTCGGTGGCGAACTGGCCTGCCATGCTCTGATCAATGCGGTTGCCGTTGGCATCGGTAAGATAGACGAAAGTGTCCTTGTTGGCGTCCCACACCATGGGGATGCCGCCGTGCTGGCTGCCGGAATAATAGGGGATCAGGATGCGGCCGTTGGGGAACACGGCAATGTCGCCACGCTTGATGGCGGTGCCGCCGTTGGCACGGGTAATGAGCATGGGCTGAGACCAGTCGCCCAGCTTGCCGCTCTTGGCGTCATACTCAGACCACATCATGTACAGCTTGTTGACCTTGCTGATGTCCTCTCTGTAGTAGCTGATCCAGACGGTCATGACCAGCAGTTCCTTGCCGTCCACATTGACCACGGCAAAGTTGGGGTCACGGGGGTCAGCCATGACGAAGTAGTCGGCGTTGGGGTTGTTTTCCAGCAGGGCATAGCGGCCGCGCAGGGTCTCCACGCCCGCCCAGGACGTGGTGTCGCCGTTGGCCTTGGCCTTGGCGGCCCAGTCCAGGATCATATCCTCGGTGACCAGGTCGAATTCCTCGCTCCAGGTCTTGCCGTTGTCCTTGCTGTACCAGCCTACCATGGTGCCGTAGCCTTCGTTCATGTTGTTGGTATCGGCACCGGCCTCGCCCGCAGGCTTGTGGTAGATGTTCTTGTAGGCAGAGACGAAGATGGTGCCGTCGCTCATGGTCTTAACGTCGGGGAAGAAGTACTTCAGGGGGGCGGTGGCCTGGCCAATGGTCAGGTCGTTGGCGGTGCCCTTTTCCTCCACCTTGGTCACCTTGGGAACGGGCAGCTTCTTGGGGGCCTTGGTCAGATCGGCGGTAGCAGCGTTGACTGCGTCGCGGATCAGCTGCAGGTTGGCCTCGGTATTGGCGTAGTCGGGATCGGTTTCGACCAGCTTGCCGGCCTCCATGTGATCGGTGACCAGGAACTTGGACACCTCGTCCAGAGTGATCTCCTTCAGATCCAGATCGGGATACAGGGTCTTCAGGATAGCCATGGCAGCGGTCAGACGACCGTTGGTCAGGGCCAGGTGGAAGCCATCGCGGGTCAGGGTGTCGCCGTAGGTGGCGCGCAGGTTCTGGATGGCAAGGCCGGTGGGGAACCAGCCGTCGACCTTGTCGCCGTACTTGGCGTTTTCGCCCCAGATAAACTGCTCGAAGCAATCGATATAGGCGTTGTACATCACAGCCTGGCTGCCATTGTAGTAGGTCTTGAAGTTTTCGGCGTGGGTGTAACCGGGACGAGTTTCGTCAAAGTCGTCCTCGTAGACCCAGCCCAGCATCCAGTAGACCTTGGCGTTGGGCTGCTCGGCCTTGACGTAGTCGATGATGTACTCCAGATCGCTGTCGAAGGTGCCGGGGGCACCGGCGTACGTGGTGCCTTGATGGAGCATGATGTAGTCCCACTCGCCGTCGGCCAGAGCCGTCTGAATGGTGTTCTTGCCGTAAGAGGTGGGCACGCCGGTCATGGGGTCAGCCTTGTAGTAGGAGTAGTCGGCAGTCTCGGTCACCAGATTGTGGGCGTGGTGACGGAGCATGCCGGAGTCCTTGTGCAGGTAGGCGGCCTCCACACGCTTGCCGGCGGCGGCGGCCAGATGGCTCAGGTAGTAGAAGCTGTCACGGCTGTGGGAGTTGCCGATGGACAGGATGCGCAGGGGCTGCTCGCCCACCTGAACGGGGATGCTGGCAAAGAAGGCGGTGTCCTTGCCGTTGGCGGTTACCATGGCGGTAATGGTGGCCTTGCCGAAGCCTACCAAAGTGACGGTACCGTCCGCGGCCACCTTGGCAACAGACTCGTTGCTGGAGGTCCACTTCAGGGTGGGGTTGGGATACTTGTCGGTGACCGCCTTGTCAAAGGTCACGTCGACCTTCTTTGTGGTGCCGATGGCAGACTCAGCTACTTTCAGCTCGGCAGGGGCAGCGGTCAGACCGTTGCTGCTGCCCACCACCAGGGTGGTGGAGGCGCCGGCGCCGGTGGGCTTGCCGTTCACGTCGGCCAGAGTCAGCTTCAGGGTGGTGGTGCCTTCGCCGGGGCCGAGAACCAGCTCGTTCTTCTTATTCACGCTGCCCAGAGCGGGGTTGTCCAGCTGGTAGGAGAAGGTCACGTCGGGCTGCTCGGAGGTCAGGGTGGTGCCGGTGAATTCGGGGGTCAGAGACAGTGTTTCCCCGGGCACGCCAAAGACGGTGCTGGGGATAGTCATCTGGTCATAGGTCTTGTACATCTGCAGGTTGTCCACCAGAGTGGTGTACGGCTCACCGGGCTTGCTGCGGGCCATATTGTAGATGCGCACGTTGTTGGAGTATGCCATGACCGCATCGCTGATGGCGGAGGTCTCTACGGTGAGCACGCCGCCGCCGGAAACAGGCTCCTGGGTGCCCGCAGGCCAGGCCTTGATGCAGTAGGCACCCTTGTCCACGGAGATCTTGATGGTGTACCACTGGTCGTAGCCGATCTTCAGGTCGGAACCGCTGTCATCCTTGAGGCGGAAGCCTACATTGCTGCCGGTGGTGGCGTTGTCAATGAGCTGGATGTAGCTGGGGTAGAAATAGGTCAGCATGGTCTTGCCGCCGGGGAAGGTATAGCCCTGGAAGGGGTTGAGGATAAAGCCGGGGACGGTGGAACCGCCGTTATCCACAAACTGGATGTCCATCTGGACGGAATAGGCGCCGGTCACGCCCACCTTTGTGACGAACCAGTTGCGCATGGTGTTCACGCTGGTCAGGTCCAGGACCTTGCCGCCGTCCTTGTTCACGATGGAATACAGGGAGTAGCTGGCGTCCGGGGCGTTGGACTTGGTGCCGTGGTAGCTGGACACATAGGTGTAGTTGGAGGAGTTGGCTCCGTAGAAGGAGTCCTCTCCCACGGCGTAGGAGTCGAAGTCATCCTGGAAGATGACCCACTTGTTCTTCCCCTCGGAGATAGGCTCCTGAGAGGAGGTTGCCGTTTCTGCCGCCGCAGCGGGCAGAACGGGCAGCCATGCCAACAGCATGGCCAGGCAGCACAGGCTTGAGATCAGGCTGCGAAGGGTGCGTTTTGTTTTCATGCGGTTACCTCCAGATTCTAAATATGGGTCTTTCTTTTGCTTCTGCATTGGGGAGAACATGCCGTAGCCATCTGACCAAGGTCAGTGGCTGCGGCATGTCCTGTCGGCTCTCATGGTGGAAATAACGAAAAAAGGCCTCCAAACACGAGCCTATTACAACAATAATCATTATAACAGGCAAACTCGATTCTGACAAGTTCTGTTTTGTTTTTTTTGCCGTCTATTTCCTGCACGGAGCCGGATTCCTGTTTGAACAGAGGTCCTTGTTTTTCTGTGATAAAAAGGCTTTGAAGAATCTGAACCACGGGGACGGTTCCGTGTGCAGATTGGGTTTTGTTTACTTCTGGACGGTTCCGCCCAGCAGCACTTTCTGCACATTCATCTTGTAATCCACGAAAATCAGGTCGGCTCGCTTACCCACCGCGATCTGGCCCCGGTCGGAAAGACCCAGGCAGGTGGCGGGGTTCAGGGAGGCGAACTTAAATGCATCCACGATGGAGGCGCCGGTGTGCTTCATGAAGTTGCGGCAGGCCACATCCAGCGTCAGCTTGGAACCGGCAATCTCGCCGGCGTAGTCAAAGAGGATGTCGGTCACGCCCTCATATCCGGGAGGAACGGGGCCGTCGAACACGCAGGCGTCAGAGATGAGGATGATGCGGTCGTCGCCCTTGATCTTGCGCACCAGGCGCTGCATGTAGGGATCCACGTGGATGCCGCGGCTGTCGGAGATCAGCTCGGCGTAGATATCCTTGTTATAGTTGACCGTCTCGTCCACGCACACGCCCCGGCATTCAGGGTACATGGGGCGGTCGCCCGTGGCGTTGGTGTGGTGGGTGCCGATGCACAGACCGTAAGGGATCAGAGCCTCGATCTGGGCAGGGGAGGCCTCGGAATGGCCCACAGTAAAGCGCACGTTGGGGTTGGCCTTCTTCGCGTCCTGCACGAAGTCCAGAATACCTTCCCGCTCGGGAGCCAGCGCCCATACCTTGGCGTCGGTACCGGCCTTTTCCACGATTTCCAGATAGTCGTCCCGGTTCACGGGAGCCTTCCAGGGATTGTTCTCCCGGTCGGCGCCGAACTTGGGGTTCATATAGGGGCCTTCCATATAGAAGCCGGCAATGTTGGGTGCCTTTTCGGTGCCCATAACCGATCTGACCGTGTCAATATCCTTCAGCCACTCTTCCTTGTTGTGGTTGAAATAGAGCACCGCCAAAACGGAGGTCGTGCCGTGCCGCAGGTTGGCCAGTGCCGCCTCGGAGGGCTGCTCAAAGAACCATGCGCCCTCGCCGGCATGAGTGTGAATGTCGATGAGGCCGGGGCCAACGTAGGCGCCCTGGGCGTCCAGGATCTCGCAGCCTTCGGGGATGGGGGTGGTGCGCATCTCGCCGTAGCCGGTGATGATACCGTCCTCCACAAACAGAACGGCCTCGGGGATCAGGTGATCCTTCATGACCAGCTCAGCATTGATAATGGCTAACATATGTTTCACCTACTATTGTTAAAATAAAAAGGGCCGCACGGCCGTAGCCGTGCGGCCCTCAACGCGCTTATGCAGTCAGGCGGCCTGGATTAGTAGCCGACCTTCTCCCAGCACTCGAAGGGAGCAGCCAGTTCCTCGCTGATGTAGACCTGGGTCTTCTTGGTCTGCAGCATGGAGCTGGGGATGTAGGGGGTAACGGGACCGTGGGTGACCAGACGGGAGGTCATACGCTGCCAGCTGGAGAAGGTGCCGCAGGTAGCCAGAGCATGAACCTCGATACGCTCCTTGGCGCGCATCACGTCCAGAGGACCGATGGTAGCAGCCTTGGGAGGCACGTTGGCGATGTCGCCGGACTGGCCGAAGGTGCCGTTCAGGGAGTTCTGCATGATGGTCATGGGGTGCAGAGTGACCAGCTGACCAGGCTGATTCAGCCACTCTTCAATGTCGCCGGAGCCGATGAACTCGGGAATGGGGTCCACGAACGCCATGTGGCCGGCCCAGCCGGGAGAGGTGGAGGCGATGTCGGCGCCGCCGCCGGAAACCTCGTGGATGATCTTGGAGTAGTCCTTGATGTTGGCGTTGGTGGGGTAGTAGACGTTCTCCAGAGGCATACGCAGCTTCTCGTCGATCTGATAGTACAGGTACTTCAGCATGGAGTGAGCGAAGCCGGCCTCGTAGGTGACAGGGGCGATGTTGCCGTCCTGGTCAGCCCAC
>JAZSJB010000020.1:0-4833 GCA_045534105.1 Lawsonibacter sp. | reverse complement strand
ATCCCGGGCCTCGACCATGCGCTGGTATTCGGCAGCTTGAGCCACCTTCTCTTTGAAGAAGCCCCGCTTGGACCAGAACCGTTCCCAGGCGTTCAGGGTCACTTTTTTCAGGGCAGACGGCTCATAGCCCTTCTTGGTGATTTGCACCGGCTCGTCGGGGATGCGACCGGTCTTGTCAGGAATAAAGGCTTCGATGCGCTTGCCCGCCATCAGACCAGCCGCCACATATTCACCAGTGATCTGCCGATAATTGGCCCGGTAAAAATTGTCAAATTCCTGAATATCCCTTCCGGCGGCGACATAGTCTTCCCGGATCTTTTCCCCTACGGTCTTTCCGTCAATGATGATATTGTTTCCACGATTGGCAGCCAGTGTTTCGCCGCCGATTTCTTCCACCTCACGGAACAGGGGGTCAATGACCCGGTTTGCAGTGGCCCGGGCATAGGGAGGAACGGCATTCTCCGCCTCACCCAGGTCGATGGCTTCCGGACTCACTTCTGTCGAGGTCTTGCCCCAGTTGTTTGGGTTTGCAAATTGAGCCTGACGCAGCTTGTTGTCCAGATTTTCAAACTCCACGGCCACTTCACGAGGTGTGTGGTCCAACTGCTCAGCCTGCTTGATGCGCTCCCTGTTCAGGGGCATCTGCAGCCGGTCACGGTAAAAGCTGCTGACCTCGGGGGAGACAGGGCCGGTCTTGACACCTGCGGCGTACTCGATGCCCTGAAGGTACTTGTCAAACTGCTCAGCGGCCAGATCTGTCTCCAGCATACGGCTCTGCTCGTGGAGCAGTCTGCGCCCCTCCGGATCCAGGCACAGCTTGCTGGCACGGGTGAGGATGCGGTGTTTTTTAGCCGTCTCCTGCAGCATGAAGTTCATCTGCCCTACCTCTGGATTGGTACGGACAGCACTCAAAAGGGAGCGCGCGTATTCCTGCACCTCCGGAGCGCGGCTCTCCAGCGTGGCGTTGATGTGCGCGATCCGCTGTGCCACCTTCATGTCGATGACGCTGTACTTGCCTACAGGATCCACACCTGGGAAACGCAGTGATACATTGGCATCTTCGGGCATGGCGGGCCAGCCCCGGAACTGGGTCTCCGCCCGCTGCATGGCAATACCCATGTACTCCACGATCACGGGGTTGGGTATAAAGTCGCCGCCATCGTAGCGGAATCCCACGCCATCCCGCTTCAGTCCGCTGTCCGGTCGAAGGACATCTGCCTCCATGCGGGCAAGAGCCTCCTCAGCCTCCGGCATACCGAGACTCTCCTCCGCACTCAGCGGGATGCGGTACTGGGAATATGTATCATAATTGGGCATAGATCGCGCCTCCTTACCTATAAGGATAGTCTTCTAAATATATTGTAGCAAGCTCGCTGACGGTATAACAGCGTCGTTTCTGCTGAAATCCTGCCGTTTTTGCATAAGAAAGATGCCCTGTGGAATCACAGGGCATCCAGTAGGTCAAAATGATTATTTTGTGCGGCCGCCGCCCATGGATTTGGCAGCATTCTTCTGATCCAATGCCTGTACAGTCTGGCCCTGTTCTGCCTGCTTGACATCGGCCTTGGAAGGGGCATCCAAGCGGAAACCAAACTTAAAGTGCTCCATGTCGGCTTCGATATGCATCCGCTCCTGCACCCGTCCGCTCAATAATCCATGGCCAAAAGCGCGCTGGTTTTCGGGCGTTTTCAAGCTCTTGATCAGAGCCTGATAGTTCTTGTCTCCTCCGATCATCTGGGTGTAGCCGTAGAAGCCGCCCATGGTGGAGATGGTGAACTGTTTGGTGACAGGCACCTCCGGATTGGCCTGCATTTTCTGGCCGTAGAGGCGTTTGGCGGCCTCAAAGTTGGCGACATGATTCAGACTGTTGTGAACGTCGGAGACAATACCGCCCGCAAACTGGGTGCGTGCCTCCATGGACTTAGCGGCAAAGTCGAAGAGCATACAGGAGGTGTTGACCCGGTCATCCACTTCCTGCGCGGCAGCCTTGCCCTGTCCGGGAGCATGGACTTCAGCAGCTGCATGGTACTCCGCCTTGCAGCGGGACTTCTCCTGACTGGCATCAAAAGCAGTGCGGGACACGGCAAAGAGGTGTCTGGCCTCCTCGCTGAACAGTTGCTTTTCATCCAGCACGTTGACGGTGCGGGCGGCCTGATCCAGATAGTCCATCAGCAGACGCTGGCCGTGGAAGAGGGTCTCTCCCATCCACTTCTGGTCTCCGCTTTGCATCCGATGGATGGTCTCCCAGCCCATAGCCTGCTTTTCGGCCTGCAGCTTAGTGGGGTCAAAGAGATCTGCCACGGCGTAACCCTTTGCGGCAAGGGCGCAGATGGTTGTGGTGGTAAAGGCGGAGCGATCCACACTGTAACCGTTTGGTACACCGCTGGGCAGCGCGCCATTTTCCCGCTTCCAGTCCCCAAAGAACTGATCCTTTACATGGGTCTGCGCGCCGCCGTCCAGCACCAGTTTTGCGGTAACATTCGCAGCCTTAACGCGCTCTCTTGCTGCAAGTGTGCGCTCATACTCGGCCGCCTTGGCCACCTTCTCTTTGAAGAATCCGCGTCTGGCAAAGAAGCGTTCCCACGCATTGAGCGTCACCTTCTTCAGCGGAGACGGCTCATAGCCGGTCTTGGTGATCTGCACCGGCTCGGCTTGGATACGGCCATCCCTATCAGGGATGAATGCCTCCACTCGCTTGCCTGCCATCAATCCGGCAGCCACGTATTCGCTGGTCATCTGCTTTAGGTTTTTCTTATAGAACTTATTGAACAGCTTGCTGTCCTGACCGGTGGCCATGAAATCCTCATACATCTTTTCCCGGACAGTCTTGCCGTCCACGATGATGAGGTCGCCGCGATTCAGAGGCATATCGCCGCCGCCAAGTGCCTCCGCTTTCTGGAACAGAGGCGTGATGACCCGCTCCGCCGTAGCACGGGCGTAGGGCGGGACAATGCCTGCCGCCTCTTCCAGCGCGATGGCATCTTTCTCCAGAGCGGCCGGGGTCTTGCCCCAGTTATGGGGATTGGCGAAGCGGCTCTGGAGCAGTTTGTTATCCAGATCTTGGAACTCCACATGGATTTCACGAGGGACCCCATACAGGGTCTCTGCCTCCTTGATGCGTCTCAGATCCAGCGAGTGACCCAGCGCGGTCTTATACCAGTCCACGACTTCCTGGGGAACGGGGCCGGTCTCGATGCCTGCGGCGTATTCCACGCCTTGCAAATATTTATCATACTGCTCCACTGCGCTGCCGGCCTCCAGCGCACGACTTTCCTCGTGGAGCATTCGACGTCCTTCCGGATCCAAACACAGCTTGCTGGCGCGGGTCAGGATACGGTGTCTCTTGGACACTTCAGCCAGTTCAATTTCCAGTGCGCTCATTTTGGGATGAGTGGGTGCGGCCTCCAGCAGAGCATCGGCATAGAATCTGCCTTCAGGGGAGCGGCTTTCCAGCGAAGCCTTGATGCGTGCCACGCGCTGGGCGATTTTCATGTCGATGACACTGTATTTGCCTACGGGATCCACGCCGGGATAACGCAGGGAGATGTCAGCGTCTTCCGGCATAGCGGGCCAGCCATGAAACTGCTCCTCTGCCCGCCGCATGGCGACCTGCATGTGCTTTTTTACCACGGGATCAACTATGAAGCCTTCCGTTTTGTGCTGATATCCGCCGGGCACCTTCGTCACATCAGGGTTGGCAAGTGCTTCTCCGTCCAAAGCGGCGCGATCTAACCTCGCCTCCTCTACGAAATCCTGCTCATCGTAGGTCAATGGCGTACGATACGGCTCATAGATATCATACAATGCCATTGGCTGCTCACCTCCTGCGATTCTTAACTGTTTTCATCGTCTGAGCCCTCCCATCTCTTTCGCGGGAGGAGCCTTCTTTGTTGCCTGCTCCTTCTCCAAGACATCTTTTGTCTGGGTGGTATAACAGGCGTATAGGCTTCGAGTAGTTTGCCAGTATGGTCGGGAAATGCTCACTGTACTGCCATCTGTCAGTTCAAAATAATCCATTTTCCATTCCTTGACATACTGTAGATTTACCATATAGCTCTTATGACAGCGGATAAAGTCTGCATTCAGATCCAGCAGACTCTGGTAGTGCCGGAAGCCCGCGGTCACCTTCAGCTTACGACTGTCGTTGAGATGGAAAATCAGGCTGTGTCCGGCAGACTCCAGATAGGTGATGTGCTTCATATTCACCTGACTCCATACGCCGTTGATCTTCACAGGGAGAAACTGCTCCTTCGCCTGGATCTTCTCTCGAATAAGATGAATGAGTGCGGCAAGGAAGTCCTCGTTATCCAAGGGCGTCAGCAGATAACCAGCGGCATGAATGGCATAACCGAATATCGCGTGTTTCTCACTGTCGCACAACAGCAGCATCCTACAGTTGGGGAGGGTCTGCACAATTCGCAGGATCTGTTCTTCCGTCTCCTTGCCGTCCTCCATATGGTACACCAGAATATCCAGTGGGATATTGGTGATATCCTGTGCCAAGTCCCGGTAATTGTCATAGGTTCGGAGCGCCAGATCCAGACAGGCACTCTGATTGAATTCATCCACAGCCGCTATCTGCTGTTCCAGCAAGTCGCTGCGAGGACTGTATAAGCCAATCTGCATAAAACGCCCCCTTCCTTAATTCCATTTCATTTTACCAGATTCAGTTTGGTAAAAACACAACGGATTCCATCAAGATTTCCCTGCGCTGGAGGAAACACCAGCATTCTGCAGTGCGGTTGCTCCAAAGTCATGCCTCGCCGCCGGGGCTGCCGCTGTTAGCTGCGCCTCCGTCGCCGCTGACGCTCTCTCCGCCTTCCCCTCCACCAA
>JAZSJB010000005.1:0-36012 GCA_045534105.1 Lawsonibacter sp. | reverse complement strand
CGGCCACCTCTCCCCGCTCATCAGCTACCGCCACCCGCAGGGCCGGTCCGCTTTCACCGGAAGAGAGGTTGCGTATCAGATCCCGCAGCAGGGTGGTCTTTCCCGCCCCGGGCGAGGCCAGAATGAGTGTATTCTCCACATGCCCGGACCGAAACAGAGACGCCGCAACCTCCCGCGCCACCCCCGGAAACTGCCTGGCCACACGCAGGTCCGCAGCAGAGATATCCCGCAGCGCGTGGATCTTCTCCCCATCCATGACCGCTGTCCCGCAAAGCCCCAGCCGGTGCCCACCTTCCACGCACAAATATCCGCGGCGCACCTGCTCCAGTACAGCGTGTAATGACCAGCGGCTGGCAAGTTCCACCAGTTGTTCCAGGTCCCCCCGAACCACACCCGCAGCGCCGGGTATCGGCTTCTCTCCTTCCGGCAGCACCAGTGTCGGCAGCTGTCCCACCCGCATGCGGATCTCTTCCACCCGGGCCATTTGAGCGCCATCCACCGCCAGAGCAAGGGTACGCAGCGGCTCCGGCAATACACGCGCAACCTGACGGTAACTGTCCATCCGTCATCCCTCCTTTGTATTCATCCTATCCTATGACGGCCTGTCCCCGTCTATGCCCATAACAGAACAGAAAAAACGGTCTTTGCTTAAAAGCAAAGACCGTTTGATCCCGTATTTTGTTTACTTTCCGTGGCTTTTGGCCGCGTACAGGGTGTTTTCCATGAGCATAGCTCGGGTCATGGGGCCGACACCGCCGGGCACCGGGGTAATGAAGGAAGCTTTCTGGGATACTTCGGTATAACACACATCACCGCACAGCTTGCCCTGTTCATTTCGGTTCATGGCCACGTCAATGACCACAGCTCCCTCCTTGACCATGTCGGCGGTGATCAACCCCGTCCTGCCGACTGCGGCCACAAGGATGTCAGCGTTCCGGCACTGATCGGCCAGGTCCGGTGTGCGGGAGTGGCAGATGGTAACGGTGGCGTGCTTGCGCAGCATCAGGATGGCCTGAGGCTTCCCCACAATATTGGAGCGGCCAACCACCACACAGTGCTTTCCGGCAACCTCAACGCCGTACTCCTCAAGCATGCGCATGACACCGGCCGGAGTGCAGGGCAAAAACCCCTCCTCGCCGATCATCAGCTTGCCCACATTATAGGGATGGAAGCAGTCTACATCCTTGTCCGGACGAATGGCGCACAGGATCTCCTGCTCATTGAACTGTTCGGGTAGGGGCAGCTGAACCAGAATACCGTCAATATCCTCACGCTCATTCAGCTGTGCGATCAGGCCGAGCAGTTCTTCCTGTGAGGCAGTTCCGGGCAGAGCATGCTCTTCGCTGTAAAATCCACACTCCTCGCAGTCCTTCTTTTTTCCGTTGACATACACACGGGAGGCAGGGTTATCCCCCACAATGATAACCGCCAAGCCAGGACGGGCAGACAGCTGTGCTGTCTTTTGACCCACCTCCTGCTTTACCTTCCCAGCAAGGGCTTTGCCGTCTATAATGACCGCTGACATGGTCACGCCTCCTTCTCTTTCTCCTGCTCCTTGGTTTGTTCCCTTCGCTCTACGTACAGGGCGCGGTGCTTCCCACGCCGGAACCAGAGCTGCCATACCAGAAGACCTCCGCCTGCAGCCGCGGACAAAAGCGCCACTGCCTGGGACGTGCGCACAGGCACTCCAAACAGGGAGACCCCGAAGAAATACAGGCTGTCCGTACGCAGTCCCTCGATCCAGAACCGCCCCAGTCCGTACCAGAACAGATAGCTGTAAAATAGCTGTCCATCAAACCGATATACTTTTTTGGACACAGCATAAATCAGAAGCACGCCCACCAGATTCCACAGGGACTCATACAAAAAGGTGGGGTGTACCCCAATCTCGCCGTCCAACATAGAGCGGTAGGCGACCTCATCCAGAATGCCGCTGCGCAAAAGCGTCCGGGCAATGGAGGGAGAACACATACGCCAGGCGGCCCGGGTCACACCGCCGTAGGCCTCCACATTCATAAAATTGCCCCACCGGCCAACCAGCTGACCAATCAGCAGACCCTGCACACCCAGATCCGCAAAGGGTAAAAACTCCAGCTTTCTCCACCGGCAAAAGGCCAGCAGCACCAGCGCGGCAGTGATCACACCGCCATAGATTGCGATCCCGCCGTCACTGATGCGGAAAATGCGTTCCCATTCCAGACCGCCGTCTGCCGCGCGGTACTCCTTCAGATTAAAGAGCACATAGTAGGCCCGGCAGCCGATAATGCACAAGGGCACTTCGGCAATCAGCAGGTCAAAAATGTCGTCCTGCTTGATCCCGAAGCCCTCCGCTCTGCGGCAGCACCACAGCACCGCCAACAAAAAGCCAAGGCCGATAATAGCGCCGTACCAGTACACATTGCGTCCAAACAGCACGACCGCCACCCGGTTCAGTTCAAATTCCAAGCCAAGCCCCGGAAAAGATACCGTGTTTACCATGGCCTCTCCGGGCAGTTGAATGAATGCCATTACGTTTCCTCCCTGGGCCGCACTACGGACAGGGTGGTGCGCTCCTCGGTGACCCAGTCTGCCAGCAGCTGCCGGGCATCCTGACTTGACAGGGAATCAAAGTCTTCGGGAAATGCAAGTGCGTCTGCACCGGCAAAAAAGTTCTGTGCCTGACCAACACAGAGGTTTTCAAAGGAGTTCAGCTGCCGCACGCGGCTGCCATAAGCCGCCTTTTTCAGCCGTTCCCAAAGCTCCTCATCGATTCCCTCCCGCACAAGGCGCTGCGCCTCCTGCTTCAGCTGACGTGCCACTTCCTTCGGATCCCGGCTTTCCCCGCCGGCATAGAGAAACACACAGCCGGGGTACAGCTCACAGCCACATTCAAACTCGTTATTTACCAACCCCTGCTCATAGAGTCTGGCATACAGAGGACTGGACGGACCTGCCAGCGCCTGAGCCGCCAGCTCTCCCAACAGCTGCAGTCGCAAGGTTTCCGGGCCATTGGGCACCGGGTCGCCCTTGCAGCCGATTTGGAAAATGGGAGTGGACACCTCCATAGCAACCTCTGTCATAGGCCTGGCCGCTTCTTTTGGCTCTGTCAGGCCGTGGTCACGCTCCACTTCCTCCCTCGCGCCCGCCGACAGGATCTCCCGTGCAATGGCGCACACACGCTCAGGCTCCACATTGCCCGCCACGCACAGTACCATGTTGGCAGGGCTATAAAACGCCTTGTGGCAGGCATACAGCGTGTCTGCCGTGATGTGTGAAATGGACTCCACCGTCCCGGCCACGCCGGTGCGAATAGGATGATTGGCATAAAGACCGGACATGAGGTTCATAAAAACCCGCCACTGTGGATTATCCTCGATCATGCGGATCTCCTGTCCAATGATCCCCTGTTCCTTATCCACACTCTCCTTCGTGAACCAGGGAACGGATACAAAGGAAAGCAGGATGCGCAGATTATCCTCAAACTTCTCAGTACTCTCAAAATAATATCCGGTGATCGCACTGCTGGTAAAGGCGTTGGGTGACGCGCCATTGGACGCAAGGTCCTGCAGAGCGTTGCCCTCCCGGGTGTCAAACATCTTGTGCTCCAGAAAATGCGCCACACCGGCAGGCGTATCGTGCCACTGACCGCCCAGCTTAAAGCGCATATCCATCCCGCCGTAGTTGGTGGCAAAAAACGCGTAGCTCTTGGCGTAGTCCGTCTTAGGGGCCACAAAAACGTTCAGCCCGTTTTCCAGCACCTCATGATACATTTTTTCTCCGATGCGAGGATATTCTCTGACCGTCATCATGCCCCCTCCTTTCCCTTAAGAAAATAGACGGTATCCAGTTCCAGCTTCCGGGCCATCTGAGCCACCTGCTGTGCACTCACACTCTCCACTCGCGCTGCCAGTTCCTCCGGCCCTTCCTCCTGTCCGGCCACCGCCTGACCGAGCCAGTAGTCGCACATACGACTCTGGGAGTCCATGGTGGTGTGCAGGGCTGTGACTACGATGCGCCGGGCGCCCTCCAACTCGTCGCTGCTGATCTCCCCCCGGCGGCAGGCCTCCAGCTGAGCCAGAATCTCATCTCTGGCCTGCTGGTATTTATCAAATTCAATACCGGAGGAAACCAGCATCAGTCCCTTGATCCGTTCCAGTCCGGAGCTTGCAAAGTAACAAAGAGACAGCTTCTCGCGCACATTCATAAACAGCTTGGACATGCTGGTGCCCCCAAACACAGCGTTCATCAGCAGCAGGGCAGGAAATTCTTCATCCTGAGCACTAACGCCGCCGGTACGAAAGCCCATGGCCAGCTTGCCCTGGGTCACATCCAGACTCTCCTCCACGATCCTTGGGGCTCCCTGGGACGCATGGGCGCACACATCGCAGGCTGGCACCTGCCGATACTCGTTCATGGGCAGGGCGGAAAAGGCCGCACGCAGAGCACGCTCCACCCGTTTCACCTCAGCTGAGCCGCAGTAGTAAAGCTCCACACCGGCGGTGAAGATCAACTCCTGATAGCGCTGCCACAGGGATGCCGGCGTGATTTTTCGCACATGTTCCTCGTCACCCAGCTTGTCAATGCCAAAGGCTTCCTCCCGGCACATCTCCTGCCCCAGACGATACATGGAATACTGGCGCTTGTCGTTTCTCTGCGCCCGGATACGGTCAATGAGGTTGGCCCGCTCGCTGTCTACATACTCCGGAGAAAACACACCGTCCACCGTGCAGGGCTGTAAAAGCAGTTCCCCCAGCAGCTGGGCCGCCGGTTCCAAAATGGCTTCACCGCCCAGCGCGTAAGCATCATCCAGAAAGCTGGCCGCGAAACCCACGCACTGAGTCTCTCCTTTTTTGACAATCTGGTTTTCTATGACGCCGCCGTACAGATCATCCAGCGCAGAAGAGATCGCCTGCAGATCCGGATGCTTTTGCGTACCGCGGCGCAACACACAGGCAAGCAGGGCGTTTTCCGAAGCGTGCTCCCGGTCAAGAGGCGTGAGCAGTGTCACGGAAAAATGGCTGCTTTTGAATTTATTGGTATGCACGGCCGTCAGCCGGACACCGGGCATCAATTCCTTACGGGTCACCTGGATCAAGAACACCAGTCCTTTCCTGGAAAAATTTACTGCTGCATGTATTATACAACCTTGCACGAAAGAAAGCAAAGCATTCTTACCGGCACCGTCCCTTTCTCTCCGCTTTTCATATTCCCCGTTCCAACAGCTATGTATACCGCCCCCTCGTCACAGCTTAATTTTTCAGAAAATCTTGCGCCTACACCTTGACAAATAACACAAAATATAGTATAGTATCTCGAGGTAAAGGGGAACACCTTTACAGTTTTCCCGTTTTTGGAGGTGGAGTTGTGAAAAATCAGGCTTTCCGTATGGCGCTCCTGTTTGATTTTTATGGTGACGTACTCACCGACCGTCAGAAGGAATTTTATGACCTCTATTATAACGAGGACCTCTCTCTGGCCGAAATTGCCGAGAACTACGGCATCACCCGCCAGGGCGTGCGTGACGTAATCGTCCGTGCCGAAGCCATCCTCACCGATCTTGAGGACAAGACCGGCCTGATTCGCCGATTCCACGCCATGCGCTCCCAGCTTGGCGAGATCGTCAAGGCCGCAGAAGAGATTCTGGAGCGCAACACCCGTTATGACGACGAGCAGATCGACACTCTGGCCCGCCAGATCCGTGATGCCGCCGATGAGATGAGCAAGGAATAATCCATGGCATTTGAAGGACTGACCGAAAAGCTCTCCGCCGCGTTCAAAAAATTGCGTGGCAAGGGCCGCCTGTCCGAGGCTGATGTTAAAGAGGCCATGCGCGAGATCCGCCTTGCCCTGCTGGAAGCTGACGTAAGCTATAAGGTAGTCAAGGAGTTTGTGTCAAAGGTCTCCGAGCGTGCCGTCGGTTCTGATGTTCTGGAGGCCCTGTCCCCCGCCCAGATGATCGTCAAGATTGTCAACGAGGAGTTGACCGCTCTGATGGGCGGCGAGAACACCAAGCTGACCATCGCATCCAAACCCCCTACGGTGGTAATGCTGGTGGGTCTGCAGGGCGCGGGCAAGACCACCAACGCAGCCAAGCTGGCAGGCCTGATGAAAAAGCAGCACGGCAAGCGCCCGCTGCTAGCCGCCTGCGACATCTACCGCCCCGCCGCCATCCATCAGCTGGAAGTTGTGGGCGAACAGCTGGGTATCCCTGTTTTCCAGATGGGCCAGACCGATCCGGTAAACATTGCTAAAGCCGCCGTGGAGCATGCCAACGCCCACGGAAACGATATAGTCTTTTTAGACACTGCTGGCCGGCTCCATGTAGACGAAGAACTTATGAACGAGCTGTGCCGCATCAAAGCCGCCGTCTCCCCCACCGAGATCATCCTCGTTGTGGACGCCATGATCGGTCAGGATGCGGTGAATGCCGCCAAAGCCTTTGACGACGCGCTGGACATTACCGGCGTGATGCTCACCAAACTGGACGGCGATGCCCGCGGCGGCGCTGCCCTGTCCATCCGCGCGGTCACCGGCAAGCCCATCAAGTTTGCGGGCACCGGCGAAAAGCTGGATCAAATCGAGGTATTCCACCCCGACCGCATGGCCAGCCGCATTTTGGGCATGGGCGATATGCTCTCCCTCATCGAAAAAGCACAGGAAAACTTTGATGCGGAAAAAGCTGCCAAACTGCAGGAGCGTCTGCGCAAAAACAAATTCACCCTGACAGACTACTACGACCAGCTCTCTCAGGTGAAGAATATGGGTTCCCTGTCCGATATCGCGGGCATGCTCCCCGGTATCAACCCCAAGGACCTTGAGGGCGCCTCTATGGACGAAAAGGCACTGGCCCACACAGAGGCCATCATCCTGTCCATGACTCCGAAGGAGCGTGAGGATCCCAAACTGCTCAACTCCAGCCGGAAAAAGCGCATTGCGTCCGGCTGCGGACGGCAGGTGGGAGCTGTGAACTGTCTGCTCAAGCAGTTTGAAATGATGCAGTCCCTGACCAAGCAGTTCTCCGGCGGCAAGCTGCCCAAGCATATGCGAAAAATGATGGGCAAGGGCGGCAAGGGTGGATTCCCCGGTCTGGGCGGCGGAATGGGCGGCTTCCCCTTCTAACTTTTCTTTGGGCAAAGCACGAAAGCGTGTTTTCCATATAATTTTATAAATTCATTTGGAGGTGAATATAAAATGGTTAAAATCAGACTGCGTCGTATGGGTGCCAAGAAGGCTCCTTTCTACCGCATCGTGGTAGCTGACTCCCGTTATCCCCGCGACGGCCGTTTCATCGAGGAGATCGGCTACTACAACCCCCTGACCAGCCCCGCTGAGATCAAGGTGGATGCCGACAAGGCTCAGGCCTGGATCAAGACCGGCGCTCAGCCCACCGAGACCGTGAAGGCCCTGCTGAAGAAGGCCGGCGCCATCTAATGGTTGGAGGACTGGCAAACCTATGAAAGAGCTTTTGACCTATGTCGCCCGCAATCTGGTGGACAACCCCGACCAGGTGTCTGTCTCCCAGTATGCCAGCGGCGAGGAAACCGTTCTGGAGCTGCGTGTGGCTCCGGAGGACATGGGTAAGGTGATCGGCCGTCAGGGCCGCATTGCCAAGGAGGTCCGCACCCTGGTCCGTTCCGTGGCGCAGCGCACCGGTCAGCGTGTTTCCGTCGAGATCATCGACTGAAAAAGCGGCGCAGAGTTTACCCTGCGCCGCTTTTCTCTACCTTAGGAGGTCGATCCTATGAAGCAGGACTTTTTGGAAGTAGGAAAAATCACCAATACCCACGGCATCATGGGCGAGGTGCGGGTCGAACCTTGGGCGGACTCCCCGGATTTCCTGTGCAAATTCAAAACCCTCTATGTGGGCAAGACCCAGTGGCCCATCAATGTGGAGCGCGCCCGGGTACACAAAAACATTGCCATTGTGAAGTTCGAGGGCATCACGGATATGAACGGCGCGCTGGCTATGAAAAATCAAATCCTCTACATCGCACGTTCGGACGCAAAACTGCCCGAGGGCCATTTCTTCCTGGCCGATCTGGAGGGCCTTGAAGTGCGCCAGGCCGACACCGGCAAGGTGCTGGGCAAAATCACCCAGGTCCTCACTCCCCCGGCCAACAACGTGTATGTGGTCACCGGTGGGGAGCGTGAGCTGCTGATCCCCGCAGTCCCCGACTTTGTTCTGGAGACCAACGTAGACGGTGGCTATATGGTGGTCCGTCTCATCGAAGGCATGTAAAAAACACGGTTCCCGCGATATCGCGGGAACCGTGTTTCTCGTTTTTACAGGGTAAAATATCCCATTCCGTTCTGCAAAGGCTCACCATTGATCAGCCGCCGCTTGACCTACCTCTGGAGGCTGCTATCCTCCGGAAGAGCCGCAAAATCGACAGCATTCAGGGGAATACCGATATATTCCGCAAGTTGCTTCATTTCACCCATGACAAATCACACTTTTTTGACTGTAAAATACCCCCAGCCCGCGTGGAGTTTCTCTCCCCGCAGCAGTCGGCCCTTGACTTCCCGGCGCAGGTGGGTGTCCTCAGGCAGAGCTGAATAGTCCACATCAGGACCGGGTGTCACCTGAAAGCCAAAGCTCAGGAAGGGTGCCACCGTCTCATCAAACTCGGTAATAGTGAACCGGTCCTGGAATTTGATGATGTTGCTGGTAGGCTTCAGGATCTCCCGCAGCTCCGGGCTGAGCAGCCAGGTGTGGGTGCAGAACACCATCTGCCTGCCCTTTACCTGAGGGAAATACTGTTCCAGCCGTTCCACCGCCATACGCACAGATTCATCCACCTCGGCTGCCTGCAGGCCGTTATCAGCAGAGGGAATGTGGATATAAACATAGATGGGCTGCGCGTCAAACAGATGGTCATATTTTTCAAAGTGCTTCAGCCCGCATTCATATTGCAGGCGGCCAAGACGTACCAGATTGCACCGCATGAAATAAGCGCCCCACACCATGTGTCCAAAGCCTACGCCATCGATGCCGAAGATGGTGTGCTGGCCCACCCAGCAACCACGCACCCCAGCCTTGTGGATGGCCACCTGTTCCTGGTCATAGCCACGCTCGGCCATGTTTTTCTCGTGGATGGACTGACCGGTCAGCAGGGCCACCACACAGGTAGTGGGACTTCCACGATGTTCGAACGCTTTTGGCGCACCCTTCCAGTTCCAAACATTCAAGAAGTCCGACTTCTCCCCATAAAACAGAATATAGTGCATCAGCCAGCAGGCGCGGTTCAGGGCCGCGTCCTGTCTAAGCAGAGCGACCTCCTGACGAAGGCGGAGCTTATAATACTCTTCACTAAACTCGTAATAGTCCAGAATGTACTCAAAATCGTAGTCATCCAGCCAGTTGGGGCGGTACTTGGTCATGGCCGCCGTATAGCAGTTCTCCCAGGCTGTGGGGAGTTGAACGGATATATATTCCGCAAGTTTTTCCATTTCCATAAAATGCGTCCTTTCGCTTTCCTTTCTCATACCATACCACCCAGAACCAAGGATTGCAAACAGTTTTTCCTGTTTTTGCAGATTAAAAGCCTCCGGCACAGCCGGAGGCTTTACTCAGCTTTAATCGGGGACCTTCTCCTCAGCAAACACCAGTTCCATAAAGGCCTTCATGGCCTTGGAGTAATAGCGGTTTCGTTTGTAAGATACGAAAATATCCCGTTGGGCATGGGAGGATGCCAGTCGGTAGAAGATCACCTTGCCGCTGTGGTGACGGATGCTACGCACCAGCGTATCACTGACCACAGAGGCGGCGGTACCGATCTCGATAAAGTTATACAGGGTAACCAGACGGTCGATCTCCAGGATCCTGTTTGGAGTAATGCCGGCTTCCTTCAGGATCTCGTCCGAGCGGCGGCGGGTATCGTTGTCCTTGGTCATGGAGATAAAGGGAATATGGTCAAACTTCTTCAATGGTACAGCTTTGACTGCGGACGCAAGATACGCGGCGCTGAGGATGTCCTCCTCCCGCAGTTGATACTCCTCCAGTCCCCGGTTACAGTCAAATCCGGCGGGCACGGCCAAAAGCAGATGCTCCGTGCGCCACAACCGCTGTTCAAATGTCTCCTCATCCAGTTTCCGGTTGTCGATGACCAGATCCAACTGGCCGGAGGTGATCATATTCTCCAGCGCCAGAGAGTTATCATCCGCCAGATGAAGCCGGATATTGGGATAGCGTCGGATAAAATCCGAAATATATCCGGGCAGCACCTGAGACGACAAAAGCTGATTGCCGCCAACGGTCAGCGACCCGGTCAGCAGCTCATTGGCCGCGTTCACATAATTGTCAAAGGACTTTTCAATGTGCATGATGGCCTCAGTCGCTTTGACATACTCCATCCCCGCCTCTGTCATCCGAAGGGGCTTACTGGTGCGGTCAAACAGCGGCACACCAATCTCCTCTTCGATTTTGCGGATCATAATGCTCAAGGAAGGCTGCGAGACAAACAACTTTTGTGCCGCCTTGGATATGCTCTTTTCCTGATATACAGTATAAATCAAATCTTTTCGGTTAAAGCAGCTGCCCACAGCCTCTCACCTGCCCTTTACATTATGTTTGTTTCAAAAATGATAAAGAATCATTTCAGCCGCGGTTTTAAGTCCAGGCAGCAAGCTGTCGATCTCCACATATTCCTCCCGGGTGTGGACTTTGCCACCCTCTACGGTTCCAATACAAACGGAGGGAATCCCCATGGACATAGGGATATTGCAGTCGGTGGAACTGGAGCCAAAGGTCACATCGTAACCATAATGGTTTTTGACCGCCCGCGCACCGCGCTCCATCAACGCCTGCTCCCGGGCAGGGTCTATATCCCCCATGCAGGGCCGGTCGCCCACCTGGGTGACCGTGATACCAATCCCTTTGGTGCGGTAAAAGTCGATGGCTGCCTTAAAGTGTTCCTCCATCTCAGCCAGATCCTCCCTGTTGTCCGAACGGAACTCATAGAGCATCTGCGCGTTCTGCGCGATGGTGTTGACGGAGGTGCCGCCGCTGATGGTACCCACGTTAAAGGTGGTCTTACCCCGACTTGGCACCTTTACGTCATAGAGGGTAGTGATAAGACTTGAAAGGTACGCGATGGCGTTGCGGTTGCCAAAAGCGCTGTAGGAGTGACCGCCCTCGGTGGTCACCTCCACTTGATAGCGCTTGGAGCCGACAGTTTTGTTGGCAATTTTTTTGGCGTAGCCGTCAAAGGTAACGAACTCAACCACACGGGAACCAAAGTCCTCCATGATCTTACGGGAGCCCTTCAGGTTGCCAAGCCCCTCCTCACCGGAATTGATCACCAGCAGAACCCCTGTGTCACCGGGCTGCAGACCAGCCCGGGCAATGTATTTAGCCGTCATCATGAGAGACACGACGCAGGCAGTGTCGTCACCCACACCCGGGCAAAAGATCCTGCCGTCCTCCACCTTCAGTGGCAGTGGATCGGTGTCAGGAAACACTACGTCACTGTGGGCCATATAGACCACCAGATCATTGTTGGCCGTACAACCCACGGGCCAGACTACATTCAGGACATCGTCAATATAAACGCCCTGACACCCCTGCTTTTCCAACCAGCTTTTGCAGAATTCCGCCCGCTTTTCCTCGTGATTGGAGGGTGCGGGGATCTGAGCCAGCTCAAGCAGCAGGTCATAGGCCTCCTGTCGATGCTCGTCCAAATAACCGATGACCAGATCAGTCATATGCATAACAAAACACTCCCTATCGCCAGCAGTTCGTTTTTAAGTATATAACATTTTTTATGTTTTGGCGAGACTTTTTTGCTTTTTTCTATGTTTTACAGGCCAAGCAGTTCCTTGCCGGAGATACCGGGCTGATTCATTCCGCAGGTATTCAGAGCAGTATAGTTGCACTGTCCCAATCAGTTATGTAAATGTAAAACTTTTTCAACTTCCCCCCACAGTTCGACCATTCTCCCTGCCCCTCCCCTATGCTCGCCGCAGAAACCGTCGAAGCGCAGAAACTTAGGCCGGATTTTGCGATGTCTTCCCCTTTGCACGCAGTCAAAAACACTATATACTGTGTCTCGATATCATTCACAAAGGAGTCGAACACAATATGCAGGAAACATATATTGACACGCGGTCCTGTCTGGACGAGGATGGACTGCTGCACACATTCCGCTACCACCTTCTCACCCGACAGAGTCCAACCGGTCCTTTTTCTCTGGAAGAGTATGGGGTCATGGTAGAAGAAACAGGCTTGGCTGGTACACGCATCTTTCCGATCACACACAGCTTTCCAAAAATCCAGGACCTGATGACACTACTGGTCCACTACGCAGTTACCCCCACCAATCTCCCCGAGGTGGTAGAGGATTGGGCAAAGAAAAACCACCTGCCGCAGCTCTTGCCGCAGCAGGTGGTGAATGTGGGATGATTTACTTTTTCTTGTTATCCAGCTTTTTCAGCGCGGCCACGACCACAGCGATCAGGCCAAGGACCACAAAGATGCTGGCCATACCCTGACCCAGGATCTCCATAGCGCTTGCCATGTTCTCAGCTACGCCGACTTGGGTCGTCAGGATAGCGGTAGGTCCATCGGCACCGCCAATAACACTTTCCGCAGCATCGGGATTGGGAGCGATCAGCAAAACATTTTCGTTATTCATATCCAATTCCTCCTATCAGCCCATAAAGTACTGCAGCACCACGCCGCCGGCCACAACAGAGGCGATCTGGCCGGACACGTTGGCGGCGATGGCATGCATCAGCAGGTGGTTCTGGGAATCGGCCTCCTGGCCCAGCTTCTCGATCACGCGGGAGGACATGGGGAAGGCGGAGATGCCGGCCGCGCCCACCATGGGATTGATCTTATTCTTGGGAGTGAAAACATTAAGTACCTTGACGAACAGTACGCCAACCATGGAGTCCAAAATAAAGGCCACCAGACCCAGGCCCATGATCAGCAGTGTCTGCCAGGTAACAAAAGCTTCCGCCTTCATAGAAGCGGCAATGGTGATGCCGAGCAGCAGGGTGATGAGGTTGGCCAGCTCGTTCTGAGCGGTCTTGGACATGGTCTCCAGCACACCACATTCACGGATCAGGTTACCGAACATGAGGAAGCCCACCAGAGCCACAGAGGCAGGGGCTACCAGACCGGCGATGATGGTCACAATGATGGGGAACAGGATGCGGGTGCGGCGGGATACACTGCCGCCCTTATAGGGCATACGCATGGCGCGATCCTTCTTGGTGGTGACCAGCTTGATGGCAAAGGGCTGGATGATGGGCACCAGAGCCATGTAGGAGTAGGCGGCCACGGCGATGGCACCGATGTAGTTGGAGCCAAGCACCTGGGATACCAGAATGGAAGTAGGGCCATCAGCCGCACCGATGATACCAATGGAGGCCGCGTCCTTCATGTCAAAGCCCAACGCAGCAGCAATGATGATGGTCAGGAAAATACCGGCCTGAGCTGCAGCACCGCACAGGAACAGCTTGGGGTTGGTCAGCAGGGGTCCAAAGTCGATCATGGCGCCGATGCCGATAAACAGCAGGATAGGCATTGCCTCAGATGCCTCGATACCCACCTCAAACAGCCACTGGATAATACCGTGTGTGGCGATGCCGCCCTGCACCTGGTCCATCACGCCGGACAGAGGCAGGTTGACCAGAATGGCACCAAAGCCCATAGGCATGAGCAGCGCAGGCTCAAAACCCTTTTCGATGGCCAGCCAGATCAGCGCCGCACCCACCGCATACATGACCAGTTGCTGCCATGTAATGGCGGTCAGATTTTCCCACAAGAAACTAAAATCCATTTCCTCTCCTCCATTTCGATGTTTTCTCATCGTTTTAGGGTTGCAGTCGGCCTGTCCTGCTACAAAAAAAGACCTGCGTTCCGGGGACGGAACGCAGGTCTGGTCATTTCAGGTAAAGCCAGGGCAAACGCCCATGCTTGTTGACTTCACCGCGCGGCAGGCCGCGCCGACTACTCCCCTTTGCTGTGTGGGATAATATCATAATCAACGTACCCTGTCAAGGGAAGTGTTGGAATGTTAAGAAAATTTTACCCTCTTCGTTCAGGCTAGGGCCGCAACGGCGGACTCTACCTGCTCCTCCACCGCCTGCATCGCCTGCAGGGTCTTTTCCAACAGTTCGTCCAGCTCCCAGCCCAACAACTGTGCCCCCTGAGCGATCACATCCCGGGAACAACCGGCGGCAAACTTTTTGTCCTTGAACTTCTTTTTCAGGCTTTTTAGCTCCATATCGCTGACGCTTTTGGACGGACGCATAAGAGCAGCCGCACCAATCAGGCCGGTCAACTCATCACAGGCGTAGAGCACCTTTTCCATCTCATGCTCCGGCTTCACATCCACCCGGTGCCCCCAACCGTGGCTGGCGGTGGCGTGGATCAGCGCCTCGTCAATCCTGGCCTGACGCATCAGCTCCTGGGATTTGATACAGTGCTCCTCCGGCCACATCTCGAAATCCAGATCGTGGAGCAGACCAACAAGACTCCAGAAACCGGCCTGGTCCCCGTAGCCAAGCACGTCAGCGTACCAGCCCATCACATGCTCTACCGTAATGGCGTGGCGCAGATGGAAGGGTTCCTTATTGTATTGCGTCAACAGTTCCCACGCCTGTTCTCTTGTAAAGGACATAAACTTGTCACCTCTAATCAGTAGGCAATTACAATGCCGCCGTCATTGGCGTAAACGGTGGTAATACCGCCCGCGTCGGTGATGGAAGTACTGGAGAATTTACACTTGCTCTCTACCATTGCCTTCACCTGGAATGCGCGCTCCAAACAGTTGACGTGACTGATGATCAAGGGCCGTCCCTCGTGCTCCGGATCGGACGCGGCCTTCTCCACCATTTTCATAAGCGCTTGCTTAATGGTCAGTGCCTGACCCACCTTACCAATCTCCCCTTCCGGGGTGGCGTGACAAAACAGCTTGATACGCAGCGCGCCCGTGACCACCGCCTGGAGCTTGGTCAGCCGCCCATTTTTACGCAGGTTTTCCAGGTCCTCCAGCACAAACAGGGTCTTCATGCGGGCAATGAACTGCTCCACCTCCCGCACGACCTTTTTAAAGGGCATGCCGGCCTCAGCCAGTTCCTTGATCTTCAGGGCAATCGCAGTTTCACCACACACAGCGGAGCAGGAATTGAATACGTGAACATTGATCTCGGGGTTATCCTCTTCCAGCAGCAGTCTGGCTTGCTGAGCGCTGTTATGAGAACCGCTGAGCAGAGCGGAAATGGTCACCACATAGACATCCTCCGCCCCGCAGCGGTAGGCGTCCAGATAGGTCTGTGGCGCGGGACAGGATGTTGTTGGCGCGTCCTTGCTCTGCTTCATAGCCCAAAGCAGGTCCGCCTGATCAAAGCTATCATCATCCACAAACGTACTTCCATAACAACTGATGACCAGCGGCACTTTTACAAAGCAGGGATTCTGCTTCATCTGCGGTGTCATTTCACAGCAGCTGTCCACAACAACTCTAAAACTCATGTTCCACACCCCAAGATATGATTTCGAAAACCAGATTTCCCATTTACTATATCACACAACTGTAAAGATGTAAAGTAAAACAAGTGTCTGCCCTCAGAAATTCACCACAGGCCCTCTTCTTCCATTTCCTTGATCAGCTTTTTGTCCTGTTTTGAGCTGAGATCAAGTCTATCAAACATGTCCGGCCTGCGCTGGCGGGTACGTAAAATGGCCTGTTTGCGGCGCCATTTCTGAATGTTGGCATGATGTCCGGACAGGAGGATGGACGGCACAGCCCGGTCGTGCCACACCTCGGGCCGGGAGTACTGGGGGGCCTCCAGCAGACCATTCCAATGGCTCTCGTTCTCATAACACTCCGGGTCGGACAGCACACCGGGCACCAGCCGGCACACTGCGTCAGCAATGGCCATAGCCGGGATCTCTCCGCCTGTCAGTACAAAATCCCCCAAAGACAACTCCTCGTCCACACATTCTTCAATAAAACGCTCGTCGATTCCCTCATAATGCCCGCACACCAGAATAAGCCGCTGGTAATCATCCTTGAGCCGGATCGCGTCCGCCTGACGAAAGGTCTTGCCTGCAGGAGACATAAAGATGGTATGTACCCGCCCCCCTGCTTCATCACAAATGTGTTTCCAACATCTGTAAAGCGGATCAGCCTGCATAACTGCTCCCCGGCCGCCACCATAGGGGTAGTCATCCACTTGCTTCTGCTTATTCACAGTATAGTCCCGGATCTGATGGCATTCAATGCGGATATAGCCCCGCTCCTGGGCACGCCCCAGAATGGACTCGCACAGCATGTCGCCCACCACATCGGGAAAAAGGGTCATAATGTCGATTTGATACATAAGCGTTCCCTCTTTATCTCTTTATCTTTTCTTTTTATTATAACTGATAACACACCTTTTTTGCAATCTTCGGGATTGGAAAGCAAAAATTTTTTCCATATCCGCCTGCCCGTCTTGTCATTTAGCCAAAAATGCGGTATTCTATTGTATATTGCAAATAAATCAGGAGGTTTCTTATGAAAAAACTGATTCCCTTGCTTCTGGCCACTGCGCTGACCCTCTCTCTGTGTGTGAGCACGGCCTGGGCCGGCAATGTTCCCGCCCCCTTGAACGAGCTCTGTACACAGGAAGAATGGGAGGTCCTTAAACTTACCAACCGTGAACGCCTGGCCAACGGCCTTGTCCCCTACTCCATCTTCCCCTCCCTGCAAACTGCCGCAGGTGTACGGGAAAAGGAGCTGAATGCCCTGTACTCCCACAAGCGCCCTAACGGTTCGGACTGCTTTACTGTACTGACCGAGGGTAGCGTGGGCTACAACACCGCCGGTGAGAATATTGCCGCGGGTCAAACTTCCCCCACCACCGTGCTCAGGGCCTGGATGAGCAGCGATGGCCACCGTCAGAATATTCTGGATGCCAAGTTTACACATTTGGGCATCGGTTATACCAATAAATCGTGTACTATTATTACCGAGACGGGTACCGGCCAAATCCGAAACGGCTGGGTACAGCTGTTTATAGGCGATAACTGTTCTATTACCTCCATTTCCCTTTCCCAGCAAAGCATTTCCTGCCAGCCCGGCAGCTCACTGGATGATATGGATCTCCATGTGGAGGCCGTCTGCTCCCTCCATGGCACATGCTACCTGCCCCTGCTGTCCGGCATGTGCTCCGGCTTTGACCCGAACGCCTCCGGAAAGCAGACCGTGACAGTCACCTACGCCGGGAAGACCGCCCAGCTTTTGGTCAACGCCCCATCCGGCTCTGGGACCGGCGGCGGCAGTGGAAGCAGCGGCGGAGGAAGCAGCACTTCTCTGAACACTTCCAGCGCTGACAGTTGGGCCGTGAACTGGCTGAAGCGCGCGGACAGTCTGAAGCTTCTGTCACAGCGTAACCGCACCAACTTCACCGCCGATGTCACCCGCCTGCAGTTTGCGGATCTGGCGGTAACTCTGGCCGAGCAGCTCACGGGCAAGTCTATCACCCCTGTTGCCAAGGATGCCTTTACCGACACCACCGAACTTGTGATCCTCAAGGCCAAGGCCGCAGGCATTGCCGGTGGATACAAAAATGAGTCGACCGGCACGTTTGAGTTCCGTCCCGAGAAGTCCATCTCCCGCGAGGAGATCTGCGTAATGCTGGCCCACGTTGTGGAATACGTGCAGGCGCAAATGGGTCCCTTCTCTGATTGGAACCAAAGCGAAGAAGTGACCACAAGCTTCCCCGACCTGGCCCAGGTGGAAGGCTGGGCCGTCAAGCAGGTTGCTCTGATGACCAACAACGGCATCATGAGCGGCCGTGCCACCGATACCGGTGCCCTGCTGACCCCCAAAGCACAAACCGAACTGCAGGAGGCCATTACCCTGGCCGTGAAACTGTACGACAAGTCAAAGTAATCAGAAACAATTTAACGGGCGTGCCCATTGGGCACGCCCGTTTTTTATTCCCTTTCAGGGTCTTGATTTTTCTTTGGCTGTGATCTCTTCCATGTGGATTTTCCAGATGCCGGTGACGGCAAGGCTGCGGGAAATGGCGCTGTCAAAATCGTGCATATTGGCCGGGGTCAGCTTTTCACACAGGGCCCGCAGGGCAGCGATCTTTTCCGCCTCATCCGTCACCTCACCGGCCGTCCCCTTCACCATAGTACTGCGGAAATAGGTGGTAAAGTCATCCGCAGCCGCTACATTTTCACCCACAAAGCTGACCCACACCGCGCTGTTTTTCCGCAGCAGCTCCAGCTTTTTCCCTACAAGGGCACAGTGGAAATACAGATCCTCTCCCACCCGTACAAGGGACAAAGGCAGGCAATAGGGCTGCTCCCCCTGAATGGCTACAGTGCCATATTCACATTCGTCAATGACCTTTAAACCAAACTCACGGTCACGCTCGCGATCCTTTCTTCGCATGGAACCACTCCTTTTAGTGTAAGTGCCGAAGCCTTTACAGCTTCGGCACTTCATTGTTTTATTTATCCTCCAGCAGCTTATTCAGCTCGGCCATGAACGTATTGATATCCTTAAACTGACGATAGACAGAGGCAAAGCGCACATAGGCAACCTCATCCACCTTCTTCATGCGCTCCATAACCAGCTCGCCAATGCGTTCCGTGCTGGTCTCCCGCTCCAGAGAGTTCTGCAGCTCCTGCTCGATCTCGTCGGCGATCTTCTCCAGGGTGTCATAGGACACCGGGCGCTTTTCACAGGCACGGATCATGCCGTTGAGCAGCTTGGTCTTGTCAAAGGTCTGGCGGTTGCCGTCCTTCTTAATGACCATCAAGGGCAGGCTTTCCACCGTTTCGTAAGTTGTAAAACGCTTGTGGCAGGCAAGGCACTCACGCCGGCGGCGGATGCTGGCCCCCTCCTCAGCAGGACGGGAGTCCACGACCTTACTCTCCAGATGTCCACAAAACGGGCATTTCATATGATTACCTCCAACATCGGCATTGCCGAACTTATCTCGTAGGAACAATTATACCACGATATTTTGTCTTTTGGTAGCCCTTTTTCCACATTTTATGCCCGAATCTCACAATTTTGTCAGCTGGGCGGCGGCAAACTTGAGCATGAGCCGCTTGGTGCCTACATTGTCAAAAGCGATCTCGATCAGCACATCGCCCCCTGCCTTCTGGGTGGAGGTGACCATACCCTTGCCGAAAGCCTTGTGATTGACCATATCACCCTTGCGGTATTCAGGCAGGGATGCAGCAGCGTTGGCAGATTTGACCCCTCCGACAGCAGGAGCACCCAGGGGCTTCTTACCCGGCAAGGGGTACTTGGCGGCGCCCGAGGGGGCGGCCTTATAAGTGGTCACACCGGAAGTGCTGCGGCTAACCATACCGCTCCCGGTTCTCTGGTTGTAACCGGTGCGGTATGGATTGGAATAGCCGTCGTAGCCGGAACTGCGGCTGGCAATGCCGCCCCAGTCATCCTCATCCCTGCTGAGGAAGGTACGGCCGGACCGTTCCAGATATTCTCCGGGTATCTCCTCCACAAAGCGGGAGGGCCGATTGGACATGGTGTGGCCGAACAGCATACGCTGGCTGGCACAGGTGAGGTACAGCTTCTCCTTGGCTCGGGTCATAGCCACATAGCACAGGCGGCGCTCCTCCTCCATCTCCTCCGCTTCTCCGATGGAGCGGGTACCGGGGAACAAGCCCTCCTCCATGCCCACAGCAAAGACCACCGGGAACTCCAGTCCCTTGGCCGAATGCATGGTCATCATAACAACGCAATCATCCCCGGCATCGTGGCTGTCCAGGTCGGTATACAGGGCAATTTCGTCAAGGAAGCCCGCCAGAGAGGGCTGCTCCCCCGCATTTTCCAAATAGCCATTAATGGAGGTCAGCAGTTCCCGCACATTCTCAAGTCGTGTGCGGTCCTCTACCGTGTTCTTGCTCTCCAACATGACAGCGTAGCCCGTGCGAGCGAGCAGTTCCTCGTAAAAATCAGTCAAAGGCATGGTCCTGACTAGCTCACGCAGCTGCTCCATCAGGTCGGTGAACACAGCCAGCTTCCCGGCCGATTTCTGCAGCTCCGGATACTCCCGGGCGTTTTTGACCACATGATACAGGGAATTCCCCTGCATTTGAGCGACCTGCTGGGCCGTCTCAACGGTCTTGGCCCCGATGCCCCGTGGCGGATTATTGATGATGCGCTGCAGGCGCAGGTCATCGTCCGGGTTGTTGAGCACACACAGATAGGCCACCATATCCTTGACCTCGGCCCGGTCAAAGAAGCGGGTGCCGCCGATGATCTTATAAGGAATGCCGTTGCGTTTGCACGCGTTTTCCATCTGGTTGGACTGGGCGTTCATGCGGTAGAGGATGGCGTGGTCCTTCCACTTCTTCCCTCTGGAATAATCGTCCAAAATCCGCATGGCTACATACTGGGCCTCGTCATTTTCGTTCATAGCGGTGTACAGCTGCAACTTGTCCCCCGCTCCGGCTCTGGTCCAAAGTTCCTTGCCCTTGCGCCCCCGGTTGTTGCGGATCACAGCGTTGGCCGCATCCAGAATATTTCCGGTGGAACGATAGTTCTGCTCCAAACGGATGACTCGTGCGCCCTTGTATTGCTGCTCAAAGGACAGAATATTCTCAATAGTGGCGCCACGGAAGCGGTAAATGGACTGGTCATCGTCACCCACCACACAGAAGTTCTCATAGCCCCCTGCCAATGTGGATGCCAGCAGGTACTGCAGATTGTTGGTGTCCTGATACTCGTCAATGAGCACATAGCGGAACTTGCGCTGGTAGTAAGTACGCACCCCTTCGTCCTGCTGCAAAAGGCGTACCGTGTGCAGGATAATGTCGTCAAAGTCCAGAGCACTGGCATCCCACAGGCGGCGCTCATACTCAGCATAGATCTCCGCCATTTTCTGCAGTCGGAAGTCCCCTCCCTGTCTGCACTGGGCCAGATAATCCACCGCCAGCTTCATCTCGTCCTTGGCCCGGGAGATATAGCCCAGCACCGTCCGGGGCGGGAACTGCTTGTCGTCGATGTTGCGCTCTTTCAAAATATCCTTGATGACACGCAGGGAGTCGTCTGTATCATAAATAGTAAAGGACGAGGAAAAGCCCAGCTTGTCAATATCCCGGCGCAAAATTCGCACGCAGGCAGAGTGAAATGTACTGGCCCAGATATCATTGGCTTCAGGGCCAAGCATACGCTCCAGGCGCTCCTTCAGTTCCCCTGCGGCCTTATTGGTAAAGGTGATGGCCAGAATGGACCAGGGGGTTGCGGGATCAAGGCGGCACAGCTGCTGAGCTTTGGCACTGTGCTCCGGCTCAGGTGCGGCAACATAGTTTTCCAGAAAGGCCACGTCATCCGCTGTGATCTGCTCAGGCACCTCCACACTGTCCGAGCCACGGCCGTATTTCATTAAATTTGCGATGCGGTTGATCAGAACGGTGGTCTTTCCACTTCCTGCGCCCGCCAGCAGCAACAGTGGGCCTTCCGTGGCCAGCACCGCTTCCTGCTGTTCCTTATTAAGCCGGGCAAAATCAAGGGCGATGGCCGCCCGGCGTGCCCGGCAAAATCTCAGTTCCAGTTCATGATCCAACATGATGTTCCTCTCGTTTCGTATTTTTTCACCGTGACATTTATTGTAGTACATTCAGTTCCCCGGGTCAAGGCAGACGGGCCCGGAAAACTTTTTGTTTTATGGGACTGAATTGAGCGCAGGCCGCATATACTTCTAATGCATGGACGAGCCGGCCTGTCCGGTCTGTAACCAACTGTAACCGAATTTTCACCGAGGCGTAACTCTTGAGCAGGAACGTAACCCTTTGCGTCTGCTATACTGGAATCATAAAGAGGAAAGGAGGCCCCGCCCATGAAAAAGCTCATCCCTGTACTGCTTGCACTGTGTTTGCTTGCCGCGCCTATGACCGCCATGGTGTCTGCCGGCAACAACGACCACTTCGTCCCCCAGTCCTTTGCCAACGAAACAAACGCGCCGGACGTGGTCTTCCTGGCCGGCTCCGTTCCCGCTGACTCCGGGCAGACAGATGCCATCGCCCTTCCCATTCACGCACTGGTTTTGTCCATGCTGGAGCACGAACTGACCTACGATGCCCGGTCTGCCCCCTTTGTTTGGAACGCCCTGTATTATGCACTGAGCCTGTATGGCCAGACAGACGACCGCGCTCAGCTGACGGACGAAGCTTTGCTCCTCCCTTCCGAGGTGGTAAGCGATTTCTCCCGTGCCCTGTTCGCCGACCTGTATGAGCTGCCCGCTCTGCCGGCTGAGCTGGAGGGTTTTGTGAGCTGCGACCCGGCAAGTGACGTGTATCTCCTTGCTTTGGGCGATTTTGCTCTGACCCGGATCGGGCTGGATCCTCTGATGCCACTGCCCGATGGTTCTTTTGCTCTAACCGGTACTCTTACCAGCCTTGAGGACGGTTCACCGCTGTGTTCCTTCCGCATCACGCTGGTGGAAAACGACAGCATGTTCGGCTTCTCCATTCTGGATGTGAGCCTGACCTGATATTCCTTCTTCAACGAGAACAGGCCGTGGGTATTTCCCACGGCCTGTTCTCATTTGTGCAGATAGTTGGATGGGCTGCTGCCATACTGCCGGGCAAAGGCCCGGCTGAAATACAACGGGTCGCTATACCCTACTGACAGCGCCACCTGCCGGATAGAATGAAAGTCCCCACCACTGATGAGTGCGGCGGCCTGGGCCAGACGCTTGTTGGTCACGTATTCCTGAGGTGTTACACCGAAGTTGGCCTTGAATATCTGTCTGAAATAGGTGTCTGACACCCGACACAGCCGGTGCAGTTCCCCCACCCGTAATTCGCAGTCAAACAGATTCCCTCTCAAAAAGTCCACAGCAGGCCGGATCAGCTCCAGCCCGCCAGCCTGCTCCTGCAACCCCTCTTTTTTTGCAAGAAAGGAAAGGAGGCTGTAAAAAACAGAAATGCACCGGTACCGCTCCGCCGCTCCCCCGAACAGCCACAGCCGGGCGAGACCGGTTTGCAGCAGTCCCGCATCCGAAAAGCCTTCCAGAGAATACACTCCGGGTACGGCCCCGAAAAAAACGCCGTCAAAGTTGACCAAAACGTAGCGGCTGTCCTCAGCAGAAATGCGCCTGACCGTGTAGCTGGAGCCCTTGGGGATGAACAGCAGCTCCCCCGCCCTCAGTTCCAGCGTCCGTCCGCCAAAATGGTAAACGCTGGCTCCGCTGCACTTATACACGACGGCATGGCTGACGCGCTCTGTATACACCCCCTGCCTTATTGAGACCCCTTCCACCACATTTAAAAGTTTTAAATTTTCTATATTCTCAAACATAGTATCACCGCAAATATCATAGCACAGCCAATTTTTATTGACAATATTGTTTTATTTTATCCATGTATTATATTTTTTCTATTTACAACCACTCCTGCTGGTCATATGCTGTAAGCACAAAATAAAGCGGAATGGTGATTTGTATGCTTCCTGCGTTTGAACAGTTGGGCCTGCTGCTGGCCTTTATGAGCATCGGCTACTTCTTTGGCAAAAGCGGCCTGATCGACCACGCCAATTCCAAGGTCTTGTCCGTGGCCGGTGTGTACCTGTTTCTGCCCTGCACCATCTTCAATTCCTTTTCCAAGAACTTCACCCGGGAAAATCTGAGCCTGTACACTCCCCTGCTGCTCGGCTCGCTTGCTATCCTGTCGATGTTGTATTTTGTCGCTCGCTACGTCTCCGGCCTGTTTGTGCGCGAGGGCTACGAGCGCAAGATCTTCCTGTACTCCATAATCGTGCCCAACTACGGCTATATGGGCTATGCTATGGCAGAGGGGCTGTTTGGCCCCGTGGGACTGCTGGAATTGATCATCTTCTCCCTGCCCATTTCCCTGTATACCTACACCCTCGGTTTTGCTATGCTGACCAAGCGCCCTGTTTCCTTAAAAAAACTGCTCAATCCGGTGAATGTGGCCGTGATTTTGGTGTTCTGGTGGGCCTGTTCTCCATAAAGCTGCCCGGTGTGGCCACCCTGTTTTTGAGCAAATCCGCCGCCTGCATGGCTCCGGCGAGTATGCTTCTGGCCGGTTTGACCATCTCACAGTTTGATTTGAAGTCCCTTGTTCTGAACAAAAAAGCCTATGCCATGTGTGCACTGCGCCTGTTGGTCATTCCGCTTACCATCTTCTTTGTGCTGCGTGTGGTCACGGACAACACGGTACTCATCCGCACCACCCTGTTGTTTTATTGTATGCCCTGCGGCATGAACACCATCGTATTCCCCAAACTGGTGGACGAGGATTGCTCCACGGGTGCCAGCCTCGCCCTGCTGTCCAACTTGCTGTCCATGGCCACTATTCCCCTTTGTATGGCATTGCTGTAACGGCAACGTTTTTCGCCTTAAAAAAAGTAAAAATACCCCTTGACATTCCGGAAACATCTGCTATAATAAACCCTGCGCTTGCGACAGCGGATGCATATAGCGGAATTGTGTAAGGGAAGCACGACAGACTCTGACTCTGTTTGTGAGGGTTCGAATCCTTCTCCCGCTGCCACGAAAACCTCAAGGTTTGAAAAGACCTTGAGGTTTTATTTTTTCTTGTTCTGAGAGAGATTCGAACCCCCATAATGTCATCCGCGCGGTTCTTTTCCTCCCGGGAGATAAAAAGGGCGCACCGCTCAGCGGTGCACCCTTTTTATCATTGTTTACTTGGTGCCAAAGATACGGTCGCCTGCGTCGCCCAGACCGGGCACAATGTAGGCGTGGTCGTTGAGTTTCTCGTCCACAGCGGCCACATAGATGTCAACGTCCGGGTGGTCCTTGCGAATGCATTCAATGCCCTCGGGCGCGGCCAGAATGTTCATCAGCTTGATATGCTTGCAGCCGTAACCCTTCAGGAAGGTAATAGCAGCGGAGGCAGAACCACCGGTGGCCAGCATGGGGTCCAGCACGATCACGTCGCGCTCGGCAATGTCGGAGGGCATCTTGCAGTAGTATTCCACGGGAGCATGAGTCTCAGGATCGCGGTACAGACCGATATGGCCCACCTTGGCGGAGGGGATCAGATCCAGAATACCGTCCACCATACCAAGGCCAGCACGCAGGATAGGCACAATGGCCAGCTTCTTGCCGGCCAGCTGCTTGAAGGTGCCGGTGGTGATGGGGGTCTTGATGACCACGTCCTGCAGAGGCAGATCGCGGGTGGCCTCGTAGCACTCCAGGGCAGCGATCTCAGAGACGATCTCACGGAACTCCTTAACGCCGGTGCGCTCGTCACGCAGGATGCTCAGCTTATGCTGCAGCAGCGGATGATCCAGAACATGAACTTTGTTATCCATCGTACATTTTCCCCTTTATATTTATTGTTTGTTTTGCTCTTTTTCAAGGCGCTCCCGCTCTGCCTGAGACAGGCGGTGGTACACCGGGACCAGCTGCTCTCCGGGAACCAGCTTGTCCTCCCGGATCAGCTCCAGTGCTGCCCGGGCCACACCCCATGCCGTTTGAGTGCGCAGGTGGACGGGAGCCAGCCGCAGGTCTTTCGTCCGGTCCTGCCATTCATTATAGCACAGCTGCGCCCCATCTCCAACTAATATTTTAGGCTCATTCAGCTTTTTTATCTCGTTCTCCAGCTCCGCAAGTCCGATGGCCCGGTCCGGGGACAGGCGCTCCAAAACGCCGTTTCGGGCGCGGAATACGGCATTATACACCTGATTTCTCCGGGCATCCATAGCAGCAATAATAATACCGTCCACATGAGCCAGCTGCCATGCCATAGACTCCAGTGTGGAGCAGGGGGCACAGCGTTTCTCCCCCGCCCAGGCAAGGCCCTTGGCCGTGGAGACTCCAATGCGCAGGCCGGTAAAGGAACCCGGTCCGGCGGCCACTGCAATTACGTCCACGTCAGTCAGCGACTGTCCGCACTGGGTCAGCAGACTGTCCACCATAGGCATCAGAGTCCGGCTGTGAGTCAGGCCGTTATTTTGACTGGTTTGAGCGATCAGCTTTTCATCCTCACACAGAGCCACGGAACAGGCCGTGGCCGAGGATTCCAGGGCAAGTATTTTCATATCCACCCCTCCAGGGCAATAAAATCGTTACAGGGTCACGCCGGTAATGCGGATCAGCCGTTGGTCGTCCGTCTCCCCCCGGCGTATCTCCACTCGAACGCAGCCGTCCTCCAGCGCATCGTCCACATTCTCACTCCACTCCACGGCACACACACCGTTCCGGGCCAGATAGTCCTCCCAGCCAATATCAAACAGCTCATCCGATGAACCAAGCCGATACATGTCAAAGTGGAACAGGGGCAGTCTGCCCCCCTCATACTCATTGACGATGGTAAAGGTCGGACTGGTCACCTGCCCCGGTATGCCAAGACCCCGGGCGAGGCCCCGGGTAAAGGCAGTCTTGCCCGCCCCCAGATCTCCGGTGTAGGCAATGACCGTGCCGCCCTTCAGTGCCCGGCCCAGCCGCTCGCCCAGCGCTTCGGTCTGTAAAACGCTGTCGGTACGGTACTCCATCCGGCATACCTCCCTTCATTTCAACTCATCATAACACAAAACTGTTTACCTTTCTACTCCAAGGTGGTAAAATATAACGAAAACTTTCCGAAAGGAGGCGGACACTCTGCGCCGGCTGACTGAGTTTCTGGTTGAATTCTCCCGCAAGGGCGACATGGTCCTGCTGTGCCTTTGCACCGCGGCCAGCGTTTATGGCATTGCGCTCATATACAGCGCCACCCGGTGGACGGACAGCTATCGCTCCGTTCTGGTGCAGAGTGTGGCCCTGCTGATCGGCATCTGCCTGTACATGGCGCTTACTTTTGTCGACTTTCAGATGCTGGTGGAGTCGGGCTGGAAGTTCTTTCTCGCCTTCGACATTGGCTTTATTCTGCTGCTGCTCACTCCCTTGGGCACGGATAATAACTCCGGAAACCTGAACTGGCTGGCTCTGGACCGGATCATCCCCGGCTTCCCCCTTGACCTGCAACCCAACGAGATCGTCAAGATTCCCTTTATCCTGCTGCTCGCCTGGCAGATCACCCGCATTCGTGAGCGTGGCAAGGATATCAGCTCCATTCCCAGCATAGCGCAGCTGGCCGGGCACACCCTGCTGATGGTGGGGGTCATCGCCGTGATCTGCGGCGACATGGGCATGTGCCTTGTGTATCTTTGCATCTTCGTTGTCATGGCCTGGATCGCCGGTGTGAAGAAGCGGTGGTTTCTCATCGGCGGCGCAGGTCTGGTGGGTGGCTTCCTGCTGGCCTGGCACACCGTTCTGCAGTCAGACCGGTTCCGCTACATCCGCATGCGTTTTCTGGTGGTACTGGATCACAACCTGGACCCTCTGGACAAAGGATTTCACCAGAATCGCTCTCTACTGGCGCTTGGCTCCGGTCAGTTTACCGGACAGGGCTACCTGAACGGGACCCAGACCCAAGCCCCATATTCCAGCGCCCTGCCCGCCCGGCACACCGACTTTATCTTCTCTGCCTGCGGCGAGGAGCTGGGAATGCTGGGCTGTATCCTGATTCTTCTGCTACTGGCTGCCATCATCCTGCGCTGCTTCTATGTGGGCCGCACGGCCAGTTCCCCATTCGCCGCCTATGTATCCATTGCCTTCGGCGGAATGCTGCTGATCCAGACAGTGTTCAATGTGGGCATGTGCCTTTATATTTTGCCTGTCATGGGTCTGACGCTCCCCTTCTTCAGCTATGGCGGCTCCTCCCTTATCACCCTGTTTATCTCCATGGGAGTCGTGTCCGGTATGAAAGCCCGTTCACTGCCCAGCTGGCTGAGAAACCGGGGCAGAATTTAACAATTTCTTTGCCCGGCGTTTTTACGCCGGGCATTTTTCGTATATTCCTGCCTGTACAGTAAAAAATAAGGACACATTATCAACAAAGGAGGTCCTTGTTTTGCGATCTGTCTTCCTGCGCAGAGCAGCCGCCATCTGTCTGAGCCTGACCCTGCTCTGCTGTCTGACCATCCCTGCATCCGCCTTTTTCTGGAACAAAAAGTCCGACTCCCCCTCGGTAACCGATGTAACACGTAACGTACTCATCGGCGGCACCCTGACCTTCTCGACCAGTGACTTCCCTGTCAGCGGCAGCAAGAGCGATGCTCTGTCCTCCATTACCATCACGTCTCTTCCCGAGCGAAGCTGCGGGGTACTGAGTGTGGGGTCACAGCCCCTGGAGCAGGGCGCGGTGATCCTGGCCACCGCACTGGATGGGCTGCGCTTTCAGGCCATGAACGCCCCCACGGCGCAGCATACCACCTTTTCCTTTACCCCCACCTTCTCCTCCGGCACGCAGGGGGACGAGGTGACCGTGGCCCTGTACCTGCTCCGGGAGGAAAATCAGGCGCCCATCGCGGAAAACATGTCACTGAGCACCTATAAAAACGTCCCCATCACCGGCTATTTCCAGGCATTAGATGCCGAGGGCGACCCACTTACCTTCCAGATCACCGGCACCCCTGCACGTGGCAGCGTGGCTGTGGCCGAAGACGGCACCAGCCGCTTTGTCTACACGCCCTACGAGAACAAGACAGGCAAAGACTCATTCACTTATGTGGCGGTGGACAGCGCGGGAAATATTTCCAATCCCGCCAAAGTCTCTGTCCGCATTGAAAAGGCAAGCACAAGTGTCTCCTATTCCGACATGGATGGCAGCTCCGCCCACAAGGCTGCTTTGCGTCTGGCAGAAGAGGGCATCTTCGTGGGAGAGCATGTGAACGGCCAGTATTTTTTCTCCCCTGACACTCCCGTTTCCCGCAGTCAGTTCCTGGCCATGGCCATGTCGGTGGCGGGTCTTGCACCTCTGGATCAGGTAAATGTTACGGGATTTGCCGACGACATCTCCATCCCCACCTGGGCCAAGGGTTACGTCTCCTCCGCTTTGAAGGCAGGCGTTATCCACGGTACGCGCAACGAGCAGGGACAGATCATCTTTTGCCCCGATGCCCCGGTCACCCGCGCCGAAGCTACCGTAATGCTGAACAATCTGCTGGATGTGTCCGATGTTGCAGTACAGACCTGGTCCAGCCTCGGGATCGGTGACACCGCCCAGGACCACTGGGCCATGCAGGCTGCGGTCAACCTGACTACCACCGGGGTCATCCGCCCGGAGCACGGCACCCTGCAAACACTGGACGCCAACCTGACCCGGGCTGACGTGGCCGAAATGCTGGACTGTTCCCTTGATGTGATGGCCAACCGTGAAAACAGCGGTTGGCTTGGATGGTAAAATAAAAATCGCCGCCCGGTGGGCGGCGATTTTTATTTTACCTTGAGGCGCTTGACCAGTTCCTCGTCCGGAACGACCCAGGCAGTCTCATAGGTGGTGTAGACCACCATGCCCGGTCTTGCCCCGGCGGGCTTTTTGACGAATTTTACCGGGGTGTAGTCCACAGGCACCTTGTGGCTCTCCCGGCCCTGAGAAAACCAGGCAGCCAGACAGGCAGCCTTGTTCAAACTCTGCACGTCGGCCTCCCCGCCCTCCGTCCACAGAATGACATGAGACCCGTGAATCTTCTGGGTATGGAGCCAGATGTCACTTTTAAAGGCCATTTTCATGGTCAGCAGGTCGTTCTGGGTATTGTTCTTACCTACAGAAATGCGCAGACCCGCCGTGGAACGAAACTCCAATGGCTTGGATGCCGCCTTCTTCTCCCGACCTTTGGCCTTGGAGGGACGGCGAACATAGCCCGTCTCCACCAGCTCCTGCCTGATTTCCTGCAGGTCCCGCTCACCTTCCGCCAATGTGATGTTTTCCAGCACACTGTTCAGATAATCCAGCTCCTGCTGTCCTTTTTCCAGTTGGACAGTCAGCACCTGCTCGGCGGTTTTGGCCTTGTTGTACTCCTTATAGTATTTTGCAGCGTTCTGCTGCGGCGTAAGGAGGGGGTCCAGTGCGATCTCGATTTCTCCCCCTTCCGGGTCATAGAAGTTATACACCTTCAGCCGGGCCATTCCCTTGGTCATGGCATGGAGGTTGGAGGTAATAATATCACCTTTCTGACGCAGCTGCTCCCTGTCTTTGGTCGCTTCCAGCTCCTGCTCCTGCAAGCCAAGCTTGCGGGCGGTTCGGTCCCTGGCATTGGTCACGGTGCGGATCATGTCCTGCCCCTGTTGGCGGACACGCTCCATGGTCTCCCGTGCAGCATAAAAATCATCCAGCAACTGACCAAAAGACTCCGCGGCAGTCACCTGTGCCTGTCCCTCATATTGTCTTACAGGCATAAAAGTGAAGTCTGCCAGCTTATTATTTCGTTTAACAATAGTCGGTGTAAGTCTATTTTGCCTTACATCATCCAGTAGCTGTCCCAGCTCATCCAGCAGCCTGCTCCGACCCTTCTCCCCCAACTGATGCAGGCGGATATCCGTGCTCCCCCCTGCCCGGAAAGCCAGTTCCCGACAAATAAGAGGTGACAGACCGCCAAAGGTGTCCAGCAACCAGCGATCCGCCTGAGTCTCCTCCGGCGCACGCGACAGCTCCCTTTCCAGTTCCTCCCGGCTCAGGAGCGTGGGGTCCAGCTTTGCCTGTGCGGGAGGCAGGTGGTAAAACAGGCCGGGCAGCACCTGCCGCCGTGCGGACATATCGCTGTCCACCCGGCGCAGGCAGTCGATGATACGCCCTTCTTCATCCAGCAAAATCAGATTGGAATGCCGACCCATGGCCTCCAGCACCAACTGCCGCTCCACCCGGTCGCCCAGTTCATCCGTTGCTTCCATGATCAGTCGGAGCACACGCTCCATAGGCGGTTGTTCAATATCCAGAATACGCGCCCCAGTCAGATGCTTTCGCAGCAGCATGCAGAACATGGGGGGCTTGTCTGGGTTTTCCCGGGAAATGGCGGTCAGCTGCGCTCTTGGATGACTGGGATTGGCAGAGAGAAACAGCTTGCAGTTTTCGTTGGCGCGGACCGCAAGGACCACCTCGTCCCGTCCGGGCTGATGGATCTTGTCGATCCGCCCCCCCACAACGGCCGAGCGTATCTCGTTTGCCACAGCGGTAAGGCAAATCGCGTCCAAGGGCATGCTTATTCCTCCCCTTCCATCATGGCATCAAACAACTCGTTGATCCGCCCGGTCCGGTCCTGAAGCCATAGCCAGCCAAAAAGAGCCTCCAGCGCTGTAGCCGTCTGGTACTGTCCCCGGCTGGCTGCCTTTGGGATACTGTGGGAAGCGGCATTTCTGCCTCGGCGAAACACGTCAGTCTCCTCCTGTGTCAGAAGAGGCAGGATCCTTTCCGCCATTTCAGCCTGAGCGGGTGCGGTAACATAGCTCACCGTCTGCTTGTGCAAGTCCTTAATCTTTGCCGTTCCGTGCAGGCACACCCAGGAACGCACCAACAGCTCAAACACCGCATCGCCCAGATGGGCAAGTCCCAGAGAACTGACATTCATCAGTTCTCCCTGCGGTATATTCAGATGAAAAAAATCGGGCATGACGCTCCCTCCGATCTTCTTTATTGTTTTATATCTTACCACAATCCTAACCTGCATACAACAAAAAAGGATATCTCAAACAGCTCGCAGTATTGAAAAAATGCCGGGCGATACCCTCCCAACTACGAAAACCATGTTTTTTGAAACAATCATTATTTGCAAGCGCAGATATTATTTCCGCCAGTTTCTGCGACAAAATCAAACTGATTCCGGGATATATTTTGTTCTCTTTTGTCAATTTCAAAAATCAAAGTACCCGGCTGTACACAGTGTAACAACAGGCTTATATACATAGTATTCTATTGTATATGACGAAACAGTTACAAAAAACCGGATTGTTTTTTGTCATCCTACACAAATCTCAGAAATACAAGACAATAATCATTGACTTGCAAAAATACTCATGTTATAACATACACAAGTAATTCATCCAATTAAAGTGTTAAATCAAAAATGGAGGCGTTATTTATGAGCATTCCCAATGAGTATCTGAACGGTTTGATGGAGCGTGTCATTGCCCGCGATCCCTCCGAACCCGAATTCCACCAGGCGGTGCGCGAGGTTCTGACCTCCCTGTCTCCCGTGGTGGACGCCCATCCTGAATACATCACCTCTGGTGTTATGGACAGCCTGGTGGAGCCCGAGCGGATCATCACCTTCCGTGTGCCCTGGGAGGATGATCAGGGCACGGTGCATATCAACCGCGGATTCCGCGTTCAGTTCAACAGCGCCATCGGCCCCTACAAGGGCGGCCTGCGCTTCCACCCCAGCGTCAATCAGGGCATCATCAAGTTCCTGGGCTTTGAGCAGATCTTCAAGAACAGCCTGACCGGCCTGCCCATCGGCGGCGGCAAGGGCGGTTCCGACTTCGACCCCAAGGGCAAGTCTGATGCCGAGGTCATGCGCTTCTGCCAGAGCTTTATGGCTGAGCTGTCCAAGCACATCGGCCCCGACACCGACGTCCCCGCCGGCGACATCGGCGTAGGTGCCCGCGAGATCGGCTTTATGTTCGGCCAGTATAAGCGCCTGCGCAACGAGTTTACCGGCACCCTGACCGGCAAGGGCCTGAGCTACGGCGGCTCTCTGGCCCGTACCGAGGCCACCGGCTTCGGCCTGTGCTACTTTACGGACTGCATGCTCAAGGATGCGGGCAAGAGCTTTGAAGGTCAGACCGTCGTAGTCTCCGGCTCCGGCAATGTGGCCACTTACGCCTGCCAGAAGGCCACTGAGTTCGGCGCCAAGGTGGTGGCCATGTCCGACTCCAACGGTTACATCTACGACAAGAACGGCATTGATCTTGACGCCATCAAGCAGATCAAGCAGGTAGAGCGCAAGCGCATCAAGGTCTATGTGGATACCCACCCCCAGGCCGAGTATCACGAGGGCTGTGCCGGAATCTGGACCATTCCCTGTGACATCGCTCTGCCCTGTGCCACCCAGAATGAGCTGAACGGCGATGCCGCCAAGGCCCTGGTGGCCAACGGCTGCTTCCTGGTGGCTGAAGGTGCCAATATGCCCTGTACTCCCGACGCGGTAGATACCCTGAAAGCGGCCGGTGTGCTGTTTGGCCCGGCCAAGGCGGCCAACGCCGGCGGTGTAGCGGTCTCCGCCCTGGAGATGAGCCAGAACTCCATGCGCTTCTTCTGGACCTTTGAAGAGGTGGATGAGCACCTGAAGCAGATCATGACCGATCTGTACAAAAACGCTTCCTCCGCCGCGGCGGAGTACGGCATGCCCGGTGATCTGGTGGCCGGTGCCAACATTGCAGGCTTCCTGAAGGTGGCCAATTCCATGCTGGCCTACGGTCTGGTGTAAGGGAGGGTTTCCCATGAACAACGAGTATGTTGCCCGCGTTTTGGATAACCTGAAAAAGCTGTATCCAAACGAGACAGAGTATCTGCAGTCCGTGCAGGCGTGGCTTGAGATGATCGAGCCCGCCGTGGACGATCCCCGCTATGAGAAGATGGATCTGCTCACCCGCATGGTGGAGCCGGAGCGTATGTTTACCTTCCTGGTGCCCTGGGTGGATGACAAGGGCGTGGCTCACACCAACCACGGCTACCGTGTCCAGTTCAACAGCGCCATCGGCCCCTATAAGGGTGGTCTGCGCTTCCATCCTACCGTCAACGCTTCCGTGGTCAAGTTCCTGGGCTTTGAACAGACCTATAAAAACGCCCTGACTGGTCTGCCTATCGGCGGCGCAGGCGGCGGCGCGGACTTCGATCCCAGAGGGAAAAGCGACCGTGAGATCATGCGCTTCTGCCAGAGCTTCATGAACTCCATGTACCGCTACATCGGCGCGGACACCGACGTACCTGCCGGCGATATCGGCGTCAGCTCCCGTGAGATCGGCTACCTGTACGGTGCGTACAAGAAGCTGACCGGCCGGGCTGAGAGCAGCGCCTTGACCGGAAAAGGACTGACCTACGGCGGCAGTAAGATCCGTCAGGAGGCTGCCGGCTTCGGCACGGTCTACTTCCTGGAGCGCATGCTGGAGCACCGTGGAGAAAAGCTGGCTGGAAAGCGGATCATTGTATCCGGATTCGGTAATATGTCCTGGGGCGTGTGCCGCAAGGCAGCTGAACTGGGCGGGAAGGTGGTCACCCTGTCCGGCCCTGACGGCTATGTGTACGATCCCGACGGCATTACCACCCAGGATAAGTTTGACTTTATGGTTCAGATGCGCCAGAGCGGCGTGGACAAGGTCAAGCCCTATGCCGACAAATTCGGCGCGGACTTCTTCCCTGGTCAGAAGCCCTGGAGCGTGACGGCAGATATCGCCATCCCCTGTGCCACCCAGAACGAGATCGATGTGCATGACGCGGTGGCCATCCTGTCCAACGGCGTGCGCTACTACGTAGAGGCGGCCAACATGCCCGCAACCGCCGATGCCCTCAAAATCCTGCGTCTGAGTCCCAAGATCCTCACGGCAGGTGCCAAGGCTGCCGGTTCCGGCGGCGTGGCGGTCTCCGCGCTGGAAATGGCTCAGAACTCTATCCGTTACAGCTGGTCCCGGAAAGAGGTTGATGAGCGCCTGCGCGCCATCATGAGTTCCATCTACGATGCCTCTGCCGCCGCGGCAGAGCAGTACGGGTTGGGCTATGACCTGATCGCGGGCAATGATATTGCTTCCTTCAAGCGTATCGCCCAGGCTATGATGGCCCAGGGACTGTAAATAAAAGAATAAAAACACGCGTTCCGAAAGGAACGCGTGTTTTTTATATGATTCACTGCTGATGACGATCGATCCACGCCCGGTTGATGGCGGACAGGATGCCGCGCAGGGGGGCCAGGTTGATGTTGTGGGACAGGCCGACACCCCAGTACTTCTTGCCGGTACGCTGATCCTCAAGCAGGATGTATGCAACGCCCTGAGAGTCGGAGCCGTCGGTAATGGCGTGGGAGGCATAGTCCAGGAAGGTGAAGTGAGACATCTTCTCGTCCTTGATGGCGTTGAAGAAGGCGTCGATGGGGCCGTTGCCCTCGCCGGATACCTTGAAGATGGTATCTGTGTGCTGCAGCGTGCCCCAGAAGGTGACGTGGGAGTGTCCCTGCTCGTCGATGCTCTCCTGGAAAGCGTGCTTGAGCAGCTTGTAAGGCTCTTTGGCCTCGATATACTCCCCATCGAACAGCTCCCGGATGCGCTCGGGAGCGATCTCCTTGCCCACCAGATCGGTCTCCTTCTGGACGATGGCGCCGAACTCCGGATGCATGGTCTTGGGCAAGTCGAAACCGAAGTTGTGCTCCATAATATAGGCAGCACCGCCCTTGCCGGACTGGGAGTTGATGCGGATGACCGGCTCATATTCACGGCCCACGTCCGCCGGGTCAATGGGCAGGTAGGGAATCTCCCAGTACTCGGTGCCGGATTCCTTCATGTACTGAGTACCCTTGTTGATGGCATCCTGATGGCTGCCGGAGAAGGCGGTAAAGACCAGCTTGCCCGCATAAGGCTGGCGGTCACCCACGGGCATCTTGGTGCACCGCTCGAACATCTCCTTGACCTTGTTGATGTTGGAAAAGTCCAGCTCCGGGTCCACACCTTGGGTAAACATGTTCATGGCAAGGGTCACGATATCCACATTGCCGGTACGCTCGCCGTTGCCGAAGAGGGTGGCCTCCACACGCTCAGCACCCGCCAACAGACCCAGCTCCGCCGTGGCCACACCGCAGCCCCGGTCATTGTGGGGGTGCAGGGAGATGATCGCGCTCTTGCGGTCGGGCAGCTTTTTACAGAAGTACTCCAGCATATCAGCAAACTGGTTGGGCATACAGTTCTCTACCGTGGTGGGCAGGTTCAGTATGACCTTATTGTCCGGGGTGGCATGCAGATGCTCAATCACCGCCTGACAAATCTCCACGGCGTAGTCCATCTCCGTACCCATAAAGGACTCGGGAGAGTACTCAAAGCGCAGGTTCATGCCCTCGGCAATGAGCGGGCGGGACATCTCATAGATCAGGTCGGCGGCATCGGTGGCGATTTTGGTGATACCCTCAGTCTCCATGTGAAAGACCACCTTGCGCTGGAGGGTAGAGGTGGAGTTATAGAAATGGAGGATGACATGCTTGGCGCCCTGAATGGCCTCGAAGGTCTTGCGGATCAGGTGCTCCCGGGCCTGGACCAGAACCTGGATGG